>JBJEZE010000001.1:0-26107 GCA_051887235.1 Butyricicoccus sp.
CAAACCCTCAGTACCCCTTTGAGGGGTCAGCAAGTAATGACCCTTCTAGGGGCTGAGCAAACCACTAGTTCACTAGTGGTTTTGATTTGCGCTGCATATGTTTTTAGAATTTGAAGATGGCCGCACCGTAAGCGGGAAGCGGATACGAAATATAGAACGGCTGACCGTCGCATTCGCCCTTCTTCGCCTGACAGACAAGCGGTTCGGTGACAGGCTTTCCGTCGCCATCCATCGCGCCGGTTGCCAGAATACGGGTATAGCGTTTCTTTCTGGGTACACCGACACGGTAGTCCGGGCGTTCGACCGGCGTAAAGTTGACCACAAACAGCAGATTATTGCGTCCGGTAGGCGACAGGCGCACAAAGCTGAAAATACTGCGGTCGCCATCGTTGACATTGATCCACTGGAAGCCGTCCCATGTGTCATCCATTGCATTCAGCGCAGGATACTTCAGATACAGCTTGTTCAGCTCCATGACGTAGTTGGACAGCTCGACATGGCGGGGATCCTTGAGGCAATCCCAATCCAGCTCACGGGCTTCACTCCATTCGCGCCGCTGGCCGAATTCCTGTCCCATGAACAGCAGCTTTTTACCCGGATGGCCAATCATAAACGTATAGGCCGCCTTGAGGTTGGCGAACTTCATTTCATCCGTGCCCGGCATTTTTTCGATCATCGAACCCTTGAGGTGGACAACCTCGTCGTGGGAGATGACCAGAACATAGTTCTCACTGTAGGCGTAGGTCATGGAGAACGTCATCTTGTTGTGGTTGTACTTGCGGAAATAGGGGTCGCACTTCTGGTATTCCAGGAAGTCGTTCATCCAGCCCATGTTCCATTTGAGATCGAATCCCAGACCGCCCTCCATCGGAGAACCGGTTACCATCGGCCACGCGGTGGATTCCTCGGCGATCATGACGGCGCCCGGACGGCGCTGATGCACGATGGAATTGAGGTGGCGGAAGAATTCGATGGCTTCCAGGTTTTTGTTTTCGCCGTACTGGTTGGCAATCCACTGGCCGTCCTCTTTGCCGTAGTCCAGATACAGCATGGAAGCGACTGCGTCAATACGCAGGCCATCAATGTGGTATTCACCCAGCCAGTACAGAGCGTTGGCAATCAGGAAATTCTTGATTTCATTGCGTCCGAAGTCGAAGATCTTGGTACCCCAGTCCGGATGTTCGCCCTTCTTGGGATCAGCGTATTCGTACAGCGGACCGCCGTCAAAGTTGGCCAGACCGTGCTCATCGCGCGGGAAGTGGGCGGGAACCCAGTCCAGAATGACGCCGATCTTGTGCCGGTGCAGGTAGTTGACAAAGTACATGAAGTCCTTCGGGGAGCCATAGCGTGCCGTCGGCGCGTAGTAGCCGGTGACCTGATATCCCCAGGAGCCGTCAAACGGATGCTCCGCGATGCCGATCAGCTCGACATGGGTGTAGCCCATCTTGCGGAGATAGTCGGTCAGCACGGGAGCCAGTTCGCGGAAATTGTAAAAGCCCGGATCGTCTTCGTTTTCCGGTGCGTGCTTTTTCCAGGAGCCGGGATGCATCTCGTAGATTGTCATAGCCTCTTTCTGGAATTTGAAGTTTTTACGCGCATCCATCCAACGGGCATCTGACCATTTGAAGCCGTCGATGGAAGCGATACGGGAGGCCGTGCCCGGACGAAGTTCGGAACTGAAGCCGTATGGATCAAATTTCAGGATGGTTCGGCCGTCCTGCCCGGTGACGGCATACTTGTACAGCTCGCCCTCTTTCAGCTTTGGGACAAACAGCTCGTAAATACCGAGCGGTTCCTTGCGGATCATCTCGTGCGATTCCGGATCCCAGTTGTTGAAGTCGCCGACCAGATGGACACTCTTGGCATTCGGAGCCCACACGGAAAAATAAACACCCTTCTTGCCGTCTTTTTCCGCAAGGTGAGCGCCCATCTTTCGGAAAATCTCGTAATGTACACCCTTTCCGAACAGATATTGGTCGTATTCCGTCACCCACGGCTCCGGCAGCGGCGCTGCGGTGGTTTTTTTTGCTTTTCGGTTAGTCTTCTTTTCCAACAGTCTTTCCTCCCAATCAATCGCGCCGGGCCGTCGCGGCGGACAGCAGCGATGTTCTCACAGCTATTATAGCGTATTTTTCAGGAGTTGTAAATTCTAAACAGGTAAAATGTTCTTAGTCGGCTTTTTTTGTATATGTTGTTGCGGAAAGGGGAGCGAAAATAGCAATCAGTATGAGAAATCAAAAAACTAGCGTCGTTTTTTGGATAATATACAAGAAACGCTTGACTTTTTCTGTTTTAAGCATTAAAGTATAAAAGTAATACGATGTTTCAAAATGAAAATGAAAGAGAGGAATTTTTGTGAAACTGTTGTTACTGGTTATTTACTTTGCCGTTCTTGTTGGCATCGGCTTTTACTGCCGCCGCCATGCAACGGACGTCAATGGATTCGTACTGGGCGGGCGCTCGGTCGGTCCGTGGCTGACGGCCTTCGCTTACGGTACATCGTACTTCTCTGCGGTTGTATTCGTCGGCTATGCGGGCCAGTTCGGTTGGAAATACGGTATTGCAGCTACATGGGCAGGCATTGGCAACGCCATTATCGGCTCGTTGCTGGCGTGGGTAATTCTGGGACGCCGAACCCGTATCATGACGCAGCATCTGGATTCTGCGACCATGCCGACCTTCTTCGGCAAGCGGTTTGAAAGCCGGTCTCTGAAAATCGGCGCATCGGTTATCATTTTCGTCTTCCTGATTCCGTACACCGCGTCGCTGTACAACGGCCTGTCCCGTCTGTTCGGCATGGCGTTCAACATCGACTACTCGGTCTGCATTATTCTGATGGCTGTTCTGACCTGCATTTACGTTACGGTCGGCGGCTACATGGCGACTGCCATCAACGACTTTATTCAGGGCATCATCATGCTGTTTGGCATTTCGGCAGTTGTCGTAGCGGTTCTGTCCAGCAAGGGCGGCTTTATGGCGGCGCTGGACGGACTGGCAAGAGTCAGCGATCCGGCGACCTCGACGACACCGGGCGTGTTTGCTTCGTTCTTCGGACCGGATCCGATTAACCTGCTGGGCGTTGTCATCCTGACCTCGCTGGGTACATGGGGCCTGCCGCAGATGGTTCAGAAGTTCTATGCCATCACGGATGAGTCCGCGATCAAGAAGGGCACCATCATTTCCACCCTGTTTGCGCTGGTCGTTGCCGGCGGCTGCTATTTCCTCGGTGGTTTTGGCCGTCTGTTCTCCGATCAGATTGACATTGAGGCCAATGGCTTTGACTCGGTTATCCCGACCATGCTGTCCAACCTGTCTCCGGCATTGATTGCACTGGTTGTTATCCTTGTTCTGTCCGCTTCCATGTCCACGCTGTCCTCGCTGGTCATCACCTCCAGCTCGACGCTGACATTGGATTTCCTTGTCGAGACCGTCGGCAAGAAGATGGATCACAAAAAGCAGCTGATCTGCATCCGATTCCTGATTGTCGTCTTTGTCGCGATTTCTGCAATTATTGCATTGATTCAGTATAAGAGCAATGTCACCTTTATTGCACAGCTGATGGGCGTTTCCTGGGGTGCTCTGGCAGGTGCGTTCCTCGCTCCGTTCCTGTACAGCCTGTACTGGAAGAAAACGACCAAGGCTGCCTGCTGGGTCAGCTTCCTGTTTGGCTCCATCCTGATGATTGCCAATATGCTGGTTCGTTCGTCCTTCCCGGTTCTGCTCCAGTCTCCGATTAACTGCGGCGCGTTTGCGATGCTGGCTGGTTTGATCATCGTTCCGGTTGTGAGCGTGCTGACGCCGAAGATGGATGAAAGCAAAGTGGACGACATGTTCTCCTGCTACCGTCAGGAAGTCACCGTTATGAAGAAGACTTCTTTGGGCGGAAAATAATCGTTCATTCAATAGAAAATGTGGTATACTGGTAATGGCCGGTATACCGCATTTTTTTGCTGTTTTGCAGCGGATACAGGACGTGCCGGTTCTATTCGTAACAGGAGGCATTCATATGATTGTCGATTTTCATACACATACCTTTCCGGAAAAGATTGCAGGCAAAACCATAGCAAAGCTTCAGGAGATGGCGTGTTCAAAGGCATTTACGCAGGCGACGAACCGCAGCCTGCAGCATTCCATGGAGCGGGCCGGAATTGACTATTCCATTCTGCTGCCCGTTATGACCAATGACCGGCAGGTGGAAAAGCTGAACTCTCTGGCGGGAGAGGTCAATGCGCAGGCGCAGGAGACTGGATTGGTTTCGTTTGGCGGCATGCATCCGGATTACGGCGGAGATGTTCGCGCGGAGTTGGCGCGTGTGCAGGAATTGGGACTCAAAGGAATCAAGATCCATCCAGCGTATCAGGGCTACGATTTGGATGACATCCGCTATATGCGGATTATTGACCGCGCCGCTGAGTTGGGATTGTACGTCATGACACACGCTGGATTTGACATCGGCATTCCGGGACACGACTATTGTGCGCCGGATCACGTTGTGCATGTCATGCGGGAGATTGGGCCGGATAAGTTGATTCTGGCGCATCTTGGCGGCTGGAGGCACTGGGATGAGGTGGAACAGAAGCTGGCAGGTCTGCCGCTGTATATGGACACCGCATTTGTGCTGGGCACGATTACGCCGCCGGACGGCAAACAGCGCAAGCCGGGCGATTCGTGGATGCTGTCCGACGAGGCGTTTTTGCGGATTGTCCGCAAGCACGGCGCTGACCGGATTTTGTTCGCGACAGATAATCCATGGAGCGATCAGAAGGCAAGTTTGGAGCACATCCGCAGTCTTCCGCTGAGTGAACAGGAGCAGACCGCAATCCTTGGTGAGAACGCCAGGAGGATTCTGGGGTTGCCGGAGCGCAAATAAGATCGTTCCGCGCGGGGAAAGAGCGGGGACAATGAAAAGATGGATGTAAGCCCCGGGAAGGGGCTGCGGATTAGTTGGATTTCGTGTGCGGAGTGCTGTGAAACACTTTCTGCGCGGGAGACGATGTTCCGGCTATGATTGGACGAGCGTGTTTTTTTCCGTGTTTGGCTTTTCCCTGCAGTTCCGGCACAGGAGCCGCTTGGTTTTTGGGCTGCGTGTGCGTCCAGTCCGGACGCTGCATCCCCTGTTTCGACATAACAATCACCTCAAGCACAGTATGCGCTGCTATGGGGAATTTATGACGTAAACCGTGGGAATACTACGTTTGAGGTGATTCATTTGAAATATCCAAATTTGTATGCCCTTCTGGAAGATGCGCCCGAAGCCAAACAGTATTTTGAAAAGCTGCCCGATTATGTGAGAGAGCAGATCAGCACACGGCCGGAGGGGGTCAATTCCTTTGAAAGCCTGCAAGACTATGCAGACAATCTCCTGCGTGGTGACGACTGATGAACGCGATAATCCGCATGGAATAATACGATCGCTGCGCTGTGGCGCAGGTACGACAACGCCCCGGAGGAAACATCCTCCGGGGCTGTATTCCCTTTTCAGGGTTTTACAACAGGCGAGCGGGAGCTTGTCCGCCCAGCCATATTGTGTAGATTCCCGCTTGGGGAGACAGCGTCATCATGGCATCGCAGGTCAGACGTTTATGCCAAGCATGTATTCAAAATTGCTCTTTAACAGTGCGGAGGTCTGTCTGGGATCCCGCTCATAAATCTTGTTGCTGAAGATTTCGGTGGAATACCATCCGTCAAATCCGGTCTGCTTGACCGCATCAATCCAGCGCTTTAACGGAATATCGCCCTCTCCGGTCCAAACATCACGCAATACATCCTGAACAGGTACACCGCCGTCAAAGGAAATTCCATCACAGATGTGGACGATCTTGATCAGATCCTTGTCCAGCCCTGAGACAAATTCCGGTGTTTCGCCGGTAGTCCACATATGCCAGAAGTCGATGACGATACCGACATTGCTTTTTCCAGCCGCTTCGATTACCTTCAGTGCCTGAGAAATCTTGCACAGAGGAACCCACGCCAGCGGCTCGATGTACAGATCAATCCCCATATCCGCTGCAATATCAGCACCGGCTGCAATGTTTTTGGCAGTGCGCTCGATCAATTCCTCTTCTGAAACGCCGAGCAGACCTCTGTAACGGGGATCGCTGTCGGACAGTGTTCCATTCACAAAATCTTGGATGGTAGCTACATCGCTGGGACCGGTGCAGACTTGAACACGTTTGCAGTTGAGTTTGTTTGCCAGAGTGCAGATTCTGCGCATATCATCCAGATAATCATTGTATTCCGCGCCCTGACGTTCGATGTTCTGCAGTGCGCCGATGCCGACAACCTCCATGCCTTCCAGCAGAGGGAACAGGCTTTCCAGGGAATATCCCGCTTCCAAATAGCGATAAATCTTTTCTACTGTAATCTCTACGCCCTCGAATCCGACTTCCTTTGCAATTTTGAGTTCGGACACGATATTGCAGTATTTGGTTGCCGTCGAATTCATAGAAATCTTTGCCATGATAATACCTCCCATTCATATATTGTCTATTTGTAACAATATCTTCTTCTGTTAGTATATAAGAAAACCGTGCTGCGTGCAACCCTTTGTCAATCAGGTGAAAAGAACGCGATGATCGGTTGGTGGGCAGCAGGAACAGGTATAAAAACAGGCCGCTTTGCAGCGGCCTGTAATAAGATTTCGTTTACTTGTTGAACAGATCGCGCTTGTCGATGACACGGACAGCCTTGCCCTCCGAACGCGGAATGGTTTTCGGCGGAACACAGTGTACGTCTACCTTGATGCCGAGCATGGATTTCAGACCGGTGACAATCTGCTTTTCGCGCTCTGCGATGGAAACGCTCATGTCGTTGATCATGTCCTGCGACATCTCAGCGTTGACTTCGATGGTATCGTTGTTCTTGATACGGTCAACAATGATCTCGTAGTTGGGCGGATAACCGAGGTTCAGAAGAACGGTTTCGATCTGAGACGGGAAGACGTTGACACCCTTGACAACCATCATGTCATCCGAACGGCCCAACGGCTTGGTCATACGGATATGCGTACGGCCGCAGGAACACGGCTTGCGGGTCAGGATGCAGATATCGCGGGTGCGGTAACGCAGGAGCGGGAATGCCTCCTTGGTGATGCAGGTGAAGACCAGCTCGCCCTTCTCGCCCTCCGGCAGGACCTCACCGGTCTGCGGGTTGATGATCTCAGCGATGAAGTGGTCTTCGTTGATGTGCATGCCCTTCTGCTCGGAGCACTCGAAGGAAACACCCGGGCCGGAGATTTCGGTCAGACCGTAGATGTCATATGCTTTGATGCCGAGATTCTGCTCGATATCGTGACGCATTTCTTCCGTCCATGCTTCTGCGCCAAAGATACCGGCCTTCAGCTTGATCTGGTCGCGCAGGCCGCGTTCGTTGATGCTCTCCGCCAGATATGCGGCGTAGGACGGGGTGCAGCACAGAATCGTGGAACCCAGATCCGTCATGAACTGGATCTGACGGTCGGTATTGCCGGAAGACATCGGCAGCGTCAGGCAGCCAACCTTGTGCGAACCGCCGTTCAGACCGGGGCCGCCGGTAAACAGGCCGTAGCCATAGCTGACGTGGCAAACATCGTCTTTGGTGCCGCCGGCAGCGCAGATAGCGCGGGCACAGCACTCTTCCCAAATGTCAATATCGCGCTGGGTATAGAACGATACCACGCGGCGACCGGTCGTGCCGGAAGTGGACTGGATGCGGACGCATTCGCTCAGCGGCTTGGCCAGCAGGCCGTACGGATACTGATCGCGAAGGTCGTCCTTTTCGATGAACGGCAGCTTGTGCAGGTCTTCGATACCGTGGATGTCCTCCGGCTTCAGGCCGATGGCATCCATCTTGTTGCGGTAAAACTCGATATTGTCGTAGACGTGCTTTACCTGCTTGACCAGGCGCTCACTCTGGAGTGCCTTGATCTGCTCCACCGGCATAGTCTCGATTTCCGGCTGAAAATAGTGTTCCATGATGTACAAATCTCCTTGTATGGTTCCAGCTAAAATTGGCGCTGCCACCGTCGCGCTGCCTTCAAAAAGGGGAAGAACGGGGGCCTTTGTCCAATCTGCAAAAGGGGAATAGCGGCTCTCGGAAAGTCATTCCTCGTGACTTTATTTCGTGAGAGGGATTTCTCCTGAAAAGATGCGCAGAACATGCTGCGCGTGTTTGCAATCAACGCAGCGGGAAAGTTTTATTCACCGCGTCCGAGTACAAATGCTTTTTTGTTCAGCTCCAAGAACTTGGACGGTACACAGGCAGTCAGAGCCTCCATCCAGGCCTCTTCGGTGAAGTCAAAATACTTTGACAGACGGCCCATCAGCGCGATGTTCACGGCCTTGGAGGATCCAGCCTCCGTGGCGATGGCAAGAGCGTCCATGGCATCTACCACAGCACCGGACTTCTCCATCTTGGAAATCAGCTCGGTCGGATACTGCGCTGCACCGGTGATAACCGGCATCGGGTCGATCTGCTGGGTGTTGACGACCACGCGTCCGCCCGGCTTCAGGAACTTCATGTAGCGGGCTGCCTCCAGCAGCTCGAAGGAGATGATGAAATCCGCTTCCCCTTCGTCGATGATGGGGGAGTAGACCTGCTCACCAAAACGAACGTAGGTGACGACGCTGCCGCCGCGCTGGCTCATGCCGTGAACCTCGGATACTTTTACGTCATAGCCCTGCATCAGCAGAATTTGACCCAGCAGCTTGCTGGCCAGCAGGGAACCCTGTCCGCCGACGCCGACAATCATAATATTCTTTGTCATTTTTGTTCCCCTCCTTACTGCAATGCATCAAATGCGCACAGCTGCTGGCAGACACCGCAGCCGACACACAGCGTGTTGTCAATCTTGGCCTTGCCGTCGCGGAAGCTGATGGACGGACAGCCCAGACGCATACATGCACGGCAGCCGCGGCACTTATCCGTGTCTACCGACAGAGCAGGCTTGGTCTTGACGTATTTCAGCAGGACGCAGGGACGGCGGCTGATGATGACCGATGCATCGTCAGAAGCCAGTTCTTCCTTGATAACCGTCTCGCATTCCTTCAGATTGTACGGGTCGATGACGCGAACGCGTGCAAAGCCCATGGCGAGGCACAGCGCCTCCAGATCAATCTTGCCCGCCGGATCGCCCTTGATATTGTAACCGGTGGTCGGATTCTGCTGATGACCGGTCATACCGGTGATGGAATTGTCCAGAATGATGACGGTGGAGTTGCTCTGGTTGTAAGCGATGTTCGCCAGACCGGTCATACCGGAGTGCATAAAGGTAGAATCGCCGATGACTGCAACCGTGTTGTGTTCGGACTGTTCGCCCAGCGCCTTGTTGAAGCCGTGCGTAGCGGAGATGGATGCACCCATGCACAGAGTCATCTCCATGGCATTCAGCGGAGCGGCCGCGCCAAGGGTATAGCAGCCGATGTCACCCAGGACGGTGATCTTATTTTTGGATAAGGTGTAGAACAGGCCGCGGTGCGGACATCCGGAGCACATTGCCGGCGGACGCAGCGGGAGCTGCTCGTCGAACTGGCAGGACGGCTTGACCGGCAGGCCGAGCTTTTCTGCCAGCAGATTCTGGGAGAACTCACCCTCCAGCGGCAGGACATCCTTGCCGGTGACCTCCAGACCCAGCTGCTTGCAGTGGTTTTCAATGATCGGGTCGAGCTCTTCGACAACGACCAGCTTATCGACCTTGGATGCAAAGTCCAGAATCAGCTGCTTGGGAAGCGGATTGACCATGCCAAGCTTGAGCACGCTGGCGTTGTCTCCGAACACTTCCTTGGTGTACTGATAGCTGGTGCTGGACGTGATGATGCCCAGAGCGGTGGAACCCAGTTCCACGCGGTTGATGCCGCTGGTCTCCGCGTATTCGGTCAGCTTGCGGGTACGCTCCTCGACAAACGGATGGCGGCGCTTCGCGTTGGCCGGCATCATGACGTACTTTCCGATGTTTTTCTCGTACGGCTTGGAGAATTCGGTGCGTTCACCCGGCTCCACAATGCTCTGCGAGTGCGCAACGCGGGTGCACATCTTTAAGATAACCGGCGTGTCAAACTGCTCGGAGATCTCGAAAGCCAGCTTGGTAAACGCCAGTGCTTCCGCAGAATCCGACGGCTCCAGCATCGGGATCTTGGATGCGATCGCGTGATGGCGGGAATCCTGTTCGTTCTGGGACGAATGCATGCCGGCGTCGTCCGCAACGACGATGACCATACCGGCGTTGATGCCGGTGTACGATGCAGTAAACAGCGGATCACAGGCGACATTCAGGCCGACGTGTTTCATGCCGCAAAAGCTGCGTTTGCCGGCCATTGCCGCGCCGAACGCAACTTCCATGGCGACCTTTTCGTTTGGCGCCCATTCGCAGTAAATTTCGTTGTATTTTGCGGCTTCTTCGGTAATCTCGGTACTCGGCGTACCCGGATAGCTGGAAGCTACACAGCAACCTGCTTCGTACAGGCCGCGGGCAACCGCCTTGTTGCCCAGCATAAGCTGTTTCATGGAGTCAATCATTCCTTCTAAGTAAATTTGCGGCAGTCTGCGCCGTGCCGCAGCGGCAGAAGACATACAGGATGTACAGAAAAAAAGCGAAACACCTGCATTCTTTATAAGTTTATCATAAAAAACAGTATACGTAAACAGAAAAACAAGAAAAAACCACAGGAATACCACTAAAAACGTACATAAAATCGAAAACAGGGGAAAAATCTGCGGATGGGAAAAGAAAAAACCGCAGAAGCCGAAGCCTCTGCGGTCTGTATATGAACATATGTGCTGGTTTATGCCTCGTTTTCCTTTGCGACCAGATTGTCTACACAGTATATTCTGCGCAGAGTCGGCTTTTCGATCTTGCCGGTCGGATTGCGCGGAATGTCCGCGAAGATGATCTTCTTCGGGCGCTTGTAGCGCGCCATCTTCTTGCTGAATTCGTTGACCTCATCCTCGGTCAGCGTAAAGCCTTCCTTGACCTCGATGATGGCGGCCGTGATCTCGCCCAGACGGGCATCCGGCATGCCAATGACAGCGACGTCCTTGATCGCGTCCATCTGACGCAGGAAGTCTTCGATCTGCACCGGATAGATGTTCTCGCCGCCGGAGATGATAACGTCCTTTTTGCGGTCAACGAGGAAATAGAAGCCGTCCTCGTCCTGCCGTGCCATGTCTCCGGTAAACAGCCAGCCGTCCTTGAGTACCTCGGCGGTAGCTTCCGGGTTGCGGTAATAGCAGGTCATGACGCCCGGACCCTTGACACACAGCTCGCCGACCTCGCCCTGCTTGACCGGCTCGCCGTTTTCGTCCACGATCTTAGCCTCCCAGCCGTAGCCTGGCAGACCGATCGAACCGACCTTGTGGATGTTCTCCATACCCAGATGGACGCAGCCCGGTCCGATGGATTCACTCAGACCGTAATTGGTGTCGTACTGATGGTGCGGGAAGACGGTTTTCCAGCGCTTAATCAGGCTGGGCGGAACCGGCTGCGCGCCGATGTGCATCAGCCGCCACTGGGACAGCTCGTACTCGTCCAGATTGATGTCGCCGCGGTCGATGGCATCCAAAATATCCTGTGCCCACGGAACCAGCAGCCAGACAATCGAGCACTTTTCCTTGGAAACCGCTTCGATGACGTACTTTGGCTTGGTGCCCTTGAGCAGCACGGCCTTGCTTCCGGAGATCAGGCTGCCGAACCAGTGCATCTTTGCGCCGGTATGGTACAGCGGCGGGATGCACAGGAAAACGTCGTCGTGGGTCTGCTTGTGGTGCGCCTGCTCGACGCGTGCCGAGTGCATCAGGCTCTCGTGATTGTGCAGAATGGCCTTCGGGAAACCGGTCGTACCAGAGGAGAAGTAGATGGCCGCGTCATCCTGATCGGTGATTTTGATGTTCGGCGACTGGCTGGAGCAGTTGGCTGCCAGCTCGGAGTAGTCCTCCGCAAACGTCGGGCATACGCCGTCACCGACGTAGAACAGCAGACGGTTGTTGCTGAGTTCGTCCGCAATCGGCTCGATGCGTCCGATGAAGTTGGCACCGAACGCGATGACCTTGACTTCAGCCAGATCGGCGCAGTACTTGATTTCGTCGGTATCGTAGCGGAAGTTGAACGGAACGGCCAGCGCACCGGTCTTCAGGACACCAAAATAGATGGGAAGCCATTCCAGACAGTTCATCATCAGGATGGCAACTTTATCGCCTTTGCCGATGCCGCGGCTGAGCAGCAGATTGGCAAACCGGTTTGCCTTTTCATTAAATACATTCCAGGTGATTTCGCGGCGGAATGCAGTGGCTGGAGTCGGTTCCATCAGATTGTATTCCTTCCACGTAACGCGGCGGATTTCTTTAATTTCCGGATTGAGCTCGACCAGGCAGACTTCGTCGCCGTACAGCTCACAGTTTCGCTCCAACAGATCGGTGATAGGCATGGAGACAATTCCCTCTTTCGTAAGTAAAATCTCTTTTTCTCTGTAAACTTTTACTCTTTAAAACTTTTACAGCGTAAAGTAACATTACCGTAACACACTTGCTGAAAAAAGTCAAATGATTTTGCCGAAATTCCGCCTCTCTTGCTCAGTTTGGACCGAAACGGCTGAGATTCAGCAAAAGATACAAAAATTTCAGAATAATCGTATTGACGATTGTGCTCAAGGATGATATGTTTAAAGTGAAAAATTTTATGAAAGCAGGGATTCATAGTGCTTGAGATAGGAATTAAGGGCCAGTGCGAGCTGGTCGTGGATGAGAGTGTATCCGCCAAAACGATGGGAAGCGGAACGTTAGACGTTTTCGCGACCCCGGCGATGATCGCGCTGATGGAGAAGACGGCGTGGACCAGCGTGCAGCCGTACTTAGAGGAGGGCAGCGGCTCGGTCGGAACGCTGCTGAACGTGACCCATGATGCGCCGACTCCGCTGGGCATGAAGGTGCGCTGCGAGAGTGAGCTGGTGGAGGTATCCGGTCGCAAGCTGGTCTTTACCGTGACCGCTTACGACGAAGTTGGCAAGATCGGCGGGGGCACGCACGAGCGGTTTATCATCCAGAACGAGAAGTTCCAGGCAAAAGCCAACAAGAAAGGACAGTAAGCACCGCGGAAGGAAGGGATACCAATGGATATTCATTCGATTGCAGCAGTTTATTTCAGTGCGACCGGAACCACAAAAACGGTGCTGGAGCGCCTCGCATGCCGCGCAGCAGACAAGCTCTGTGTGCCGCATCGGACGATTGATTTTACACTGCCGGACAAGCGGAATGGACAGATGGAATTTCTTCCGGACGAGCTGGTTCTGTTTGGCGTTCCGGTGTACGCCGGACGCATTCCGAACCTGCTGCTGCCGTTTGTCAAGAGCGGTTTTCGTGGGTGCAGAACGCCGGCTGTACCGGTGGTTCTATATGGAAACCGGAACTATGACGATGCGCTGATTGAGTTGCGCGACGTGCTTCAAAGCAATGGTTTCTGTACCATCGCGGCGGGCGCGTTTATCGGGGAGCATTCTTTTTCCCGTGTTCTGGCGGCCGGACGTCCGGATGAAGACGATCTGCGTATCGTCGATCAGCTGGCGGATGCCGTGGTGCAGAGGGTGCAGTCGATGGCGGAACCGCCGGAAGAGCCGGTCGCGGTTCGCGGCTGTACGCCGATCCGACCGTACTACACGCCGCGCGATCGGGCAGGCAATCCGGTTAATATCCTGAAGGTCAAGCCCAAGACCTCTGAGAAATGCGTATCCTGCGGCACTTGCGCGGCTGTCTGCCCTATGGGATCCATCAATCCGGAAGTACCGTCGGAGGTCAACGGCATCTGTATCAAATGCGGAGCCTGTGTGAAATCCTGTCCGGTTGGGGCAAAGTATTATGATGATGAACGATATCTGTATCACCAGCACGAGCTGGAGGAGGGCTTTGCGCGGCGCGCAGAGCCGGAATGGTTCTGATATTGGTTGGTAAAATAGTGTTTCGTTGGGAAAGGGGAGACGAACAATGAAAACATGGAAAAAACAGTTGGCTGTTCTGGTCATCGGGGGATGCTTGCTGCTGGGACTGACTGCTTGCGGCTCGTCTGAGGCAGCAGAGCCGATCGAAGACGATTCTGTTTCCTACGCCGAGGACATTCAGAAACGAAAGGATGCCGAGGCGGCGGCACAACCGGAAGAACAGGTTGAAAAGATTACCGTGGAGTCGGATGCAGAGGACGAAGAGGAAAGCGATCAGACGCCGGATGCAGAGGGCGAGACCGACGAACAGGAGTCTGACCAGTGGGATGACTCGCAGGACGGCGAAGCCAGAAATGAGATCTCGATGACCGAGGCAGAGGAATCGGTCAAGAGCCAGTTCGGCACGGAAGACGAGAACGGGAATGCCTATGAGTACACACTGGACAGCATCGCCACGGTGGGAGACCGGGAATACTATGTCTACCGTATGTCCTGGGCGGCGGATGAGCAGGACGCGCAAGCGTACAAACAGACGCTGAACTATATTTTTGTTGCCACGGACGGTTCTACAATTCATACCGGAAATGTAGATGAAGACGGCTACGATATTGACTATTCTTCCTGAAGAAACAGAAAATCGGCGTGACGGTCTGTCGCGCCGATTTTTTTCTGCCGTGTTGGCTATTCCGTAAGAAAACGCAGCACAGCGCGGTTAAACGCAGCATACTGCTTGTTTGCGACAAAATGGTCGCCGCTCAGAATGCACAGCGTGGAATTGGGAATGCTGTCCGCAATGAGTCTGGTGTGACGGGTTTTCACCATGTCGTGTGTCCCTGCGATGACCAGGGTTTGGGCGGAAATCGTGGATATATCCGCGGGGGAAAGGTTTGGGTCATTCACCATAAGTCCCAGCAGTTCGGCGTGCCGTTTTGCCTCCGGGCTTTTGGACGCGAATGCGTTTGCCATGCGGTAGCTCAGCTCAATCGGAAGCTGTGTGCGGCGTTTGATTCCGGCTGCCGTCAGATTTCCGCCGTTGAGAATCAGTTTGTTTACGCGATGCGGGTATCGGATGGCAAAGCACATGGCGATGTTGGCGCCGTCCGAAAAGCCCAGGATGTGCGCTTTTTCCAGCCGGATTGCGTCCATAAACGAGGCCAAATCCTCGGCAAACTGCCGGATGGTAAACGGAACCGATCCGCGCGGCGTTTTTCCATGTCCCCGTGTGTCCAGAGCAATCACACGATAGTGGGCGGACAGCTCATCCAGCTGATGGACAAAATACTCGCTGTTTTCCCCGTTGCCGTGAAGCAGTAGCAGCGGCTCTCCAGCCCCTTTTTCCTGATAAAAATGGGATATATCCATATAAACTCCCTCAATGTGTGAAAAGACCCGCCCGTTTCCGGTTCGGGCAGGTCTTGTGGAATGTTGTTTACTTGACCGCTTCCAGCAGTGCGTCCACGCGGTCGGTCTTTTCCCAGCTGACGTCCAGATCGGTGCGGCCCATGTGACCATAGGCAGCCAGCTGACGGTAAATCGGCTTGCGCAGATCCAGATCACGGATGATTGCGCTCGGGCGCAGGTCGAATACCTTGGAAACCGCATCAGACAGGACATCGTCCGAAACCGTACCGGTGCCGAAGGTTTCAATCAGGACGGAGACCGGCTGTGCTACGCCGATGGCATACGCCAGCTGAACCTGACACTTGGATGCCAGACCGGCTGCAACCACGTTCTTTGCCACATAGCGGGCCGCATAAGCCGCCGAACGGTCTACCTTGGTCGGATCCTTGCCGGAGAAGGCACCGCCGCCGTGCGGAGCGTAACCGCCGTAGGTGTCCACGATGATCTTGCGTCCGGTCAGGCCGGAGTCACCCTGCGGTCCGCCGATGACAAAACGACCGGTCGGATTGACAAAAATGCGGGTTTTCTCATCGTACAGATCTGCCGGAAGGGTCGGAGCGATGACGTTTGCGATCATATCGGCGCGAATCTGTTCCAGCGTGACATCCGGGTCGTGCTGGGTGGACAGGACAACGGTGTCGATGTGAATGGGCTTGCGCGTCTGCTTGTCGTACTCGACGGTGACCTGCGTCTTGCCGTCCGGACGCAGATAGGGATGCAGTCCGCTCTTGCGCACGTCGGTCAGGCGTTTTGCCATCTTCTGCGCCAGAGAGATCGGCAGCGGCATCAGCTCGGGCGTTTCGTCACACGCGTAGCCGAACATCATGCCCTGATCACCGGCGCCAACGTTCAGATCGTCGGTCTGCTCGCCGGTTTTGCTCTCCAAAGAGCGGTCAACGCCCATGGCGATATCCGGAGACTGCTTGTCCAGCGAGGTGACAACGGCGCAGGTCTCGCAGTCAAAACCGTACTTGGCACGGTCGTAGCCGATGTCGCGGGCAACGCCGCGTGCGATGGTCGGAATGTCAATGATGCTGGTGGTGGAGACCTCGCCCATGACCGAGATGATACCGGTGGTCACAGTTGTCTCACAGGCGACGCGGGCCATCGGGTCCTGCTCGAGAATTGCATCGAGGATAGCATCGGAAATCTGGTCGCAGATTTTGTCCGGATGTCCCTCGGTAACCGATTCAGATGTAAATAAGTACTTTGCCATATTCGGTTCCTCCTTGGCTATATCGACGGAATTTGTTTACGAAAAAATAAAAACGCCCGTCACAGTGACAGAGCGTTGAACTTTCCTCATCTTTCGATCTGAACACCGTCGGAATTGGCACCTTGTGTCCTGCACAGGTTGCCGGGTTTCATAGGGCCGCTCCCTCCACCACTCTTGATAAGGCGCTATATACTTGTTGGGTACATCGTACACTTTTCTTGGTGAATTGTCAAGGGAAATGATGAAATTGTGGTGATTTTTCAATATTACACAAATTTTAATTGATTTAAAACCGTAATTATGGTATATTTGAAAAGAAATAGTGATTTTATCGACTGATTTTCGAAATCAGAGGAGGACTGATAGTATGGATATTTCTTCGATTTTCACCCATCCGGAGGATCGGATTGCGTGCCGCACCCAGCGCGAGACGATGACCTATGGTGAGTTGTACTGGCGCAGCGAGAATTTGGCGAAACATCTTGTACAGCGCGGCATCAAGCGTGCGATTGTGTATGGACACAAGGAATGTTCGATGCTGGTCGCTTTTCTGGCATGCATCCGCGCCGGAGCGGCGTACATCGCGTGCAACACCGGCATGCCGCATGAGCGCCTGGCAGGCATCGCGGAGGAATCCAAGGCGGAAGTAGCTCTGTGCGCCATTGGACGCGGTTTTTCCGGCTCCAATAAAATCCCCAAGGAAAACATCAAGAAGCTGTCTCAGAATCCGCCGGAAGAAGCGGTCACTCTGCCGGAGTCGGTTGACCCGTCCTCTCTGGCGTATCTGACATTTACTTCGGGCAGCACGGGACAGGTGTGCGGCGTGCAGTCGACCAGAGAAAATCTGGAGAACTTTATCAACTGGCTGGATACGGTCTTTACCCTGGAAAAGGCAAGCAAGATTCTGAATATCTCCATGCTGTCCATCGACTTGTCCTTGATTGATGTGTACTACTCGCTGTCTCATGGACATACGATCATCATGACGGAGGATGAGCTGAAGGAAAATCACAGCACGCTGTTCCGTCATTTACAGGCGAGCAACCCGGACGCTATGGTAATCACCCCGTCGGTGGCAGAATTCTGCCTGGAACGCAAGAACTTCAATGCAGATCTGCTGCCCAACCTCAAGGTCATTTATTTGTCTGGCGAAGCACTGCACCGTCAGACTCCGCGTAAGCTGCATGAACGGTTCCCGAATCTGAAGGTAATCAACGGCTACGGTATGACCGAGGCGACCTGCAATGTCTGCGCGTGCGAGATCACGCCGGAGATGTGTGATGCGCCGCTTCCGATCGGCGATGTAGCGCACGGAGCTTCCGAAATTGTGGTCATGAATATGAATGAGGATGTTCCGGTTGCCGACGGCGAGGAAGGCGAGATCGTTCTGATCGGTCCGAGTGTCGCTGCAGGCTACACCAGCGGGGGAAAGTCCGGCTTCTGCACGATTGACGGCAAGCCCGCACTGCGCACGGGTGACATCGGCCGTTTGAAGGACGGCAAGCTGTACTGGATTGCCCGCAAGGATACGCAGGTTAAGGTTGGCGGCTACCGTCTGGAGTGCAGCGATGTTGAGATCAATATGTGCCGCATTGACGGTGTCATTTCCTGCGGTGTTATTGTGCAGTACGGCCATCTGGTAGCGTATGTCACGCTGGAGAAGGAGAAGCAGATGACACCGGGACAGATTCGTTCCGCGGCGCGTCAGTATCTCCCACAGTACATGATTCCGGGCATTGTCCGCATTCTGGACTCCCTTCCGATGAACGATCAGGGTAAGCTGGATCGTGTAAAGCTGGCTCAGCTGTAATAAAAGAACATATATTTTGTAATAACAAAAAGAGCGGCATGACATTTGGTCATGTCGCTTTTTCACGGATGAGCTGTGTTAAAAAAATGCTCAGATTTTGTCTAAACGGTGAAAACGGAAGAAAATCTGGATTTTTTTGTCGAAAAATCAGAAGTTTAACGGTTGACGAACGTATCATTTCTGATTAAGATATATTAAGATTAAAGTAGTTCTGAAAGATCGGCAGAAAAGAGTAAGAGGATCAAGCTGTATGAATGTGTATTTAGGAATTGATATCGGTTCGACGACGGTAAAACTGGTTGCAGTCGGTGAGAACGAAACGACAGGCCGTTCAGAAATCTTGTATAAGAAGTATGAGCGGCACTTTTCCAAGGTGCGGGAGAAGGCCTGTGCAATGCTGATGGAAGCCAAGGATATCATCGGTCAGGCAGATATCCGCGTTGCAATCACCGGTTCCGCCGGCCTCGGCGTGGCAAAGGCCAGCGGAATCGATTTTGTGCAGGAGGTCTTTGCAACCCGCAAATGCGTCGGTCGTTTTGTACCGTCGGCGGATGTAGTGATTGAGCTGGGCGGCGAGGATGCCAAGATTGTGTTCCTGACCGGCCAGCTGGAAGAGCGCATGAACGGTACCTGTGCAGGAGGCACAGGTGCATTTATTGACCAGATGGCAGTATTGCTGGACGTCACCTCGGGTGAGCTGGATGAACTGGCGCAGAAGGCAGAGCGGATGTATACCATCGCGTCCCGCTGCGGCGTATTTGCCAAGAGCGACATTCAGCCGCTGTTAAACGAGGGCGCACGGAAGGAAGACGTTGCGGCATCTATTTTTCAGGCGGTGGTCAACCAGACCCTGACCGGACTGGCACAGGGACGTGAGATTGAAGGTGACGTCCTGTTCCTCGGCGGCCCACTGTTTTTCTTTAAAGCGCTGCAGAAGCGGTTTCAGGAGACGCTGGGGCTGAGCAACGAGCATGCACATTTCCCGAGCCTGGCTCCGTATGCCATTGCCGCCGGTGCCGCCTGCTATGCGCAGGACAGCACAACGAAGGTTTTTGATTACGAAGAGCTGCTGGATACGCTGGAACGCACGGCGGGTGTCAAGGTTGAGACCGCCACGCTGGATCCGTTGTTCCATAATGAGGAAGAGTATGCGGAATTCCGCAAGCGCCACAATTCCAGCAATATTATGCGCGAAAATATCACGATGTATTCCGGCGATGCGTATCTGGGCATTGACTGCGGCTCCACCACGACCAAGCTGGTGCTGATTGGCGAAGATAAGCAGCTGCTGTACAACTACTACAGCCCCAATAAGGGAAATCCGGTCGATGTCGTCCGCGATCAGCTGCTGGAGCTGTATCATTTGTGTGAGAATCGCATCACCATCCGCGGTTCCGCCGTCACCGGCTACGGCGAGGCGCTGATCCACAACGCGTTTGGTGTGGATTTCGGTCTGGTTGAGACTATGGCGCATTTCAAGGCAGCCAAGCATTTTGAGCCGGACGTCGATTTTATCATTGACATTGGCGGACAGGACATCAAGTGCTTTAAGATTGCCAATGATTGCATTGACAATATCTCTTTGAATGAAGCCTGTTCGTCCGGCTGCGGTTCGTTTATTGAGACGTTTGCCCGTTCGATGGGCTACAGCGTGGAGGAGTTTTGCCACGTCGGTCTGTTTGCCAAGCATCCGATTGACCTCGGCTCGCGCTGCACGGTCTTTATGAATTCCTCGGTCAAGCAGGCGCAGAAGGACGGCGCGGGAATTGATGCGATTTCGGCAGGTTTGTCGGTCAGCGTAGTCAAAAACGCGCTGTACAAGGTCATCCGTGCGCATTCGCCCGACGATCTGGGCAAGCATATTGTCGTGCAGGGCGGCACCTTCCTCAACGATGCGATTCTTCGTTCGTTCGAGATGGAGGTCGGACGCAACGTCACCCGGCCGGCGATTTCCGGCCTGATGGGCGCATACGGCGCTGCGCTTCATGCCATGGACAATGTGCCGGAGAAGAGCGCCCTGGTGAGCCTGGAGGAGCTGGAGAACTTCTCCCATAAGACCAGTTCGGTCAAATGCGGCATGTGTACCAACCACTGCTCGTTGACCGTGTCCACCTTCCCGGGCGGACGTCGGTTTATTTCCGGCAACCGCTGTGAGCGTCCGCTGGGCGGCGGAGATAAGCTCAAACTGCCGAATCTGTACGATTACAAGCTGAAAAAGCTGCTGTCGTATCAGGAGAAGAGCAAGCCGGGGCGGGCGCGCATCGGTATTCCGTTCGGACTGAACATGTTTGAGCTGCTGCCGTTCTGGCACACACTGCTGACCGATCTGGAATTTGAAGTTGTGCTGTCCGATGTCTCCACACGTTCGCTGTATGCCGCGGGACAAAATTCCATCCCGTCGGATACCGTTTGCTATCCGGCAAAACTGATGCATGGTCACATCGAAAACCTGCTGACAAAAAATGTCGATTCCATTTTCTACCCGTGCATGACATATAATCTGGACGAACATCGCACGGTGAATTGCTATAACTGCCCGGTTGTCGCGTATTATCCGGAGCTGCTGAAGGCGAATATGGCACATCTTCGCGATGTGGACTTTATGATGCCGTACTTTGAGCCGGACCGCAAAAAAGACTTTATCCGTCTGGCAGGCGACTTCTTTACCAAGAAATACAAGCATATCAACCGCCGCATGGTGAAAAAGGCGATTGAGCACGCGTTTGCCGAGCTGGAAGACTATTATGCGGATATTGCCCGCGCCGGACGCGAGGCGATTGCATATGCCGACGAGCACGGCTTGCAGATCGCGGTTCTCGCGGGACGTCCGTATCACATCGACCCGGAGATCAACCACGGCATTGACCGGCTGATCCAGTCCTACGGTATGGTCATTGTCTCCGAGGACGCAGTCGCTCCGTTGGCGGATATGCCGCAGGTCAACGTTCTGAATCAGTGGACCTATCATTCCCGTATGTATGCGGCGGCCAATTACGTAGCAAACAAGGAAAATGCGCAGATTATCCAACTGGTTTCCTTCGGCTGCGGCATTGATGCGATTACCACTGACGAAATGCGTTCCATCACCGAGGAGAACGGAAAGATTTACACCCAGCTGAAAATTGATGAGATCAACAATCTTGGCGCTGCCAAGATCCGTATCCGCAGCATGATTGCAGCAGTAGAGGAGAGACAAAAACATGCCTGAAACCCGTGAGCTTCCTCGTGTTCCGTTCACGGAGGAAATGAGAAAAACACATACGATTCTGGTTCCGAATATGCTTCCGGTTCAGATTAAGCTGATTCTCGCGATCATGCGGAACTATGATTATAACATTGAGGTTCTGGAGACGGAAGGACCGCAGATCGCGGAGACCGGTCTGAAGAATGTCCACAATGATACCTGTTATCCGGCGCTGCTGGTCATTGGCCAGCTGATTGATGCGCTGCAGTCCGGCAAGTATGATCCGCACAAGGTCGCACTGATGCTTCCGCAGACCGGCGGCGGCTGCCGTGCGTCCAACTACATCCACTTGCTCCGCAAAGCGCTGATCAAGTTAGGCTATGAGTACGTTCCGGTTATTTCGCTCAACTTCTCCGGATTGGAGAAAAACGAAAATCCGGGATTTCACCTTGCGGGAAAGATGATCTTCCAGATTGCGTACGGCGCTCTGCTGGGCGATCTGATTATGCAGATTTACAATCAATGCCGTCCGTATGTTGTCCATGAGGGCGATGCAGAAAAGGCAGTCGATGAGCTGACCAGGAAGATTTCCAACGACTTTGCCAACTCCGGTGTCATCCGCTACAGCCGTGTGCGCACGCTGATGGCGCTCATCGTCAAACGATTTGCACAGATTGAGCTGAAGGATTTTGGCTCCAAGCCCAAGGTCGGCATCGTCGGTGAGATTTATGTCAAATTCTCGCCGCTTGGCAACAATAATTTGGAAAAGTTCTTACTTAGCGAAGGAACCGAACCGGTTCTGCCCGGTCTGATTGATTTTTGCATGTACTGGGTACTCAATCAGATCTATGATTATAAGCTGTATGGTCGTTCATTTAAAACAGCGACCGTGATGCGCGGCGTGTATCGCTTCCTTCTGTCCATCCAGAAGGATCTGATTACGGTTATCCGCCGGGATGGTCACTTCCGTCCGCCGATGCCGTTTGAAGAGGTGCGTAAGCTGGCGCAGGACATCATTGGCTATGGCGTCAAGATGGGCGAGGGATGGCTTCTGCCGGGCGAAATGGTTGAGCTGATCAACGAGGGTGTCAATAACATCGTGCTGACTCAGCCGTTCGGCTGCCTGCCGAATCATATCGCCGGAAAGGGAATGGTTCGCAAGATTCGAGAGGTGTATCCGAACGCGAATATTGTCAGTGTAGACTATGATCCGGGTGCCTCCAGAATTAATCAGGAAAATCGCATCAAACTGATGCTTTCTGCTGCAAAATGATGTATAATAGAGCACAGAGTTATCTCTGTGCTCTGTTTTTATGGGAAGAGGGCAGGAGAGCCGGATTTTTGTCGGTTCTCAGGCGGCTCGGGCTGCCATAGTATTATCCGTAGGAGGACGTTTTGCATATGCTGCATTTCATCGAAATTTTGAAGGCGATTTTTCTTGGTATTGTCGAGGGCATTACCGAGTGGCTCCCAATCAGCAGCACCGGCCATATGCTGCTGGTCGATGAGTTCCTGAACCTGAATGCCAGCGACGAGTTCAAGGAAATGTTTTTTGTCGTCATACAGTTGGGAGCGATCTTGGCGGTTGTCATTTTGTTCTGGGGAAAAATGTTTCCGTTCCAGTTCAAAGACAAGAGCAAACCGGTTGTGGATAAGGACATCATTTTGATGTGGATCAAAGTCGTTGTCGCCTGCATTCCAGGCGCAGTGGTCACATTGCTGTTCGACGATTTTATTGACGCTCATCTGCACACTCCGGTGGTGATTGCGTTGATGCTCATCCTGTACGGTGCCGCATTTATCTTTGTAGAAAATTGGAATAAAACGCGCATCCCGACTACACGAACCCTGCACGACATCAGCTTTCAGACGGCGCTTCTGATCGGCCTGTTTCAGGTGCTGTCTATCATTCCGGGTACCTCTCGTTCCGGCTCGACGATTATCGGCGGTTTGATTTTGGGAGTCTCCCGCGTGGCGGCGGCGGAGTTTACATTCTTCCTTGCGGTTCCTGTCATGTTTGGATGGAGCTTGCTCAAGATGTTAAAATTCGGCTTTGCGTTTACTTCGGCTGAGCTGATGATCCTGCTGGTCGGCACGTTGGTTGCCTTTTTGGTTTCCCTGATTGTCATCAAATTCCTGATGGGATATATCCGCAAGCACGATTTTAAGGTGTTCGGCTGGTACCGCATTGCATTGGGCATACTGGTGTTGGCGTACTTCCTGTTAATCCAGTAATACATGAATACAAAGAGCTGTCCGCGATTGGACAGCTCTTTTTTTGTGGATCGGAATACAAAAAGAGACTGCCGCATGAGCAGCAGTCTCCAAAATATCGTATATTGTTTATTTTGCGGCAATGACATCCGACATGTCGTACATGCCCGGCTGAGTCTGCGCGCCCAGGAAAGCGGCGGCGTCGACTGCGCCGACAGCGAAGACTTCACGAGACAGAGCCACGTGACGAATCTCAATGAGTTCATCACGACCGGCAAACAGTACCTCGTGCTCGCCGACGATAGTACCGCCGCGGATAGAGTGCATACCGATTTCGTGCGGCGGGCGCTTTTCCCGGCGGTCGTGACGATTATACACGTATTCCGCATCGTAGGGGAGCGCTTCGTTTACCGCATCCGCCAACATCAGGGCGGTGCCAGACGGAGCGTCCAGCTTCTGGTTGTGATGCTTCTCAGTGATTTCCACGTCGTAGCCGTCTCCCAGAACTGCGCCGCACTTGCGAAGCAGATCCATCATCAGATTGATGCCGATGGACATGTTGCCCGAACGGAAGACCGGGATTTCGGCCGAAGCCGCGCGCATCGCGTCCAACTGTTCCTTGGAATGGCCGGTAGTGCAGACGACGACCGGGGTCTTGTGTGCCTTGCAGTAGGACAGCAGATTTTCCAGAGAAGCCGGATTGGAGAAGTCGATGATGACATCGCACGCGCCGGTAAACTCCTGGGGATCCGCGTATACCGGGTAATCCGACAGCTTTTCGGTGTATGCGTCAAAACCGGCAACGATTTTCATATTTTCTTTCTTGGACACAATGTCAGTGATGACCTTGCCCATGCGGCCATTGCAGCCGCAGAGTCCGATTTTCAACATCTGGCGCGCTCCTTACTTGACGAGAGTCAGACCAGCGTCGGTCATGGCCTTCTTCAGTTGAGCGGTGTGCGCCTCGGTCATCGGGCACAGCGGCAGGCGAAGCTCGCCGACGTCCCAACCGAGGAAGTCCATTGCCATCTTGACCGGAATCGGATTGACTTCGAGGAACAGCGCATTGATCAGATCCAGATACTTGAGCTGCATCTCGCGCGCTTCGGCGTACTTGCCGTCCAGGCACAGCTGAGCGATGCCGTGGGAAACATCCGGGGCCACGTTGGCCAGAACCGAGATGACGCCCTTGCCGCCCATTGCCATCAGCGGGACAATCATGTCATCGTTGCCCGACCAGAAGTTCATCTCATCGCCGCACAGACGCATTGCCTCTGCCAGCAGGGAGAAGTCGCCGGACGCTTCCTTTGCACCGTTGATGTTCGGATGCTTGGACAGCTGATAGTAGGTGTCTGCGGAGATGGACAAGCCGGTGCGGCTCGGTACGTTGTACAGAATCAATGGTGTGTCCGAGCAGTCCGCTAACGTGCAGAAATGACGAATCAGGCCCTGCTGGGTAGTCTTATTGTAGTATGGAGTAACCGTCAGCAGACCGTCAGCACCCGCCTTGGCGGCAAACTTGCACAGATCCAATGCATATCTTGTGTCGTTGGAGCCGGTACCGGCGACAACCGGAACGCGTCCGTTTACGTAATCAATGCAGAACTGGATGGTGTCCTTGTGCTCCTTGTCGGTCAGCGTCGAACCCTCACCCGTTGTACCGCAAATCGTGATCGAATCAATGCCGCGATTGATCTGGTCGTCAATGATCTTCTTGAATTCCGGATAGTTGACCTCTCCGGTCGAAGTGAATGGTGTAATAATCGCAACGTTTGCACCAGTAAAAATTGGCGTCTTCATAAAATTCCCCTCCAATCGAGAAATAACACCCGTATGTTCGGCGGGCAATACGGATTTAAAATAGTTCTATGTGCTTTTTCAGTCCATATAACCCTCTGCACACAGAAGTTCTGCCATTTCGACAGCGCCGCCGGCTGCGCCGCGCAGGGTGTTGTGCGAGAGAGATACAAAACGATAGTCGAAAATGACGTCATCGCGCAGACGGCCGATGGAGACAGCCATGCCGCCCTCCAGATTGCGGTCCAGCTTAGCCTGCGGACGGTTGTCTTCTTCAAAGTAGTGCAGGAACTGCTTGGGTGCGGACGGCAGCTCCAGCTCCTGTGCGCGGCCGGAGTAGTTTGCCCATGCCTCCAGAATCTGCTCCTTGGTCGGCTTGTTCTTGAACTTGACGAAAGCGGCAGCGGTGTGACCGTCGCTGACCGGGACGCGCAGGCACTGTGCGGAGATCACCGGCTCGGTTGCAGAGACGATCTCATCGCCCTGAACGCTGCCCCAGACCTTCATCGGTTCCTTCTCGGACTTTTCCTCTTCGCCGCCGATGTACGGAATGACGTTGTCGATCATTTCCGGCCAGGTCTCGAAGG
>JBJEZE010000002.1:0-6300 GCA_051887235.1 Butyricicoccus sp.
CCACGGATTTTGGAGAAACCCTATCCTGGGCGTATCTGTGCTATGTGCGGGCGCACCCTGTCATCTGGCGCATCCCCACCTGCATTTTGTACGGCGGAAGGGATCACCTGGCTTCCGGTGAAACCGTATCCGAGTTTGCGGATCAAATCGGCGCAGCGCTCACCGTCATGGAGAACGGAGAGCACTGGTTCCATACGCCGGAACAGATGAACGTCCTTGATCGCTGGATCAGCAGCTCGATTTGACGGCTTCACAAAAACGGAGACACGCCAATAAAAGCGGCATATGAGCATAAATCCGCCTCGAATGATCCCGCAGTATTCAGCCTCCGTTAGATTCTCGGTTGCGAAGCGCTCAATGGCAGTGTATCGCAGACATGTTGATTATGATGTCTGCGATACACTGCTATTTTCTTTGCAAAAAGGGAAATGATGGAGTCTGAGCAAAAAGGATCCGGCATGAACGTGCGGTTGATTTGGAGAGCGTTCTCGGGCTTGATGAGACGCGTCATACAGGCTCGGGCTGGATCATCCACGCCAGATGTCGATCCATTACGCGGACAGGGCGCCCTGATGACAGAAATCCCATACCCGTCTGGGATGGATGAACAGCGGCTGCGCCGCTGCCCTTGACTGGCTGCAGGATTTCTGGTTGACGGCAGTCAAGGCGGCGAGCAGGAAGCCCTGCCCGCCGCCTCGATCCACTTTGGTTGTTACATCGGCTTTTTGAAGTTGACACAAATTGGGGATAGACCCGCTATTGAGTAACTTTGTTATTTACCAGCTCCTAAAGCTCCATATAATTGGTATATCCTTCAGTAAACATTATTGAGCGCTATAAACGTACCAATAGCTTGTCGCATTATTTAGAATATTACTCTGGCTCCCATATACTTTTCCCAGGTATGAAGAATCAAGTGTTCTTCGCGTGCCAGACCATGGGGATTGCGGATCGGCGCAATAGAATGTGTCACCATCATAATCAGTGAGAAATACTGCATGAGGAGCATTATCACAGTATAGCACGATTCCTTCCGGATGTTCTTTTAGGACAGCTTTAAGTTCTGAGATGCTAAACCCCGCTGTGGATCCGTGCTTTAATCTAATCGTATGGTCATTCAAATAATACGTAAAATCCCATCTCAATCCAGACTGAGCGCCGTCAGCAGCATCGACACTGCTTTCCGTAATAGATATCCAATCTGACCATTCATTCTTGTAAGCTATAGCACGGATGAGCATAGCTGCAGAAGCATAGGTACACTGCTTTGGAGTTTGCGTAATATAAAGATTTGCCGGATAATTATTAGTTCCACCGCTCATCTCCGGCTCTGTTGGCGTACTGATTTCGATGTCCTTGCATTTCTCATATGTTTTAGTGCGTCTGCTTTCATACTCACCCAGTATGGCGTCATTCATTGCTGCCTGGTGAATGATGTCAAGTGTCACTTTATCGGCTGATCCTGCAGTAGCAATCGCTTCCTTAACAATACTTATAGCACTTGCCGGTCTTTGATTGTAAAGATCAGCATAGTAGACCAGCGCTTGAGGATCGGTCAATCCATATTTCTTACCAGAGTTCAAGTATCCCGCAATCCTAGCGCTTGCCTCTGCATCCTGAACTTGCTTACCTTCCGTGGTTCCGAGCAATTTTGAAATAGCTTTAGCTTCTTCTGCTGTTGCAGTGCGATTAGCATTTGTCCAACTGGTGTTGGGATTAGTTATCTCATAATACAGATCTGCACCAAGGATAGACAACGCGTTACTGGGGTTTTTATTGATAATGGATCTCAACAAAGGCAAAGCATTTCCTGCATTTGCATTCCATTGAAGTTTGCCAATGGACATTGAACCACCATCATTTTTATTTACAGTAGTATAACCTCCTTCGTTGCCAAAGATAATTGTTTTTGCAATCGTAACAAGCTCATCCTCGGAATACGTCGGATCATCATTTGAAGACACAACAAGGTTGATAGCAATTTTTTTCGTTACCTTTTGTGCCCATACGGCATTGCGAATATCCGAGTTGGAAACGGTAGCTTCCACAACATAAATACCGGACTCAAGATTCTTATTAAAGACGGGATAATAATTTGCGCTTGAGCCAGCCACTTCAGAATCAAACGTTTTATCAACAACGCTTTCTCCTGTCTGGGGATTATATACTCGGATATAGAGACGCTTTGCATTCGTAAACTCGGCAGTAAGGTAGAGCGTGTCTCCAGCCGTCAAAGTTCCATAAGTATCGTTTTCACCATAATAAGAGTCTCCGATACGCAGCTGAAGCGTCGGCTTCGGCGCGCCGGACATCTGGGTAACAATCAGCTTCTTCGTTCCGCCGCAGGCGCAGGTGACCGTAACGGTTGCGGTTCTGGGCTGCGCAGCATAGTTCGCAGTTGCAGTCAGTTTGATGCTGCTTCCGCTCTTGCTGACGGTCAGCCACTCATTGGCGCTGTCCAGGGCATTTCCATTGGGATCAAGCTGCGTGACCTTCACTGAGAAGCTGGAACCATCATGCTTGGTCACAGATACCGTCTTGGATTCGCCAGTCAGAATCGGTGTCCAGGAAGATGTGCTCAAATGCAGGCTGCACTCATCGATCTCAAAGCCGGAGCCGGAGAGAAGCTTTACATCATCAATCAGAGCGGCGGTGTCATAGATCGAATCGCCCATATCATAGACAACGAACTGGAGCGTTATCGCCTGATTGCGGTATTCCGAAATATCGATGACGCCAGTTTTCCACTGGGTATGGTAGGTCGTATCGTCGCCGCCTTCAAAGTCGATTCCGGAGATCGAATACCAGGTGGATTCGTTGACAGATTCAATTGTTTTCTCTTTATAAACCTGTCCGTTGGAACCGAGAATGCGCACAACAAACTTATCGTCGAATATACTATCGACGTATTCCATAGGTTCTTCAGATACGACATCGTACTGGAACTGGACTGCACCGGCCTCAGAAGGAACGATGAAGCTCTGAGAAAGAATACTGCCTTCTGTTCCTTCCAGATAGCTGCTTTCTGCAGAACCAATACCGGTGGTCAGAATAGCCATGCGGCTGCCATTGGTGGGCTTCAGAGATGCAAGCTTCGTCAGTACACGGACGTCGCCGGTTGTATTCCATCCGGAAGCAGAAGAGGCCTGTTCAAAGCTCGTATTCTTCAGATCCGATGCAATGAGTTGGCTGTCGGTAGATCCGCCGAAAAGCGCATAAGCAGCACCCTTGACGAAGGAGAAAAGGGAATTACTTGTACTGCCGGTATACTTGCTGTCATCGCTGCCGAATTTTTTCTGACCGGCCATCAGTGCTTCGTAGGCAGTCTTGCCGTCGAGCAGGCTGTCCACATAGTGCTGCAGCATGTCACGGCTGTACTCCGTGTAGACAGGATTATAGAATCCAACAACTGCGGTGGCACCGGCCTTTTCAAACGCCAGCGCCATACTCTTGTCGGACGTGCTGTTTTCTCCCCAGAAAGAACAGGCTTCCGAAAAAATGAAGGTGTTCTGAAGATCGTTTGCTCCGTAATGATCCTCAAAGAAAGAAGCAAATACCCAATAGCAGGTTTTACCATTATCCAACGTCACTGTTGCCAGATTCCGCTTTTTCAAATCAGAGGTGTAGAGTTCATTCTTGCTTTCAGTCGCTTCTTCCTGAAGGCAGAGAACTGCACCGGATTTATCTCTTGATTGATAGCATACACCGTGCATGCTCAAAACGGCGACCTTGTAATCATCAATCGATTTCAATTCTTCAGCCGTAACCGCCTGATCAACGGAGGTATTCAGACCGCGAGCGCTCCAGTCGTTTGCCATGGAGAGATAATGCGGATAACGGGAGCTGTTGACAGCTTCGTCAAACGCATAGAAAATCATTGCATCGCCAATTTCCATATCCTCATATGCATTGGCGGGCATCATGCGCATCAGCGCAAACGAACGCATCTGCTTTTGCTGCTGCTTGGCAAGCGCGGCAGTTTCGCGTTCTGCACGAGTCATAGGTGCACTGCCGTTGAGGTCGGAATGAAACGGCGCCAGCATAACACCGCCCAATACGCCATTGGCATGAGTGAACGTATATATCTGATTACGAGTATCGTACTTGATCGAGCTGCCGTCAATAAGCCCATTTTCCGCATGAACCTGCAGCTGCTCTGCGATGGCTTCTGCTCTTTCGCCAATGCTCATACTTTGGTATTCCAAAGAGGATACGAGCATGCCGAGAGAATCATGGACTTGATCCATGGCTTCAAGATCTGTTCCGGTGAATTTGCCAACGACAGAGATTTCAACTTCGTTGGTAAGCACCGTATGATTTGAGGCATCCGTCATTCGTGCATAATACCTCTGCGTGCCGACACTGGCAGAAGGCACATGAACTACGCAGGAATAGATATCATCATTAGGCAGGTCATCACCGCTGATTGAATACTGTCCATCATCCAGCATTGTCGCAACGTTAAGCCCTGTCAGCGCATCAATCAAACTCACTGAAGTGAATTCGCCGTCTGCCTGCACATAGAAATATACAGGCGAAGCAGAACTGTTGGCAAGGATTGTGGTTTGGCTGGCGGTAAGCGTTCCGGTCTGAGATGCATTCCCAACGTGGTTGTAGGAAACTCCAACACCGACCGTTACAGATTCACCTGCTACATCAATCGTTTTCTCAACTACGATCATCTGCGCTTCTGCATCAGATGCTTCCGCATGATGAACGGAAATCACAGAAGAGCATATGCAAAGACAGAGGAACAGAGAAAGGAAACGCAATCCCTTCTTTTGCTTCAGCAAAACGCAAACAATCCCCAGAGAGATGACCAAACAAGAACCCCAGAAAAGCGGATGGGAAGAGTCACCCGTCATCGGGAGTGTTATGGCAATGTCTTCTCCACGGATAAATACGATATCTACTTTTTCGATACTCTGATCTTTCATAGTACCGATATTGATTGTGGATTGATTGGCGTTTGCCAACATATACGGCTCAGATGCATAGGGCATCACCTTTACGTTTTGAACAGCCGTTTCATTTGTGTTTTTGATTTCTATCGAGACTTGAATCTGCTCGTTGCTGTCATAGACATCACGATTTGTTTGCAGGGTGACAACTAATCCGTCCTGCTGAGCCGTTTCTGCATACGCAGACAACGCAAACAAATGCATCATCAACAATACCATGATTACAAATGCAGATAGTTTTCGTCTCATATCTTGGTCCTCCTGATGTAGTTGCTTCTTGAATGTTACATATCGAGCATTCTAATATTTTGTATTATATCACTTGATTCCATTCAAATCAACAATGTGTATCAATAATTATCGGTTATTTTAGTAGGATTTTGTACATCATGAACATTGAGAAAAAGAATAGAAGGATACGACTGCTTCGGTTATCGTTTAAGCTTCCGCGCTTCACATTCCCGAAAGGCGCCAAACCTTTTTTCACGCCGATCGCCGCAGAATTTGCGAAAACACGCAAAGCGTGATAAACTGATAAGCAATCGAAAGCATACCGGATGCCTGCTTTGCGCATCGGGCTGCCCTTTGCCTTGCGCGGACAAACGCAAGCATTGCATCATCGCAAGCAGCTTTCAGGAAGCTGTGGATAACGGGGAGGAGACATCATGAACCAGCTGATCAGCAGGGACACCATCGCCGCGCAGGCGACGGCCAGCGGCGAGGGCGGCATCGCCATCGTGCGCCTGTCGGGCGAGCGCTGCGAGGAGATTCTGCTGCGCGTGTTCCGGCCCAAAAACGGGCAGCCGCTGAAAACCCGGATGCTGACGTTCGGCCATGTGATGGACGGCGGACAGGTCGTGGACGAGGCGATGGCCGTGCTCTTTTGCGCGCCGCACAGCTACACGCGCGAGGACGTCGCCGAAATCCACTGCCACGGCTCGGACGCGCTGGTGCGCCGCATTCTGCTGCTGCTGCTGGATAACGGCGCGCGCATGGCCAGGCCCGGCGAGTTCACCTGCCGCGCGTTTCTCAACGGGCGCATCGACCTGGCGCAGGCGGAGGCCGTCATGCGCATGATCCGCGCTGGCAGCGACCGGGCAATGACCTCTGCCATCCGGCAGATGGAGGGCGGCGTGTCCGCGTTCGTGCGCGCGGCGAGGCAGGAGATTGTGGCGCTTCTCGCTGAAATCGCCGCGGCGATCGATTTCCCGGACGAGGTGGAGGAGAGCGAGACAGCGCAGCAGGTGCATACGCGCTGCGGCGCGATCCGCAGCAGGCTGCTGTCCTCCTGTGATCCGCGCGCGGGACGCATCGAGGACGAGGGCCTGCGCGTGGTGCT
>JBJEZE010000003.1:0-6299 GCA_051887235.1 Butyricicoccus sp.
ATCTTCAAAGCCGCAATGGCGGTTCAAATTCCGATGAAAAGAAAAGCCCAACCATTCGGTTGAGCTTTTGGGGCGGAGAAGGAGGGATTTGAATTTTTAGGACAACTTTCAGTCCGAACAATCCAAGTCCCTTTTCATCCTTTCTTATCCTATTTTCGGCTAAAATATGCAGTTTTGTACAATCTTGTTTCAGGCAGTCTCAAAGCATAAATGGTAAAATAAATGGTAGATAGTTGTTCTCACCAGGTGTAGTACGCATAGTATAGTAGATATAGCATACTAAGATGAATCAGACCAGTAAACTTTAAAAAATTTTGTTAACACAATGTCAAACCGCACTGGCTAAATCGAACGGCTTTAGTCAGTGCGGTGTCATCATCTGATAATCTATATCATCTTTGTGTCGTTTGGTTATTGTGTCGTGTTCCAGTAAAATTGTTGTTTTTATTTGTTTGTATCCCAGATCACCCCGCAGGATGCTCCAGACTGTGAATAGATATAAGATAGATATAGTAAGCTTAGATTAATGTTCTTTCATTGCCATTTGCGACACATGGTCAGCTGATATTTGCCGCACCGATCATGCCTGCGTCATTTTCCAGCTCGGCACAGCGGATTTCCGGAAGATACGAACTGCTTCCACCGAACGCGCGGTGTGCGACTTTTTCACGAAGCGGCTGTGTCAGATAGTCGCCTTGTCTGCTGATGCCGCCGCCCAGCAGGACCATCTGCGGACGGAACAGATTGATCGCGTCGACAATACCGTCCGCCAGATCGTCAATGTAGCGCTCTACCACACCGCAGGCCTCGGCATCGTGCTGTTTTGCCGCCTCAAACGGGATCAAGCCGTTGATCCGTTCGGGCTTGCCGCCGCTGAGCACGAGCAGCTTGGACTTCGGGTCCTTCTCCGCAGCGCGCTTTGCCTCGCGGATCAGTGCGGTCGCCGATGTGTATGCCTCCAGGCAGCCATGACGTCCGCAAGTGCACAGCTCGCCGTTCTGACGCAGCATCGTGTGACCCAGCTCCGCGCCGCCCGGTCCGCCGCCCTCGAAGATATGACCGCCGAGGATGATACCGCTGCCAACTCCGGTTCCCAGTGTGATCAGCACCGCATTGCGGCATCCCTTTGCCGCGCCTGCGACGACCTCGCCGAGTGCGGCACAGTTGGCATCATTGCTGATATGGACCGGCATGCCGAGCTTTTCGTGAAGCGCGTCGGCCAGCGGAACATCGTGCCAGCCAAAGTTGTTGGAATAGACCACCGTTCCGTTCTCCGCATCGATGGTTCCCGGACTGCCGATTCCGACGGATGTGCAGTCGGACAGCTGCAGATCGGCGTCGGCGAGTGCACCGTCAATCGTTTTGCAGATATTCTCCACGACATGCTGCCACGGCTGATCCGCCTCGGTCGGGAGCTGACACCGGCCGACGATACAGTTGCTCGGGTCGATGATACCGACCTTGATCGCTGTGCCGCCGAGGTCGATACCGATGCGGTAGACCGGCTTGGGCGGGATGAATGTGCGCAGCATGGTCAGGCTGCCAGTCACGGTGTACAGACCGCTGCCGGCGGGGAGGAACAGACAGTCGCCCTTGCGCACCGTCTGACGGTCATCGCCGCAGCAGACCTCGCCCTCGCCGTCGACAACGAGCAGAGAGTGGAAGCTGTCGGTTCCGACCATGCCCTGTACGGTGCCGAACTGAACCGAGAAGCGGTCAACGGTGAAGCAGTCGCACTGCGCGAGATGTCCGCCAAAGGAGTATCCGCTGCGCGGCGGCTCCAGATGTGCCACCTCCAGCGCCTTATCGATGTGCAGATCACGCGGCTTTCCGTCCGCACCGACGCGCCCGTAGTCGTAGACACGGTATGTAACATTGGAGTTCTGCTGAATCTCCGCGATGACAATGCCCTTTCCGATCGCATGGACGGTGCCGGCCGCGATAAAGAAGCTGTCTCCCTTGTGAACCGGAACCGCGTTCAGGATCTGATCCAGCGTGTTGTTCTCGATGTGACGGCGAAATTCTTCCTTGGATACGTCGCGCTTGAGGCCGTAGTACAAATACGCACCCGGCTCACAGTCGATGACATACCACATCTCGGTTTTGCCATACTGATTCTCATGCTTTTTGGCGTAGGAGTTGTTGGGATGAACCTGAACGGAGAGCGCTTTGCTCGCGTCGATCAGTTTGATCAGAATGGGAAAATCGTCAAAGCGCTCGCAGTTTGTACCAAGGGCATTCCAGCCGAACTCGTCCAGATACTGACGAAGGGTCTGTCCGCCATACTCGCCGGAGACGATCGTGCTCGGTCCGTCGGGATGGCAGGACAGCTCCCAGGTCTCCGCCAGAACCGAACCGGAGAATGCTTTATGGAACTCCCGCTTGAGTCTGCTTCCTCCCCAGAGGTAGCTTTTGCAGGCGGGAGAGAGTTTTAAAATAGACATATGGAAGCCTCCTTTTATGGAAATTTCTGTCGTTTTTTACGTTGATTGGGGAAAAAAGGTGCAAAAAAATAGCCCTCCGAAAAAAGGGCGTATTTTTTTGGCTGCGGGTGCGGCAGAGTCCGGGAGAAATCGGAGGTTCTGCCGCACCGTCGGCAGCAAGTAAGAATAGGAGAATAGGAAGACGGACTTTATATGGGGGTTCGGTATGTAATTACAGAAGATCCTTTGCGTGCAGCTTTTCGTACAGCTCGATGAACTCGAGCGCATAGATGCGGGCGGTCTCCGCGCTCATCAGCTGATCCTCTGCGTGCGTCAGGATGAGGGACATCTGTACCGGGTCGCCGCCGGCCTCCTGCGCGATCAGATCGGCGTGCGCATGGTGTCCTTCGAGGAAGAACTGGTCGCCGTCGGCGATATGCTCACGCGCCTCGTCAAACTTGCCCTCCTTGGCAAGGCCGATGGCTTCGATGAAGCAGGATTTTGCGCTTCCGACGTTGGTGATAATCTGGAAGCAGATGGTTTCCATATCCATAGCTCAGACTCCTTTCTCAATCAGGTCGAGCGCGAACTTCAGAACCTTTTTGCCGTTCATCATGCCGTAGTCGCGCATGTCAATGACATCGACCGGCGTGCGTCCTGCGGCAGCCTTCTTGACGGAGGCAAGCTGGAACTTGACCTGCGGGCCAAGGAGGACGACATCGACATCGTCGATGCGGTCCATGGCCTCGGTAAGAGAGAGGGCGTTGATATCTGCGTCAACATTCAGTTCCTTTGCCGCCGCGCGCATCTTCTGTACGAGCATGCTGGTGGACATTCCTGCGTTGCAAGCCAGTAAAATCTTTTTCATGAGAATAACCTCCTGTTGGGAATCGTCGTGATGTATCGTCTGTGTTTGGGTCGGTATGTTGGGATCAATCGTGAAGTCTGTCGTTTTCGATTTGGGAAGGATTACTCTGCATCCTCGGCTTCCATCATCTTCTTCTGGACCTTTTCACTTGCCTTCATAAACGGCAGGTAGATCAGGACGCCCAGAACAAGGATGATTGCCTGAACAACGATGGCACGCCAGTCGCCGCCGGTTGCGAGGAACCCGCTCAAAAGAACCGGGGTTGTCCACGGAATCTGAACAACACAGGGGCTCATCAGTCCCAGAGTTGTTGCAAAATAAGCAATTGTGATACCCATTGCCGGAATTGCGATAAACGGAATGACCAGTGCGTAGTTGAATACGATCGGATAGCCGAAGATCATCGGCTCATTGATGTTAAACACGCCAGGAACTACAGACAGCTTTGCAATGTCACGGCTCGGCTTGTACTTACTGAACAGGAAGGTTGCAATAATCAGACAGAGAGTGCATCCGGAGCCGCCCATCAGGCCGAAGCTCGGAACCATTGCAACATTGATGATGTTCGGAATCGGCTCGCCTGCGGCGAATGCTGCCATGTTCTCCGTCATGTTGACGATCAGCAGCGGCTCGAGGATGGACGAATAGATAACGGAGTGATGAATGCCCTGTGTGAACAGCAGGTTGCCCAGGGTGTACAGAATCAGACATCCGGCGAGGCTTGTGCCGATGTTCTTGAGCGGTGCCTGAATCAAGGTGGAGATCAGCTTGATCAGATCGGTGTCAAAGCCAATGAACAGGATGGAGGAGATGATCGCAAAGAAGCTCATGACCAGAATGACCGGAATGAGGACGTTGAACGAATCACCGACCGCCTGCGGAACCTGATCACCCAGGTTGACCTGAAGACGCTTGACATTGGAGATGCGGATGAACAGCTCGGTTGCCAGCAGACCGATGATGATGCCTGCAAACATGCTGTTGGTGCCCAGATTGCTGTAGCTGAGCACACCGCTCAGGGTGACAGCATCCTCCGCGCCGACCGGAACGGCGGAGATCGTGCCCGGCATCATGATGATCAGCGTCGCCAGCGAGATCATCGCGGCTGCATACGGGTTTTTGAATCCCTTGTTTCTACTGAGGAAGAATCCGATTGTCGGTGCGATCATCAGACCCGAGATGTTCAGCGTGGCGTTGACCAGCAGGGAACCCCAGTAGGTTGCGGCTTCCAATGCGCTGCCAGAGAGGATTTTTACAAAAATTACATTGTTGAGCAGAACCGCCAAGCCGGCCAGAATGTACAGCGGCATGATGGTTGCAAACGCGTCGCGCAGCGTTTTCAGATGAATCTGATTGCCCAGACGGGCCGCGCCTTCCGCGAATCGATCCATAAAAGGCCGTTTCTCAGTTGTCATGTTTCTTACCTCATTTCTTTGTATCCATTTTACACAATTTCCTTGCTGATTGCCACCTGTTTCAGCCATTCCGCTGATTTCTTTGGTCTTCTTTTGTAGCCGTCCTGCAGACGTACTTCAACGAAGCCGTAGCGGTTCTTAAACGCATTGGACCATGACCAATTGTCGATGACTCCCCAGTAATGATATCCGACACACTTTGCGCCTTCTTCGATCGCCTTGGCAACCCATTCCAGATGGTCGCGGACAAATTCAATGCGGTAGTCGTCCTGAATCACGCCGTCCGGACCGCGGAACTGGTCCTCGTTTTCAATTCCGATTCCGTTTTCCGAGATGAAGAAGGACAGATCCGGATAGTCCTGCTTGAGCTTCATGCCAAAATCGTAAATGCCCTTCGGATAGATTTCCCAGCCGCGGGATTCGTTCATCCGGCATTCCGGCCAGAAATACGGATCGCTGAATACCGGATTGCCGTTGGCATCGATTTTGGACTTCGGCGCCTGAACGCGGGTCGGGTGGTAGTAGTTGAAGCCCAGCCAATCAACCGGTCCCTGGGAGAGGATTCCGTCGTCGCCCGGACGGATCGGTGCGGGTGCGCCCTGTTCGGCGAGCGTGTCCAGAACGTCCTGCGGCAGACAGCCCTTGGTGACCAGATCCAGCCACCAGCGGTTGTTTAAACCGTCCTCCATACGGACCGCTTCGAGATCCGCGGCGGTCGGCTGTTCCTTGGTATACGGCGGAACAAAACAGTTAATCATACCGATTTTTACGTCTGCCGGAATCGTGCCGTTTTTCTGGAGTCTGCGGAATGCACCGACCGCCAGCGCGTGTGCCAGCGCAATGTTGTACTGTGTAACGACAGAGCGCTTGATATCCTTGACAAACGGATACCAAAGTCCGTCCTTGTAGCGCTGCAGCGGCTCGACAATCGGTTCGTTGAACGTAAACCAGTACTTGACCTCGCCGGCAAATTCGGTAAACGCCTGTTCTGCGTAGTGCGCATACGCTTCCACAACCTCACGGCTCTCCCATCCGCCGCGGCGGAACAGGTAGGTCGGCATATCGAAGTGATACAGGTTGATAAAAACCTCCATGTCATTTTCCTTGGCACAGGCAAGCATCTTGTGATAAAATTCTGCACCGGCGGGATTTATGTTTCCGTCCTGGTCCAGAAGCCGGCTCCACTGAATGGAGGTGCGGAAGCTGGTCAGACCCAGCGATTTGAGCAGCTTGATGTCCTCCTCATACCGATGATAGAAATCAATTCCGACATAGGAGCCTACCTGGTTGTGGAAATCACCGATTCTCTCATCAGACCAGGTGTCCCAGATGTTTTCCAGTTTTCCGTCGAGCTTATATGCTCCCTCTGTCTGCGGGCCGGAAAGTGCTGCGCCGAAGAAGAAATCATCCGGCAGTCGTTTCATAAAAACTTCTCCTTTCTAATTCATTATTTCTTTTTGATTTAAAAGATATATCTTTTTGTTGAATTAAGCATATCATGCTTTTCTATAAAATACAACCTTTTTTCTCTTGATTTTTACACAAATATATCCAACTGATTTTGGTTATTTGTAACAATCTTGTGACAGCTCT
>JBJEZE010000004.1:0-6272 GCA_051887235.1 Butyricicoccus sp.
CAGCCGAACCTGCCGTGGCCGCTGATCTTCACCGGCATGCTGTTCTCCAACCTGTACTGGTGGTGCTGCAACCAGTCCTTCGTACAGCGCTCCCTCGCTGCAAAGTCTCTGGCAGAAGGCCAGAAGGGCGCCATTTTCTGCGGCTTCCTGAAGTGCCTCGGCCCGCTGTACCTGATTTTCCCGGGCATCATCGCTTACCACCTGCCGTCCATCCAGGAGACCATCAATTCTTCCGCTTCTCCGATCGACATGGCGTATCCGGCACTGATCGCCGCTGTTGTTCCGAAGCCGATCATGGGCTTCTTCGCAGCCGTACTGTTTGGCGCGATCCTGTCCTCCTTTAACTCGGTTCTGAACTCTGCGTGCACGATGTTCACGCTGGACATCTACCGCACCACCATCGGCAAGACTGCTTCGGACGCAAAGTGCGTCAAGGTTTCCAAGACCTATGGCACCATTGCAGCCATCATCTCGATCATTATCGCACCGTTCGTTATGTACGCAAACGGTATTACTACCTTCCTGAACTCGCTGGCAAACTTCCTGTCTCTGCCGGTTCTGTGCACTGTACTGGGCGTTATCCTGTTCAAGCGTGTTCCGAAGTTCACCCCGTACCTGATCACCATCATCCACTTCGTGGTCTACGGCGCATTCCTGCTGCTGAAGCCGTGCTATCCGGGCACCACCGAGCAGATTCACTATCTGTACGCAATGGCTGTCCTGTTCCCGATCTTCCTGATCATCATGGCAATTCTCCAGAAGGTTTGCCCGTCTGAGGAGTATCAGGTCAAGGATATCGGCGCTGTCGATATGACTCCGTGGAAGTACCGCTGGCCGGTTACCATCGTTGGTTTGGCTGTCGCAGCTATCTTCTACATCATCTTCTCCCCGCTGGTTCTGGCGGCATAAGAAGAGATCCAACTATTATTTTGCTATCCCCAATTTTTATCCTTTATCTCTTTCAAAGTGGAACACCCGCATTGCCCATGCGGGTGTTCTGCTTTTTCCATATCCGTAACTCCTTCCGCCTACGGCAGATTACAGCGGAATTTAATCGAAATATCCGTGATCTGAACGCGGTTTTCCGGCATGCGGCGGTTGGCAAGGTAGTCGTACAGCACATGGATCGGACGCGATCCCTGTGTCTGCACATCCTGTCCAATCGCAAAATCAACGACGCCTCTGCGGATCATCTCGAGATTGGCCGGAGTAATGTCATGAATGACGACGTGGATCTTTCCCGCCCGTCCGCTGCGCTCCAGCGCCCGGCACACACCGCTTCGTCCAACCGAGGACAGGTAGATCCCGTTCAGATCCGGGTCAAACTGAATCGCCCGCGCGGCGATGCGCTCCGCAAACAGCGTGTCCAGATAGCAGCATTCCGGCGGCAGCACCTGAATCTGTGGGAACGACTCCTCGATCTCCGCAAGAAAGCCGGTCATCCGCTGGCTGTCGGCATAGTGTCCGCTGCGCTGCCCCGTGATGGGAAGAATCCGGCCGCGCCCGCCCATTGCAAGGCCAAGCAGTCCGGCGGCAGACCGCCCGGACGCAATGTTGTCCGGCCCGATATACGCCAGCCGGTTGACATCGCTGATATCCGTATTCAACGTCACAACCGGAATCCCTCTCTGCTCCGAGATCTCGTTGAGCTTGTCCCGGATCAAGCTGTTGGCCAACGGCATAAGCGCCAGACCGTCAATGTGCTCCATCTCGACCAGTTCATCAATCAGCGCGAGCTGGTGCTGGATATCCATATCCTCCATGGTCCGCAGGATGATTTCGACCGGCATCAGCTCCTGATCCGGAAGGCTGCGGAACAGCTCGCACAATTCCTGCACAAATCCGGATGCCGCAGAATGCAGGACAACTCCGATCCGCCAGGTTTTCAGCATAGATGGTATCAGTCTTGCGGAAATGTATCCCATTGAACGCGCCGTCTCGCGCACCCGCTCCGCGACTTCCGGCCGGATGCCGGGCTTGTTGTGCAGCGCCCGGTCTACCGTTCCGCGCGAAACACCGCAGGCATCTGCAATCTGCTGCATGGTTACCATATACAGACCTCCTTTGTGCTATCATATCATACAGGAAGACCGTTTTCCAGATGTGCATTTGCACGAAATCACACTCTGTGCACGCGCTTTCAAAGCCGAAAATCGCGCGAAATCATGGATAGTACACAAGAAACCCGGAGGTAAATTGGCGATTTTCACGGGATTTTGCACGTGAAAATGATAGTGCGGCCAAGCCATTGCAACAAATGCACGAAATATGGTATCGTAGGCTCATCAAAGAAAGCAAGGCGACTCGATCCTGTCAGCGTCCAACGACCGATACCATGTATAAAGGAGTTTGTTACTATGAAAATCGGATTCAATGAAGCAAATGACCGTTTCTGCAAAAACCACAGCGTAATGAATGACCTCGAACTGTGCGAAAAGTATGGTTTCGATTTTATCGACATCCAGTCGGAGTGTCTCGACCGCGATCTGGAAAAAGGCGCGGTAACCTTAGAACAGCTGGGCGAGTGGTTTGCCTCCCACCATCTGAGCATGCTGTCCTACAATGCGCTGTGCTTTTTCAACATGAAGCAGACCGAAGAGGAAAAGGCCGCTGTCATGGCGGAACTGGACGAAATCATTCGCCGCTGCAACATTCTGGGCTGCAAGATGATCGTTGTCGTTCCGTCTCAGGACATGAAGGAGCGCGGCCTGCAGCCGACACGCAAGGAGATCCGTGAGGACGCTGTCGCTGTCCTGAAGGAGATGGTCAAAAAGGTCGAGCCGCACGGCATCAAGCTGTCTCTGGAATTCTGCGGCGCACCGGACATGACGATCAACCGCTTTGAGGACGCGTATGCCATTGTTGAGGCCGTCGATTCTCCTCTGGTCGGTGTCACGCTGGATCAGTACCATTTCTATGCAATGGGATCCGGTTGGGAAACGCTGGAAAAGGCAGACGGCAAGAAGATCTTTATCTGGCATCTGAACGGCACGGAGGACATGCCGTGCGGCTCTTACTACAACAACGACGAGAAGCGCCTGTGGCCGGATGCCGAGGGCGACTGTCTGCCGCACGCACGCTATGCAGATACGTTAAAAAAGATCGGTTTTGAGGGCGACTGCTGCACCATCGAAATCTTCCGTCCGGAATACTACGAGATGACTCAGGAAGAGAACGTCAAGAAGTCTGCCGAGGTCACCAAAGCACACGTTGCAAAATACTGGGATTAAAATGATCCGAGCTGCGAAACACCCGCATGGTCCATGCGGGTGTTCTGCTTTTTTGTCTTACTTTTTTGATTTTGTTGCATATCGTTTGCAAAATTTGTGCGTTTTGACTGGAAATCATGCACATGGTTTGGTATACTATACCTATCGGTAAGTTACAATACACTATTTGTATAAAAAGGATTGGTGAACGACATGAAGCTTTCTCTGGAAAGTCTGGATAAGAAGGTCAACTGGATCGGCTATCGGCTGCCGGCCTATGATATTTCCGCCATGCGTGCGCGCACAAAGAAGGAGCCGACCTGGCTGCACTTCGGCGCAGGCAATATCTTCCGCGCGTTTCCGGCTGCGCTGGTACAGCGCCTGATGACCGCCGGCCTGATGGACACCGGCATCATCTGCTGTGAGCCGTATGATGAAGAGATCATCGACCGCGTCTATCGCCCGAACGACAATCTGGCCATTGCAGTCACGCTGCACGCGGACGGTTTCCTCAAGAAGGAAGTCATCGGCTCGATTGCGGAAAGCCTGAAGCTGAGCACGGAGTACGACCGCGTGCGCGACATCTTCTGCGCGCCGTCGCTCCAGCTGGTGACGCTGACCGTAACCGAAAAGGCATACAACCTGCGCGACGCCAACAAGAACTATCTGCCGGACATCGCCGCGGACATGGCGAACGGTCCGGAGGGCTGCCGCAGTTTTATGGGCAAGCTGGCGTCCCTGTGCCTGGCCCGCATGCACAGCTGCAGCCTGCCGCTGGCGCTGGTTTCCATGGACAACTACTACAACAACGGCTACCGCCTCCAGCGCACGCTGTTTGAAATCGGTAACAAGTGGCTGATCAACGGCAAGATCGACGGCGCAGAGTTCGCGTATCTGACCGGCAGCATCTCGTTCCCGCGCACCATGATCGACAAGATCACCCCGTACCCGAACGATAAGATCGCCAGCGTCCTGCGCCAGGACGGCCTGGAGGACACCAAGCCGGTTATCACCCAAAAGGGCTCCAAGATTTCTTACTTTGTCAATACCGAGGCTCCGCAGTATCTGGTCATCGAGGATAAGTTCCCGAACGGCCGCCCGCCGCTGGACCAGACCGGCGTCATCTTCACCACCGGCGCTGTCGTCGAAAAGTGTATGTCCATGAAGGCCTGCACCTGTCTGAACCCGATGGACACCGCGATGGGCGTATACGGCTGCCTGCTTGGCTACGAGACCATCTACTCTGAGATGGAGGACGAGGACATTGTCAAGCTGATCTCCGGCATCAGCGAAACCGAGTCCATGCCGCTGGGTGTTGACCCGGGCGTTCTGGATCCGGCGGAGTTCATCCACGAGATCCTGACCGCACGCTATCCGAATCCGTATCTTCCGGACACGCCGCAGCGCATCACCACCGACACAACGCAGAAGCTGGCCACCCGCTACGGCGAGACACTCAAGAGCTACTACAACTCCAAGGTGCCGATGCACAAGATCTCCCGTCTGCGCTACATCCCGCTGGCCATCGCCGGCTGGCTGCGCTATCTGCTGGCAGTAGACGACAACGGTAACCCGTTCCATCTCAGCCCGGATCCGGAAATGGATCGCCTGATGGACATCATGTCCGGCGTTAAGCTGGGGGATCCGGATTCCATCAGCGAGGAGAAACTGTACTCCCTGCTGTCCGACCGCACCATCTGGGGCTGCAACCTGTTTGAGGTCGGCTGCGGCGAGCGCGTCGTCGAGTACTTCCGCTCCATGCTGGCTGGTCCCGGCGCCGTCCGTTCCACCCTGCACCGCATCTGCAACCAGAAGATCGACGCGTTCGACACCTATATCTGATTCCTGCAACCACTGTTCCGCTCCGTCCTTTGGACGGAGCGGTTTTTTCTCGTTCTGCATACAAAAACAGCGGGGCGTTTTCCCTCTGCGGGATGCGCCTCGCTGTCTGTTTGTTTGTATGGATGCCTGTTACGTTCCAAAGTACGAGAAGTGCATGTAGTCCTTCTTGCTGCTCCATGTGCCGCCCCAACCGAAACCGTACTTGGCAAAGATGCGCACCACATCGCTGTCCGCCGCAATGGAATACGGATCCGAACCCGGCAGCCAGTACGAGCCGGTCAGCGCTGTGCCATTGTTGGAACACATATAGTTCTCGTTGTAATTGATGTCAATCGCCAGACCCAGGCAGTGCTGCGACGACGAGTTGTCTCCGCGCCAGTTGTAGCCGCCGATGTCCTTGATCGGGAATTTCTCATCGCTCTCGTAGATTTCCTGGAAAATCTGCTTTACGGTGTCCGCAATGCCGGAATTGACCGTCAGGCTGACGGTATCCGAATATTTCTGTCCGTTGGATTTCAGCCGCCAGACCGGAATCTGAATGGTCGTCTGATGCGCTGCGGCCTCCGCCTCGCTGGAATAGCGGCGATAGTACGTCGTACCCGCGCCGAAGATGCGCTCGCAACGACTCTCAAAGCTCTCACCCGCATAGGCCAAGCCGCTCTTGGCCGCCGCCTGGATCTCGCTTCTGCTGATCGACGCGCTGCCGGTCCGCGAGATAACCGAATTCTTGACCTCCTTGGTCACATGAAGCTTGGTGGTGGATTCGGTCGAACCGATTACCTTTCCGTCACAGTCAAAGGCATCTACGGACCAATACCAGTCGCCGACCTTCTCCTGCACACACTCCGGAATGGTGGATTCCAGTGTGCTGTTGGTGCCCGCCATGACCAGATCAATATACACCGGCTCTTCCTCAAAGCCGTTTTTCTCATAATAGTAAATGCGATAGCTGTCCGCGTCGCAGTTGGACCAGCTGACGCGATCCTGACCGGAGTGCGTGGACATCGCCGTCAGCTTCTTGCTGCTGGTCTGCATGGACTTGTTGCGTCCCGCCGAAGCCGCGCGGTAAGCTGTAACCGCCAGCTGTTCGCTGGTCGCCGTCTGAGACGGGTTCAGCTTGTTGTCGTCGTCCGGCTCGATCACTCCCTGCAGCAGGAAATACGCGCTCGCCTCTCTCGCCCAATCCGAAAGATCGTCTCCGTCCTTACAGCCGGACAGCAG
>JBJEZE010000005.1:0-2496 GCA_051887235.1 Butyricicoccus sp.
GCCAGATCAGCCAGCATCTTGCGGTTGATCTCGATGCCGGCCTTCTTCAGGCCGTTCATGAAGCGGCTGTAGTTTACGCCGTTTGCCTGGCACTCAGCAGAGATACGGGTGATCCACAGTCTGCGGAAATCTCTCTTCTTCTGCTTGCGGCCGATGTAAGCGTAGCGCAGGGACTTCATAACCGCCTCATTGGCAGTGCGGTACAGCTTGGACTTTGCACCAAAGTAACCCTTAGCCAGCTTCAGAATCTTCTTTCTTCTCTTGCGCGTCATCATTGCGCCCTTAACTCTTGCCATGTTATAGTAGCCTCCAAATTAATCGAAAATAATGTGTTTGTTTCCTGTCTGCTGATCGCTTATGCGTACGGAATCAGGCGCTTTACCTGTGCTACGTTGCTGGAATCAGCGAAGCCTTCCTTTCTCAGATGTCTGAGACGCTTGGTGGACTTCTTGTTCAGGATATGGCGGCGGCCAACATGGGCACGCTTGATCTTGCCGTTCTTGGTCATCTTGAAGCGCTTGGATGCGCCGCTGTGAGTCTTAATCTTAGGCATAAAAATGGTCTCCTCTCTACTTATCGCCAACCCTCCGCAAGCCGTGCGGCGGGCAATGGCTGCGCGGATAAATTACTCGGCAGTCTTCGGGGCCTTTCCGCCCTTCTTACCGCCCTTTTTCTGAGATTCCTTTTTGGGGGAATCCTTCTTCGGAGCCAGGAACATCAGCATCTGGCGTCCTTCCAGCTTGGGGGCCTTCTCAACGCTGCCGATTTCAGAGCATTCATCGGCAAACCGGTGCAGCAGGTCCAGACCGATCGAGGAATGGGTAACCTCGCGTCCGCGGAAGCGAACCGAGACCTTTACCTTGTCGCCGCCCTTGAGGAAGCGCTTGGCGTGATTGGCTTTGACGTTAAAGTCATTATTATCGATACCGGGGCTGAGTCGGATCTCCTTGATCTCCACAACGTGCTGCTTTTTTCTTGCTTCCTTCTCGCGCTTCGCCTGTTCAAAACGGAACTTGCCGTAGTCCATAACGCGGCAAACCGGCGGCTGAGCCTGCGGCGCGATCTTTACCAGGTCAAGATTCTTGGCAGCCGCTGCTTCCATTGCCTTGGCAATCGGTACAATGCCAACCTGATTTCCGTCTCCGTCAATCAGTCTGACTTCCTTGTCACGAATTTCCTCATTAATCTGGTGTTCCAAACTGCTAATTGTTAAGCACCTCCAAACGGTAACACAAATAAAAACGGACGGGTCTGATTCACCGTCCGAGCACAACTCCACCAGGGTGGATTCGCGTTGTTAACCTCTCTGCATGACAGCGCAAGGTGAGGACGGCAGCCCTTCTTTCTTTTACCGGAATAGTATACTCTCTCCCCCCACGTTTGTCAATGCCTGCCGCACAGAATTTTTCAACATTTTTTCTTTCACTACTTTTTTTGGATTAGTAGTTGAAAAATACGGCAAAATACGGTATGATATTTGTACAACAAACCCGGGACAGGAGGTCACGCGAGCATGAGCGACGATTTTGAACTGGAGAAAACCAACCTCGTCATTCTGACGGATGAGGATGGTGTGGAAAAAGAATTTGAACACATCGACACGATCGAGGACAGCGGCGAGATCTACATGGCCTTCATCCCGGCTGAGCTGAATCTGTCGGAAGAGGCAGAGGTGGTCATCCTGAAGGTCGTGGAAGAGGACGGTCTGGAGTGTCTGGCTTCGGTGGACGACTTCGAGGAAGCCGAACGCATCTACAATATCTTTATGGAGCGCGCTGACAGTCTATACGACTTCGAGGAGGAATAATTCTTCCCCGGCAGCATATACTATAACAGAATCTCGTTCCGAGCACCCTGCCCGGTTCGACAGTCACCTTTTTTTAACCCACAGTTAGTTTACGGGATTCCGGATGTTCCCTGTGTGAGTAGCAGGCCTCCCGCTTCGGCGGAAGTTGGAAGCACAGACCGCAGTGACAGGAAACCCACCTGCCAGATCGTGCAGGTTACTAATCTGGTGACATCGGCCGTGCGGGGTCTTTTTTTGTCTTTTTCTTTACGGTCTTCCGGATTTCGTTTTCCGACAGTCTTCTGGTTTTTTCTCAATGTTCCAATTTCTTTACAAAAAAATTTCGCAATTTCAACAAAAAATTTATTTAAATTTTACACTTTGCACACTTTACATTCGATTCGTTCCAGAGTATACTATACAAAACGAACAAAAAATTTATGAGGGGAAGTGGTACTATGTTATTCACTTTGCAGATTCGCAATTACAAACCGCAGGAAGAGAAGCCTGACGTGGATGACCTGATCTTCGGTGACGATCACGATTATGTTTCGGAAAAATAATCTGGCATATTCTTTTGATCCACGCGAAGGCGTGGTTTTTTTGTACCCGAAAATGACGCAAAAACCATCGGAGGCTGCTCCGATATTCCATAGATTTTTGAGCATTTGTATACGGTTTGAAACATTGTGAACCACAAAACGCCGCAC
>JBJEZE010000005.1:2596-6103 GCA_051887235.1 Butyricicoccus sp.
GCGGCATTGAGCAGCGCCTGACCGGCTTCGTCCGGTTGCCCGTACTGCGCCAGCTGAGCCGAATTCATCTGCGCATTGCAGCGGATCGCGCTTCCCTCGTACCGTTTGTTCTGACGCTCCCGCGCAGCGACCACCCGCCTTCGGATGTCCGCCGAGGATTCTGCCGGTTTGCGCCCGACAAGCGATTCCAACGGCACGGGCTGGACGGGAATCTGCAGGTCAATGCGGTCCAGCAGCGGTCCGGACAGCCGTTTGCGATACCGCATCACGTCCTGCTGCGTGCAGCGGCAGCGTCCGGAAGAATGCCCGTACCAGCCGCATTTGCACGGGTTCATCGCGCACACCAGCATGAACCGCGCCGGGTAGGTCACCCGCCCCGCCGAGCGCACAATGGTGACCACGCCGTCCTCCATCGGCTGACGCAGGGTCTCCAGAGCGTCTTTGCTGAACTCCGGCAGTTCGTCCAGAAACAGCACCCCATTGTGAGCCAACGACAGCTCACCCGGCTGCGGAATACCTGCACCGCCGCCGGCAATGCCGACCGGCGAAGTCGTGTGGTGCGGAGAGCGAAACGGTCTTCCCTGCTGTTTGACCGCCCTCAATCCTTCTCCGATGGCGGAATACACTCGAACGACTTCTTTTTTCTCCTCCGGTGTCATGGGCGGCAAAATCGTGCCGATGCGCTTGGCCATCATACTCTTGCCGGAGCCGGGCGACCCGCTGAGCAGAATATTATGGCCGCCCGCTGCCGCAATTTCCATTGCACGCTTGACGTTTTCCTGTCCAAGCACTTCGGAAAAATCCAATTCAGGCGTCGTTTCCTCCTCCGGAAGCGCGGGAAGCCGATACGGCTGCATCGCCGCTTTTCCGGAAAAATGATCCAGCACCTGCTCGACGGTGTCCGCCGCGTAAATCGCAATCCCTCCCGCCAGCGCTGCTTCCATCGCATTATCGGTCGGAACAATCATGGATTTCATCCCGGCGTCCCGGGCCGCAAGCGCCATGGACAGCGCGCCGTTGACGGAACGCAGCCGCCCGGACAGAGACAATTCCCCGATGCACACGCAGTCGTCCGGCGGAGCCTCACAGGTACCCTGTGCCGCCAGCAGTCCCAGCAAAATCGGAAGATCATACACCGCGCCTTCCTTCCGGATATCCGCAGGCGCCAGATTCACGGTAATCCGGCAGGGTGACAGCGGATGACCGCACGACCGCGCCGCCGCGCGCACCCGCTCCCGCGCCTCTTTGACCGCCGCCCCCGGCAGCCCGACCAGTTCAAACGCCGGCAGTCCTCCCGACATCTCACATTCCACGGTTACCAAAAAGCCATCCACGCCGTACATTCCCGCCGACCGAACGGTTGTCACCATGCTGCTCACCTCCGTTGCTTTGCCTTCATTGTACCGTATTCTTACAGCTATGACAAATTATTTTTCTTTCCGTCCATCCATCGTCCGTTTGCTTCACGCATTGTTCCTCCTTTCATTCTGCAAAAAAGTCCTGAGCCCGAGTTCTTGTCAAATTTAAAATTGTCCTTTTTTGGTTAAAAGACCATAAACTTTGTGTGAAATTGCTAAATTTTTTGCGTTCTGTGTTTACATTTCTCACTTTCTCTGATAAAATGATATCGACAAAAATACGAGCTTTTTTCGCATGTTTCATTTTGTCGTCTTGTTTCGTCCGGCCGGATGGTGGCTGTCCGGTTGTCTCGAGGCCTTTTCATCACGGCGTTCTGCGCCGCTCGAATACAATTTTAATACAGGAGGAATCTCAATCTCATGGCAAGAAAAATGAAATCCATGGACGGCAACACTGCTGCGGCACACGTATCGTATGCGTTTACCGAAGTAGCTGGTATCTACCCGATCACCCCGTCCAGCCCGATGGCCGACAACGTTGACCAGTGGGCAGCTGCCGGCCGCAAAAATATCTTTGGCACCACCGTTAAGGTTGTCGAGATGGAATCCGAGGCAGGCGCTTCCGGTACCGTGCACGGTTCTCTGGCAGCCGGTGCTTTGACCACTACCTACACCGCATCTCAGGGCCTGCTCCTGATGATCCCGAATATGTACAAGATCGCCGGCGAACTGCTGCCGTGTGTCTTCCACGTTTCCGCACGCTGCGTTGCGTCCCACGCGCTGAACATCTTTGGCGACCACTCGGACGTCATGGCATGTCGTCAGACCGGTTTCGCTATGCTGGCTGAGACCAACCCGCAGGAAGTTATGGACCTGTCTCCGGTCGCTCATCTGGCTGCAATCGAAGGCCGCGTTCCGTTCCTGAACTTCTTCGACGGCTTCCGTACCTCTCACGAGATCCAGAAGATCGAGGTTTGGGATTACGACGATCTGGCTGAGATGTGCGACATGGACGCTGTTGAAGCGTTCCGCAAGCGTTCTCTGAATCCGGAGCGCCCGGTAATGCGCGGCTCTCACGAGAACGGCGACGTATTCTTCCAGCACCGCGAGGCCTGCAACTCCTACTATGACGCCGTTCCGGCCATCGTAGAGAAGTACATGGGCAAGGTCAACGAGAAGCTGGGCACCGACTATCAGCTGTTTAACTACTACGGCGCTGCTGACGCAGAGCGCGTTATCATCGCAATGGGCTCCATCTGCGACGTAGCAGAAGAAGTTATCGACTACCTGACCGCACAGGGCGAGAAGGTCGGCCTGATCAAGGTTCGTCTGTTCCGTCCGTTCTGCGCAGACAAGCTGATCGCTGCGATCCCGTCCACCTGCAAGAAGATTGCTGTTCTGGACCGCACCAAGGAGCCGGGCTCCCTGGGCGAGCCGCTGTACATGGACGTTGTCACCGCACTGGCTACCCACGGCATCACCGGCATCACGATCACCGGCGGCCGCTACGGTCTGGGCTCCAAGGACACCCCGCCGTCCTCCGTCTTCGCTGTATATGAGGATCTGGCAAGCGACGCTCCGAAGGCTCAGTTCGTTATCGGCATCAACGACGACGTTACCATGCTGTCTCTGGAGGAGAAGCCGTCTCCGAACACCGCTGCAGCCGGCACCATCGAGTGCAAGTTCTGGGGTCTCGGCGGCGACGGTACCGTTGGTGCAAACAAGAACTCCATCAAGATCATCGGCGACAACACCGACAACTATGTACAGGCATACTTCCAGTATGACTCCAAGAAGACCGGCGGTGTTACCGTATCTCATCTGCGCTTTGGCGAAAAGCCGATCAAGTCTCCGTACTACATCAACAAGGCAGACTTCGTTGCATGCCACAACCCGTCCTACGTCATCAAGGGCTACAAGATGGTCAACGACGTTAAGCCGGGCGGCGTCTTCCTGATCAACTGCCAGTGGACTCCGGAAGAGCTGAACGAGTACATGCCGGCTGAGGCAAAGCGTTATATCGCAAAGAACAACATCCAGCTGTACACCATCAACGCCATCGACCTGGCAATCCAGATCGGCATGGGCAAGCGTACCAACACCATTCTGCAGTCTGCATTCTTCTCCCTGGCTAAGGTTATGCCGGAAG
>JBJEZE010000006.1:0-25053 GCA_051887235.1 Butyricicoccus sp.
GCGTTGCAGCATATCTGCCGGCTGTTTCCGGCTTCCTGATTCAGAAGGAGCTGGAGATCATCGGCGGCGCACTGGCTGCTCCGAAGCGTCCGCTGGTTGCGATTCTGGGCGGCTCCAAGGTTTCGTCCAAGATCGGCGTTATCAACAACCTGCTGGAAATTGCAGATACCATCATCATCGGCGGCGGCATGGCTTACACCTTCTCCGCAGCGCAGGGCGGTAAGATTGGAGACTCCCTGCTGGAGGCGGACTGGGAGCAGTACGCGCTGGATATGATCAAGAAGGCAGAGGAAAAGGGCGTCAAGCTCCTGCTGCCGGTTGACACCGTGATCGCGGATCAGTTCGATCCGGATGCCAATTCGGACGTTGTCACCGCCGGTCAGATTCCGGACGGCTGGCAGGGCCTGGACATCGGACCGAAGACGGTCGAGCTGTACTGCAACGCGGTTGCAGACGCAGGCACCGTTATCTGGAACGGACCGATGGGTGTGTTCGAGTTTGAGAAGTTTGCCGTCGGAACCAAGGCAGTCGCTGAGGCGCTGAGCAAGACGGATGCCATCACCATCATCGGCGGCGGCGACTCCGCAGCAGCGGTACAGCAGCTGGGCTATGCGGACAAGATGACCCACATCTCCACCGGCGGCGGCGCTTCCCTGGAGTTCATGGAAGGCAAGGTTCTGCCGGGCATCGCCTGCCTGCAGGATAAGTAAGGATCAGACTGTCCCTCTGGGGCGCTGACATATAAGAAATTTTCATCTAGGATTTTGATTCCGAGGAAGGGGAAAATCAACTATGAATCGCAGATATCGCAAGACTATTATCGCTGGCAACTGGAAGATGAACATGACACCGAGCCAGACCAAGGCCCTGATCGAAGAGCTGAAGCCGCTGGTAAAGGACGTTAAGTGGTGCGAGATGGTACTGTGCGTACCGTTTGTTGACATCGCTGCAGCTGTTAAGGCAGCAAAGGGCTCCAAGATTGCTATCGGCGCCGAGAATATCCACTTTGAGCCGAAGGGCGCTTACACCGGTGAGGTTTCCGCAGAGATGCTGAAGGAGTGCGGCGTCAAGTACGTTATTATCGGCCATTCCGAGCGCCGTCAGTACTTCGCAGAGACCGACGAGACCGTCAACAAGAAGGTCAAGGTCGCTCTGGAGAACGGCTTCCGTCCGATCGTTTGCGTTGGCGAGTCTCTGGACGAGCGCGAGCAGGACGTTTGGGCTGAGGTTGTCTGCAAGCAGGTCAAGATCGCTCTGCAGGGCGTAGCGGTTGAGGACGTCAAGAAGGTTGTCATCGCGTACGAGCCGATCTGGGCAATCGGTACCGGCAAGACCGCGACGGCTGACCAGGCAAACGAAGTTTGCGCTACCATCCGTGAGTGCCTGCGCAAGCTGTACGGCGCACGTGCAGCCCGTGCAATCACCATCCAGTACGGCGGCTCTATGAATGCAAAGAATGCAGAAGAGCTCCTGTCCAAGCCGGACGTTGACGGCGGCCTGATCGGCGGCGCATCCCTGAAGGCAAACGACTTCGCAGCTATCATCAACGCTGCAAACATGTAATTTCAACGATTTTGCGTCGTGAGGGCGGGCTGACATACGGGCAGTCCGCCCTTTTTTAAAAAGAAAGAGGTTATTTCATGAAAAAACCGTTAATACTGATTATCATGGACGGCTTTGGCCTGCGCGACAGCGACATGGGCAACGCCATCCATGCAGCAAAGCATCCGAATCTGGAGCGTATCTTTGCGGAAAACCCGACCACCACGCTGGGTGCATCCGGTATGGACGTCGGTCTGCCGGACGGCCAGATGGGCAACAGTGAGGTCGGACACACCAACATCGGTGCGGGACGCGTCGTCTATCAGGAGCTGACCCGCATCAGCAAGTCCATCAAGGACGGCGACTTCTTCCAGAACGAAGCCTTCCTTGGAGCGATTGAAAACTGCAAAAAGCACGACAGCAAGCTGCACATCTACGGCCTGATGAGCCCGGGCGGCGTGCATTCCCATATGGAGCATATCTTTGGTCTGATTGATCTGGCCAAGAAGAACGGCCTGGAGAAGGTCTTCGTACACTGCTTCATGGACGGCCGCGACGTTCCGCCGACCTCCGGCCTGGACTATATCAAGCAGCTGCAGGCCAAGCTGGACGAGACCGGTGTGGGCAAGATTGCCACCATCGAGGGCCGCTACTACGCCATGGACCGCGACAACCGCTTTGAGCGCGTGGAGAAGGCGTATGCCGCTATGGTATACGGCGAGGGCGAGTACAATCCGGATCCGGTAGCCGCGATGCAGGCATCGTATGACGCCGGCGTGACCGACGAGTTCATCGTTCCGGTGGTCATCACCAAGGACGCGACCATCGACGCCAACGACTCCATCATCTTTGCCAACTTCCGCCCGGACCGTGCGCGTGAGATCACCCGCACGCTGGTGGATCCGGAGTTCTCCGGCTTTGAGCGCAAGAAGGGCTTTTTCCCGGTCAACTATGTCTGCATGACGCAGTACGACGCGACCATGCCGAATGTCAACATTGCGTTTAAGCCGCAGTCGCTGACCAATACGTTCGGCGAGTATATTGCGGAGAAGGGCCTGACCCAGCTGCGCATTGCCGAGACCGAGAAGTACGCGCACGTCACGTTCTTCTTCAACGGCGGCGTGGAGGCTCCGTACAACAACGAGTCCCGCGATCTGATCGCGTCTCCGAAGGTTGCAACCTATGACCTGCAGCCGGAGATGAGCGCGTATGAGGTGTGCGACAAGGTGGTCGAGGAGATCAAGAGCGGCAAGTTTGACGTCATCATCCTGAACTACGCAAACTGCGACATGGTCGGTCACACCGGTGTGTTTGACGCAGCGGTCAGCGCAGTCGAGGCGGTTGATACCTGTGTGGGCAAGACGGTTGCGGCCATTCAGGAGATGGGCGGCGTCGCGATGATCACGGCGGACCACGGCAATGCCGACCAGATGCTGGAGGAGGACGAGGTTTCCCCGTTCACCGCACATTCCTGCAATCCGGTTCCGTTCTGCGTGGTCGGATATCCGGGCACGCTGCACGAGGGCCGTCTGGCGGACATCGCACCGACCATGCTGCAGGTACTGGGTCTGGAGCAGCCGGCAGAGATGGACGGCAAGTCGCTGTTTGACTAAAGAAAAGATACGCTTTCCGGAGAGGTGAAACCGCTTTGCGGACACGGTATACCGGAAAGGAGAAACCAAGTATGATGCGTTCGATGGAAATTTTGGACGTGATCGGCCGAGAGGTGCTGGATTCCCGCGGGAATCCCACCGTCGAGGCAGAAATATGGGCAATGGACGGCACGGGAGTCATCGCAAATGCGCGGGCAATCGTGCCGTCCGGCGCGTCTACGGGACAGTTTGAGGCGTGTGAAAAGCGGGACGGGGACAAGGCCCGCTACGGCGGAAAGGGCGTCTTACAGGCGGCACAGGCGGTGAGCGGTGAGATCGCGGAGCGGCTGATCGGAATGGATCCGTCGCGGCAGGCCGAGCTGGATCAGACGCTGATGGAACTGGACGGCACGGACAACAAGTCCCGGCTGGGCGCGAACGCGATTCTGAGCGTGTCGCTGGCGGCGGCGCGGGTGAGCGCAAAGCTGCTGGGGCTGCCGCTGTATCAGTACGTGGGAGGCGTGAACGCGCGGCGTCTGCCGGTGCCCATGATGAATATCCTCAACGGCGGCGCACACGCGGCCAACAACGTGGATATACAGGAATTTATGATTGTGCCGGTGTCCGCGCCGAGTTTCCGGGAGGGGCTGCGGCGATGCACCGAGGTATTCCACATGCTGCGCGCCGTGCTCAAGGAAAACCGTACGCCGGCGGCCGGCGTGGGCGATGAGGGCGGCTTTGCGCCCAACCTGTCCGGCGACGAGGAAGCGCTCAAGGTGATCGTGACCGCCATTGAGCGCGCGGGATTTGTGCCGGGAACGGATTTCCGCATCGCGATTGACGCGGCGGCGTCCGAGTGGACCAACCAGTCCGGCGGGGACTACTGCATGCCCAAGTCGGGCGCGAAGCTGTCGCGGGAGCAGCTGATCGACCTGTGGGACCGGCTGACCGAGCGGTATCCGATCTGCTCCATCGAGGACGGACTGGGAGAAGAGGACTGGGACGGCTGGAACGAGCTGACCCGACGCCTGGGCGGACGGGTACAGCTGGTCGGTGACGACCTGTTTGTGACCAATACCGGACGGCTGAATACCGGTATCCGGCAGGGCGCGGCCAACTCCATCCTGATCAAGGTCAACCAGATCGGCACGCTGACCGAGACGCTGGAGGCGGTGGAGACGGCGCACAAGGCGGGCTGCACGGCGGTGATGTCCCATCGCTCCGGCGAGACCGAGGACACGACGATTGCCGATCTGGCGGTCGCCTGCGGTACCGGACAGATCAAGACGGGCGCGCCGTCGCGCACGGACCGCGTTGCCAAGTACAACCGCCTGCTGCGGATTGAGGAAGAGCTGGGCGAACAGGCTGTGTTCTGCCCGAAGCAGATACCGCATTTTACAACAGAACGATAAAAGAATCGTATTGGGTGCGCTGTGGGCGAAATGGTCTGCAGCGCACCTGCTTTTGTTCGCACAGAGGAAACCGCAGTCGAATTTGGGGTTGCAATATACAGACAAACGCTATATAATCGATTTTACGGCTGTAAAATATCGACAGTCTGTGCAGATATGAGACAAGGGAATAAAAATCTCGAAAATGTATCAAACGGTGTCACCTTTTAAACAGGTGCGGACATAGTATAAAAAAGGGGGGTGCGACGGTGGACAAAGAGAACAGCCAGGAGGATACGATCGAACGGCTGTATCGGCAGCAGTATACCGGCATGCTGACGTATGCCAGGGTCATGCTGCGGGATACAGAGCAGGCGCGGGAAGCGGTGCAGGAAACCTTTGCGATTGCATGTACCAGACGGGAGGCGTTGTGCGAATGCGGCAATCCGGAGGGCTGGCTCATGAACACGCTGAAAAACGTCATCCGCAACGTGCAGCGGAGACAGAGACGGGCGGCACTGATGCTCCGGCGGCAGAAGCCGTCCGAGGATTGGGATGACGATCTGACGCACAAGCTGGAGGTCAATCTGCTGTATGAGGATCTGGCCGACAGTGAGGCGTTCTGGATGATGAAGCAGATTGCGGCCGGACGCACGATGCTGGATATTGCGCAGGAATTGAACATTACCGTGACGGCATGCCGGAAACGGGCGCAGCGGGCGCGGGAGAAGCTGCAAAAAGCGTTGAAGGATGGGCAGCAGACGTCATGAAAAAGTGGAAAAAAGAGCCGGATGGGTGTCACGTTTTGCAAGGGAACGGAAATAGTTACATAGAAGCCGAAAGGGAGGTGAGTCAGATGCCGGAACAGGAAAATATGGCCGCGAACAGGTGGACTGCCATGACGACGGAGGAGTTGGAACAGCTGCTGCGGGATGATTTGGAACAGGATTGCCTGCGGGAACAGGATTTGATCGAAATCAGCGCGGTTTTGGCGCAGCGGGAACCGTCGGGGGAGCAAACCGATGTCGATGCGGCGTGGGAGGAGTTTTGCAGCCAATACCGTCCCGAAGAGGGGGAAGAGACGGGGGTGGAAGAACTGACCGACGGTGTGCCGGAATACCATGCGGTGGCACAGGACAAGCCAAAAACAAAAATGCGGTTCCCAAGGCGGGCAGGGCTCTGGGCGGCCGAACTGGCTGCGGCTGCCGCGGTGTTTGCGGCCGTGACGCTGATGGGGCAGGACGTCCCGATGGCGGAGCCGAAGTTCCCGGATGCCCAGATCTCGGCGGCGCTTGACCGGCAGATTCACGAACAGGAGGAGCGGAACCGTACTGCATCGGATGAGCCGTCCGCACCGGAGAATACGCAGAACGACATCCCGTATGACACGACAGGCTACGGGGAGCGCAGTCTGGGGGGACAGTCCCGGCAGCAGTCGAGCATGACCGGAAGCGGAGCCGAGGAAGAGGATACGACGGGGATCATGGCGATGAACATACTGGATGAGGAGGAGTCCGACGAAGCCGGTTCAGGGGGACAGGCGGAGGAGCCGACCGAAAGTCCGGAAGACGGGGTAGAGAGCGGCGGCAGTTCGGGATCGGAAGCGCCGGTTGAGCAGCCTTCGGATCCGTCTGTGGAAAGCGTCGGAGATGACGGCAGCGGAATGGAATAAATGGATCTTGGCTCCCTCAAATCGGGGGAGCCAATCCGGATGGCAAAGACTTTAGCACAATCGGAACATCCAAACCCGTTTGGCTGAATTGACAGCACGACGACCCGTGTGATACAATCAAGCTACAATACAAGGGAGTAGTTGGCGCCTGTCGGAAAGGCGTTACATTGTTCGTCATCACGCCGGTGCGTATTCCGGCCGGGCAATGTACATCGATGTATGTGACAAGACTTTTATTGCATGGTTTGCCGTGCAGTAAAGGTCTTTTTTCCTTTCTGCATGGAGTGGAGAAAGGAGACAAACATAATGATGTATGTACTGCTGGTGTTGGGCTTCGCGCTTCTGATCCAGGGAGCGGATTTCTTTGTGGATGGCGCTTCGGCGGTTGCGCGGCGGCTGCGTGTTCCGTCGGTCGTGATCGGACTGACCATTGTGGCGATGGGAACCAGTGCGCCGGAGGCGGCGGTGAGCATTACGGCGGGTTTGGCGGGAAACAGTGATATTTCGCTGGGCAACATTGTCGGTTCCAATCTGTTCAACCTGCTGGCGGTCATCGGCGTGTCCGCGGTGATTGTCCCGGTTGTATCACATGAGGACATTCTGAGGCGGGATCTGTGGTGGAATCTGGGGGTTACCGCGCTGCTGTTCGTGCTGATTTGGGATGGCACGATCAGCCGGCTGGACGGATGCCTGCTGCTGTTCGGCATCGTGATCTATCTGGTGATCCTCGTGCGCAGCGCACACAGCAGCCGGACCCAGGAGGACGACGCCCGCATACAGCCGCTGTGGCGCAGCCTGCTGGCGATTGCCGTGGGACTGGGAATGATCGTGGCGGGAGGCAATCTGGTTGTGGACAATGCAAGCCGGATTGCCAGAACGTTCGGACTGAGTGATACGCTGATTGGATTGACCATCGTGGCGATCGGAACCTCGCTGCCGGAGCTGGTGACCTCCATCGTCGCGTCCCGCAAGGGGGAGTCCGGCATCGCGCTGGGCAATGCGGTCGGCTCGTGCATTTTCAACATCCTGTTTATTCTGGGCATGGCCTCCGTGCTGACGCCGATTCATGTCGTGCCGGAGCTGCTGACGGACACAGGGATTCTGGCTGTGGTCAGTCTGCTGGTGCTGCTTCTGGCGCGCACCGGACGCAAAACCGGACGGCTGGAGGGTGCGTTAATGGTGCTTTGCTATGTGGGGTACAGTCTGTATATTGTTTGGAGATAAGCAAAACAATCCCAGCGTCGCTGTGCTTGCTGTGATTATCCGTGCTGCGCACGGCTCACTCCGTGAGGCGTTTTGCATACCCCGCTGCGGCGGGGGAAACAAAACAATCCCAGCGTCGGCGCAAACGAAAAACGCGCTGTAGCCAGACTACGGTTACAGCGCGCTTGTTTGTGGTATGGAATTATTCCTGAATGGCGGCGAATGCCTGCTTCAGATCGTCCAGAATGTCCTCGACATGTTCCAGACCGACGGAGAAACGGATCATGCCGCCGTCGATTCCGGCTGCTACCAGCTGTTCGTCGGTCAGCTGGCGATGGGTTTCGCTGGCCGGGTGCAGGACACAGGTGCGGATATCCGCAACGTGAACCTCATTGGAGGCGAGATGCAGTGCGTCCATGAACTTGGCCGCGGCCGGTCTGCCGCCCTTGATGATGAAGGAGATGACGCCGCAGGACTTGCCGCCCAGATACTTCTGCGCCAGCGCATGGTTCGGGTCGGAAGCGAGTCCGGGGAAGCTGACGCTCTCCACCATGGGAGAGGACTCCAGGAAGTTGGCGACCGTCATGGCGTTCTGGTAGTACTGCTCCATGCGGACCGGAAGGGTTTCCAGACCGAGATTCAGCAGGAACGCGGAGTGAGCGGCCGGATAGACACCAAAATCGCGCATGAGCTGCATTCTTGCCTTGATGATGTACGCCATGTTGCCGTAGGTTTCGGTGTAGGAGATACCGTGATACGACTCGTCCGGCTCCACCAGTTCAGGGAAGTTGCCGTTGGTCCAGTCGAATTTGCCGCTGTCAACGATGACGCCGCCGACCTGCAGGGCGTGGCCGTCCATGTACTTGCTGGTGGAATGGATGACAATATCCGCTCCGAAGTCGAACGGTCTGCACAGAATCGGGGTGGCAAAGGTGTTGTCCACGATCAGCGGGACGCCCTTCTTGTGCGCGATGTTGGCGAAGCGCTCGATGTCAAATACCGTCAGCGCCGGATTGGCGATGGTTTCTCCAAAGACCAGCTTGGTATTGGGCTTGAACGCGGCCAAGATCTCTTCGTCGGAGGAATTCTTGTCCACGTAGATGCACTCGATGCCCAGCTTTTTCAGCGTGAAGGAGAACAGGTTGATCGTGCCGCCGTAGATCTCCGGGGTGCTGATGATGGAGTCGCCCGCTTTGCAGATGTTCAGGATGGACAGCAGCGTGGCCGCCTGGCCGGAAGACGTGCACATCGCGCCGACACCGCCCTCCAGATCGGCGATTTTCTCCTCGACCGCCATAACGGTCGGGTTGGCGAAGCGGGAATAGCACAGTCCCTTGGTCGGGTCGTCAAAGATCGCGGCCACCTCGGCGGCGGACTCGTATACGTAGGTTGTGCTCTGTACGATCGGAAGCACGCGCGGTTCGCCGTTCTTTGGGGTGTAGCCGGAGTGTAAGCATTTGGTCTCTGGTCTCATGGGGTATTTCATCCTTTCCTATTAAACTACTAGGAGTGTTGCATTTTTAACAATGTATCTATCATAACCGTAGCATATCCGGGGTGGGATTGTCAAGCTGTACTTGCCCAACCGGGCGGAATACGGTATAATAACAAGATATGAGTGAGAATGACGGATAAAAGAAACGGGAGGCTGTGAGATGACACAGGACAAAATAAATCGAATCAATGAGCTGGCGCGCAAGTCCAAGGCGGAGGGCCTGACGGAGCAGGAAAAGGCGGAGCAGAAGGCTCTGCGGGAGGAATACATTGCGGGATTCCGGGCCAGCATGAAGGCGCAGCTGGATAACACCTATATCGTCGGTCCGGACGGCGTCAAGCGCAAGGTGGGGAAGAAGCAGCCGTACAACGGTTTGAGGAAGTCCAGATGACGCGGACATTGACCGCTCCGGAGGATGTCCTTGCGGTTCTGCGCTGTCTGGAACGGGCCGGCTATCCGACCTACATTGTGGGCGGTGCGGTGCGCGACCAGCTGGCGGGAAAACAGCCGCACGATTATGATCTGTGCACGGCGGCGCGCCCGGAGCAGATTCATCAGGTCTGTGCGGGGTGGAAGACGCTGGACACCGGACTGAAGCACGGCACGATTTCGGTTATGACCGGGCAGCGGCAGCTGGAGGTCACGACGTTCCGGACGGAAGGGGCGTATACGGATTTTCGCCGGCCGGACAACGTCGTGTTTGTGGACGATGTGGAGGAAGATCTGGCGCGACGCGATTTTACCATCAATGCGATGGCGTGGAATCCGGAGCGCGGACTGTGCGACCCGTTCGGCGGCTGGCGCGATTTGCAGCAGGGACTGCTGCGGTGCGTGCATCAGCCGCACAAGCGCATGGAAGAGGACGCGCTGCGCATTTTGCGCGCGCTGCGCTTTGTATCCGAAAACGGCTACGTGATGGAGCAGCGCACCGAGGCGGCGGTGCACGACTGCGCCGGGCTGCTGTGTCATATTTCGGCAGAACGCGTCACGGGGGAACTGCTGCGCATCCTGTGCGGCGCGTATGTCGGGCCGGTGCTGATGGAGTATTCCGACATCATCACCGCATTGCTTCCCGAACTGCGTCCGATGGTAGGATTTTCGCAGAACAATCCGCATCACAAGTACGACCTGTGGGAGCACTCGGTGCGGGCGGTAGAGGCCGTCCGTCCGGATCCGGTTCTGCGGCTGACCATGCTGTTTCACGACGTGGGAAAGAGCGTGTGCTATACGCAGGACGAGAAGGGGATCGGACACTTTTACGGTCATTCGATCCGTTCGGTGCCGCTGACGCAAGCGGCGTTGTGCCGCCTGCGGCTGGACAACGCAATGTACGATGACGTGGTCTACCTGGTGCGGCACCACGACACGCCGCTGGGGCAGACCGTGACAACGGTGCGCCGCAAGCTGGCCGTGCATGGCGAACGGTATTTCCGCGCGCTGCTCGCGGTGCACAAAGCGGACTGCGTTGGACAGGGAACCTCGAAGAGCAATCTGAGCCAGCTGCTGGAGAGTGAGCAGCTGCTGGAGACCGTGCTGGAGGAGGAAGGCCGCCTGAAACGGCGCGATCTGGCGATCAACGGACGCGACCTGATGGCGCGCGGACTGCGCGGCAAGCAGATTGGAGATGCGCTGGCGGCGCTGCTGAATTATGTGCTGGACGACCCCAGCCGCAACACAGCGGAGCAGCTGTATGCACAGCTGCAGCGGTGGAGGGCGCAGACCAACCGGCTGGAGTTTACGGTCAGCGGTATGAGCTGGAAGCACTGTGCGGAGGAAGTGCAGGGGATTCTGGAGCAAATTCCGTCGGCGCGGTGGGTGTATGTCGATCTGCCGAGCGGACGGGTGGAAGTAACAGGCAAGGATCTTTCGCTGGATGAGATCCGTCAGGCACTGGCGGATGCCGGATATAAGGTGGCGATTTGAGATGGACTATAAAGAAATCTTTTTGGAACAGTTTCGTGCCAATGTGACGCGGCGCGGTTCGGACCGGCTGCTGGAATGGCTGCTGTCCACGGACTTTTTTGAAGCGCCTGCCTCCACGCGGTTTCACGCGGCCTATGCGGGCGGACTGGCGGAGCACAGCGTCAACGTGTACCGCACGCTGATGAAAAAGCACTTCGTGGAAGGGCAGGACAATCTGGAGAGCGTGACCATCTGCACGCTGCTGCACGACATCTGCAAGGCGGGATTTTACGAGGTATCCTATCGGAACAGAAAGAACGATGCCGGTACGTGGGAGAAGGTCCCGTATTACACGGTCAACGACAAATTCCCCTATGGACACGGGGAAAAATCCGTGTTCCTGATTGAGCGGTTCATGCGGCTGAAGACCGAAGAAGCGGTGGCGATCCGCTGGCACATGGGCGGCTTTGACGATGCTGCCAAGGCGGGATCGTTCGCGATTGCCAACGCGTACGAGCAGTATCCGCTGGCGGTCAAGCTGCATCTGTCCGATTTGGAGGCGACCTATCTGTGTGAGACCCGGTTTGGGGAGGAGGAAAACTGAATGCAGGCAAAGGCATTTTCGCTGAATACCCCGGCGGAGGGATTCATCAACATCACCCGCAGCGTGCGGGAGACCATCGCGGAGAGCGGCATCCGGAGCGGCATTGTGGTGGTATGGTGTGCGCATACAACGGCGGGCATCACGATCAATGAAAACGCGGATCCGGATGTTGTGGACGATATGCTGCTGGGGCTGGCCAGAGCGTATCCGGACCGTCCGGAGTTCCGGCACATGGAGGGCAATTCGGCGGCACATCTGAAGAGCTCGGCGATGGGCGTCAGCAAGACCATTCCGGTGGAAGACGGCAAGATGCTGCTGGGCATCTGGCAGGGAATTTACTTCTGCGAGTTTGACGGGCCGAGACGCCGGACGTATTATGTGAAGGTAATCGAGGGATAAGAAGATCTAGGCCGGTTCCGGCTGGAGCGCTCCTGCCGGTTGGAAGGCTACGGCTCTGTTTGCTTCGCTGTGCGGTGAAATAGCAAGAATCCGATAGCTTTTGCGGAGCAATAGAGTATACTTGTAGTTAGAGTAATTCCAAAATAACGGGAAAGGAGGAGCGCTGTATGGTAGGACTGGATTTTCTGTGCTGCAACGGATGCAGCAACCGCTGTCCGCTGAGTGAGCCGTGCTGTCAGAGTGGTGAGGCCAAGGCAGAGGAGCTGACCGCGATTGCCGAGCGTCTGGCCAAGCTGGAGGCCAAGGTGGCAGAGTGCGGCTGTGACAAGTAAGGATTACCCCAACTTGTGGGCGCGGGCATAGTAGAAGATATATTGCTGGCACACGCCTGCATAGGGACTGGATTGAAAAACCGAGAAGTCGCCGTGGTAAAACACGGCGGCTTTTTTCATCCACGTATCCACCGGAAACGCGTCCAGCTTGTGCAGGCCGAACAGCAGGAAGCAGTCCGCGACTTTGCGGCCGACGCCGCGCAGCTGCATGATCTGACGTCGGGCCTGTTCGGTATCCATCTGCCCCAGCGCGGCGAAATCCAGCGTGCCGTCGCACACGGCGCGGGCGGCGGAAATCAGATATGGAGCGCGGTACCCGGCGCGCAGAAATTCCAGATCGGGGCGTTCCAGCGGCGCCAGCTTCTCCGGGGACGGGAACGAGTACAGCGTGTGTCCGTCGAACGAAACCGGCTCGCCTAACGAGGAACACAGGCGGGACAGAATGCCGCGGATGCGGAGAATGTTGTTGCATTGGGAGATCAGGAACGAGCACAGCGTTTCCCACGGATCCTGACGGAGGATGCGGATGCCGCGTCCGAAATCGGCGGCAGCAGCGGTAAAGTCGTCTATGACGAACGAGCGGCGGATGGCGTCGTAATCCAGATCAGCGTCAAAATACTCGCTCCACATGGACTCGGAACCCGAGAGGGTTTCCAGATACAGAGCGTCCTGGTCGCTGCGCACACGGGCGGGAACGCCGCGGACGATGCCGAGCCAGTTGCCGTCCTCCTGCTCGGTCCAGCGGAAGCACTGACCGCAGTCCAGTGTTTGCGGCGCGGAAAAGCCGCCGGCAAGCGGCAGAAAACCGGAAAAAGAAGGAGTGGACATAAAAATAACCTCCGGGGAAAAGATAAGAACACAACGATGGTAGCACAGGAGGTGGAAAAAAGCAAACGGAGCGGAAAAATGAGGCTGAATTTTGTCGGAAAAACTGTTTTATACAGACACCATCTGTGTTATAATAAGCCTATATGCACAGATCGCAGTACGACTGTCTGAAACAGAAGGCAGGCTGCGGAGAGAAGAGGTGATCTGGTGGCGGAGCAGCACCATGAGGAACAGAACAGCTGGGAGCAGGAGGACACACGAGTCTTTCAGCTGCCGGAAAAGCCGATGTCAGTGGTCTATGACGAGAGCATTGCGCGGCGGCCTGGATTCAGCGAGCACTCGGCGCGCGGCATTGCGGGAGCGGGCTTCTGCACGCGGGAGCGCATCAAGCGCAGACGCAGACAGTCGGCGAAGCGGACGGTTGGCGTGCTGGCGGCGCTGGTGATTTTCTGCACAAGCATGTATTACTTCCTGGTCTATTCCAGCATCCCGTTTATCGAAAAGTGGAGAACGATCTATATTGAGACCGCGATGGGAACCATGACCCACCAGTGGCTGGCGACCGCGTTTTTGCCGCAGGACGTCATTGACAGCGTCATGAACAGCCGCACCCAGGTGCAGGAGGACATGAAGGGTCTGTCCAGTTCCTGGACCAAGGTCGAGCAGGAGGAGACGATTGACTATACACAGGCGATTCGCCCGTGGAGCGAGCTGGAGAGTGAGTTTGGCACCTACTATTCCGAAATCGACCAGAGCACGATGGAAGCCTATCTGAGTGCGCATCCGGAGGCGATCGAAGAGGACGGATACCTGTTCATTGACGAGGCAGATTACGGCGACGAGGATACCGGCATCCGCACGACGCGGGGCGATGCGGTCTGCGTGGTGGATACCCGCAACGGCATTGTCATTATTACCCTGCAGGATGACAGCTATTACGGCAAACTTGCGCTGGTGAAATGCGCGGGGCAGGTCGGGGTCGCGGCCAGTGAGTATCTCGGCTCGTCCGGCGAATTCCTGGAGACCATTGTACAGGACAACAACGCGATTTTGGGCATCAATGCCAGCGGCTTTTACGATCCGGACGGAACTGGAAACGGCGGCGAGGCGTACGGCATGATTTTCTCCAACGGCGAGCGCCTGCGCGGACGCGAGGGCTGTTCGATGAAGGTCATCAGCCTGAGCGAAGACGACAAGCTGAATGTATCGGACAAAAAACCGTCCGACGCACGCGAAGCGGTACAGTTTGATCCGGTATTGATTCTGGATGGAGACCTGCTGATCAGCGGTTCGTCCGGTTGGGGATTGCAGCCGCGCACGGTCATCGGACAGACCAAGGACGGACAGATGATGCTGTCGGTTGTGGACGGACGGCAGGTCGGATATTCCATCGGCATCACGCTGGGTGATCTGTCCGACATCTTCTATCAGTACGGCGCGTACCAGGCCTGCAATCTGGACGGCGGATCGTCGTCCATCATGTATTACGACGGCCGGTCCATTACCAGGTCATCGTCGGCAGACCCGGAGCACGGACGGCATATTCCGGACGCCTGGCTGGTGTATCCGGCGGGCCAATCGCCGTCGGCGGATCCCAACGGGGAATAAAACGAATTGGACAAAGGCTGCGGTTGTGCGACCGCAGTCTTTTTTTGCGCCTTACACAGCAAACAGCAGGAATCCTCCGGAGACCTCCGGAATAGAATACAGCAGGACGAAATCCGCGGTGAAAAACCGAAGCGGCTTCGACACTCTTCGCCGCGATATGCGTTCCAAATGTGGCATTCTATTTTTTGAAAATCTTTGAAACAGGAGGTGAAAAAAACGGAGAATCCTGTTATACTGATAACAGCGGGAAGGATAGCCGGAGCGCGCAGCATCCAGACGGCGCAGAGCGAGCTGTACGCGCGGTCGCTGGATCTGGTTGGCGCGACAGCGGTGCTGGATGGCGGCTGGGGCGACCCGGAGGCGCTGGCGGACCGGGCGGACGGACTGCTGCTGTCCGGCGGCGGAGACATCCATCCGAGCCGGTACGGGCAGGGGATGAACGGACAGGCCTACGGCATTGATGAACGGCGGGACGAGCGGGAGCACCAGCTGCTGCAATGCTTCTGCGAGCGGGAAAAGCCGGTGCTGGGCATTTGCCGCGGCATTCAGGTGATTGACGTTTTTTTCGGCGGAACGCTGTTCCGCGAGCTGGGCACGGCGTATCTGCACGAAAACACGATTCATCGGGTGATTACCGCGGAGAGCGGCAGCCTTCGCGCGCTGCTGGGCGAGTCGTTTGTGGTCAACAGCTACCATCATCAGGCGATCCGCACGCTGGGCAGCGGATTGGTGGTCACGGCGGTCAGCGATGCAGACGGCGTGATTGAAGGCATCGAACATGAGTCGCTTCCGGTCGCGGCAGTGCAGTGGCATGCGGAACGGATGATCGAGGGAATCTGCCGGGATACCAAGACCTCTATGCGCCCGCTGATGGAGCAGTTTATCACGCAGGTGCGCCAGCAATGCGGCGTGCCGGTTTAGCGAGGAGAGCGGAATGGGACAGGAGATTCGTCAGGTGAATTTGGAGGACGACCGACCGACGGTCGCACAGGCGATGGATCGCCTGCGGCTGGAGATCCGTCTGGCCGGACGACAGGGCGTCAAGGTGCTCAAGCTGATTCACGGGTTTGGGTCCACCGGAAATGGCGGAAAGATTCGTGTGGCGGCGCGCAAAGAGCTGATGGAAATGCAGAAGCGCGGCGCAGTCGGCCTCGTCATCCCCGGAGAGCGTCTGACGATCTTTGAAGAGGACACCCGCACGCTCCTGCGGCGGCATCCGGCCTTCCGCAAGGATACGGACATTGATCGACATAATAACGGCATCACCGTTATTGAGATAGAACATAATAGACGAAAAGGAGAATAAGCAATGTTAAACAGAGCGAATGAGCAAAAGACCGAGATAAAGAAGAACCTGCGCGGCGGCGAAGGGGAGATCCCGGCGAAGATTTTGATCCCGAGCGAGGATTCCTGCGGCAAGTTCAAGATGTGCGCCATGATGACGCTGGAGCCGGGATGCTCCATCGGCGAGCACGCGCACGAACCGGACGCGGAGTTCTGCTACATGGTGGACGGCGAGATGACGATTTTGGACAACGGCGAGGAGCGCACGGTACATCCGGGCGATGCGTGGTTCTGCGGCGGCGGCGCACGGCATTACACGGTCAACCGCTCGGATAAGACCGCAACCTTTATGGCGATTGTCATCGAGTAAACCGGAACAATAGCACAAAAAGACCGCGTTTGCGGTCTTTTTTGCTGTCTGAAAACAGATGAGTATGGGTGCGATGAGGGAGCTTGTGAGCAAAATAGATAGTTTGAGAGGGATAATATTGTTTGAATTGTGCAGAAAGACGATAAATGTGAGATTCTGCAAAAAAAATCTGTGACAACGCATAGTTACAAAAAAGAATATATGATATACTGATATCAGTAAACATGTTTATCACATGGATGCGGCAGTTCTGTTTGGAGAGACAGCACTGCGAGTGAGAAGAATGTATGAATTTTAATGAGGAGGAAATTATCATGAAACAGACGACCGACAGACCGATTCGCCTCGGCATGCACACCTACACCCTACACTTTTTTGGATTTGGTGAGAGCTGGGGCTTCGGCAAGGATTACTTTTTCGATCAGGTCATGTCCCTGTATGAATTGATGGACAAGTGCGTCGAGTGGGAATTGGACGGCTTGCAGATCACCAAGGTCGACCTGCTGACCACCGCGAAGGACGATCCGTTCGGCACGGAAAACCTCAAGAAGGTCGCCGCCTATGCGAAGAAGTGCGGCTTGTTCCTGGAGTTCAATTCGTCGTTCAACGCAGGCAGCGACTCCCGCGTCAACTGCACGGTGGAAGAGGCGCTGCGCATCGGTCATGATCTGGATGCCGAGCTGGTAAAGTTCAGCCTGGATATCATTCGCCCGCGCGAGCTGTTCGGCACCTGGATGCATCCAGAGGTCATGAAGCAGCTGCTGGTTCGCTATGACGAGTTCAAAGCGGCCATTCCGCTGATCGAGGAGTACGGCATGCAGGTCGCCATTGAGAACCACACGGATACGTTCTCGCAGGAGATTTTGTGGCTGGTTGACAAGCTGAACCACACGCTGATCGGCACCTGTGTGGACAATATGAATGCGTACTACATGACGGAAAATCCGCATGGCGCGTTTGAAAACATGCTGCCGCAGGCGTACTGCTGCCACTTCAGTGATGACCTGATTTACACCGATCCGCTGGGCGTTCACATTGTCGGCGCGCCGCACGGACAGGGTTCCATGGACTGCAAGCGCATGATCCGAATGATCCGCGAGATGTCCCCGATGGACAAAATCATTATGGAAAATGAAATTGCATTCCTCAGCAAGGACGAGCCGATTGAGTCCGCTCGTGAGCGCGAGATGAAGGCGTGTGAGGAGAGCATCCGCTATCTGCGCGATGAGCTGAAGCTTGGTGTGAGAAACCGCTGATTGCAGCGACTTGTTGATGTTGAAATTGTGAATTGTTGAGGAGGAAAACATGTCCAGAGAACAGATGATCCATGACGCTGCGATGCAGATTCTGCGGGACGTCGGCGTTAAGGTACATAACCAAAAGGCGCTGGAGATTTTTAGACAAAATGGCGTAAAGGTGGAGGACAGCACGGTTTTTCTGACCGAGGAGCAGGTATGGCACTGGGTCAAGATGGCGCCGTCTGCGTTTACGATTTTGGGAAGAAACCCGAAGTATAAGGTGGAAATGGGCACCGGAAAGACCAATCCGGCTCCGGCATACGGCTGTGCGTTTATCGCCGAAAAGGACGGCACACAGCGTCCGGGCATGATGGACGACTATATGAAGTGCCTCAAGCTGGTGTACGCCAATGAGGATTACGACATCAATGGCGGTACGATGATTCAGCCGAGCGATGTGCCAGACCGCCTGGCTCCGCTTGCCATGTTCTATGCGACCATCCTGAATTCCGACAAAGCGATTATGCTGTCCACCGGCGACAAGGATGTCATGGAACATCTGATGGAGGCGAGCTGTGAGCTGTTCGGCGGCAAGGATGCGCTGATTGCGCAGCCGCGTATGATCGCGCTGATCAATACCAACTCGCCGCTGTCTCTGGACGAACGAATGGTGGATAACCTGATGGTACTGGCCGAGTACGGACAGCCGGTGATCCTGTGTCCGGCGGCGATGCTCGGCGCGACCGGTCCGCTGCCGATGGCGGGAACGCTGGCCAGCGGCACTGCGGAGGATTTAACCGGTATCTGTCTGGCACAGATGGTTCGACCGGGAACGCCGGTTGTTTTCGGCATTCAGTCTACCGCCGTGGACATGCGCGGGTTGACCTTTGCGTGTGCGGCTCCGGAAGGTGCACAGATGCAGGGCTTTGCCGCCAATATGGGCAAGTTTTACGATCTGCCGTCGCGTGGCGGCGGAAGCCAGACGGATGCACCGGTGCTGAATGCGCAGGCGGGCTATGAGTCCATGCTGACCTTCTACTCCGCCTACAGCCATGGCGTCAACATCGTCATGGAGGCCGGCGGCATTGTGGACAGCGTAAATGCAACCAGTTTTGAGAAGATGATTGCAGACTTTGAGGTTATCCGGCTGACGAAGGCCGCTCTGACCCCGTTTGAGGTCAACGAAGAGACGCTGGATCTGGATGAAATCCGAGAGGCCGGACACACCGGCAGCTTTGTCACAATGGATTACACATTGGACAACTTTATGGATCTGTACATGCCAAATATCGGCGGACGCGGCGCGAAAACCAAGAGCCCGACGTACTATGAAGACAGCATTGAGGCGGAAATGAATCGCCTGCTGGATGAATTCGAGGACAGCAAGCCCGAACTGGACCGTGAGAAGAAGGATCGGGTTAAGGCAGTCCTGGTGAAGTCTGGAATGGATGCATCCATCCTTGACAAGATTGAAGCAATGTAATCGTGGTTTGTTGATGAAATGATAAAAGAGCCTCCACACGGTCGGCGAGACGGTGTGGAGGCTCAGTCGTTGATGGATTGGATATAAAAAATACGCTCTTCCTCAAAGGGGAGAGCGTATTTGCGGTTTATGAAGTTGGTTCTTTGTCGAAGTAGTCCTTTACCAGCCGGACCACGGTTTTGGACAGCAGGAACAGGGCAATCAGGTTGGGGATCGCCATCAGGCCGTTAAAGGTCTCCGCGATGCTCCAGAGCAGCCCCAGATCCATGGTAGCGCCGACGATGGCGACCAGAGAATACACCACCATGAACGGTTTGATGATGCGGGAAGAAAACAGGAATTCGATACAGCGTGCGCCGTACAGACCCCAACCGATGATGGTGGAAAACGCGAAGCAGCACATCGCGACGGCGGTGAAGATGGAAACCCAGCTGCCGTAGGTTGAGGTAAAGCCGGAAATGGTGAGTTCCGCGCCGGCGGCTGCGCCGTAGGTGACCGGTGTGCCGCTGCACAGGATGACCAGCGCAGTCAGGGTACAGATCACAATCGTGTCGGTGAACACTTCAAAAATGCCGAACAGGCCCTGACGTACCGGGCTGTTGGTATCCGCACAGGCGTGGGCGATGGAACCGGTGCCCAGACCGGCCTCGTTGGAAAAGATACCGCGGGAGACGCCCTTTTTCAAGCTCAGGAAGAAACTTCCGACCAGTCCGCCGGTGACAGCAGACGGGCGGAATGCACCGGTGACGATGGATGTCAATACGGACGGAACGCGCTGGATATTCAGCAGAACAACGCCGATGGCAAACAGGATATACAGCAGCGCCATGAAGGGAACCAGTTTTTCCGTAACGCTGCCGATACGGCGGATGCCGCCCAACAGGACCAGTGCGACCAATACCGCCAGTGCGATACCGATCAGCAGATTGCTGATTGGCATGATGTTGTCATTCATCAGACCGTAGTTGGTCAGGGCGGAATTGATCGCCGTGGTAATGGTATTGACCTGCGTGGCGTTGCCGGTACCGAATACGGTCAGGACACCAAAGGCGGAGAACAGTACGGCAAGCCATTGCCATTGCTTGCCCAGGCCGTTTTTGATGTAATACATCGGACCGCCGACCAGATCGCCCTGTTCGTTCACCTCACGGAAATGAACCGCCAGCGTGACCTCGGAGAACTTGGTGCACATGCCGAGCAGCGCGGAGCACCACATCCAGAACACCGCTCCGGGGCCGCCGATGGCGATGGCGCCCGCTACGCCGGCGATGTTGCCGGTGCCGACGGTCGCGGCCAGCGCGGTGCAGACCGCCTGAAACGGAGTCATGGTACCGTCAGACGCTTCTTTTTTGTGGAACAGACGTCCGATAGTGTGCTTCAGCGCATATCGGAACTTCCGAATCTGGATAAACCGTGTACAAAAGCTAAGATACAGCCCGACGCCGATAATGCAGATCATTGCCGGGACACCCCATATAAAATTATTGATGGCGGTGTTGATGGATTCGATCGTTTGCAGCATATACTCTCCTTTTTTTCACTCAATTTACAACATACACACGTCGAAGTATAACATATGATACAAAAAAAGACAAGAATTTAATGGAAAACTTCGCTGCTGTGCGGATCGGGAAAGGGAGAAAACGGGGTGCGGAGAAACGCAAGGTTACCTGAAAAAGGCAGTAAAAAAGCTCTCTGACAGAGCAGAGAGCTTGCAAATTCCATATCGGGATGAAAGCCACGGGTAACCTTTGCGGCCTGCCGGTGGCAGGTGAGCACGAAGTGCGAAAGAAAGCCCCCGGCCAGAGAAAACCAAGAGCGGAACGGAAAATGGCAAGCAGAGAGACGGCAAGGTTACCTGAAAACAGAAATAAAAAAGCTCTCTGACAGAGCAGAGAGCTTGCAAATTCCATACCGGGATGAAAGCCACGGGTAACCTTTGCGGCCTGCCGGTGGCAGGTGAGCACGAAGTGCGAAAGAAAGCCCCCGGCCAGAGAAAACCAAGAGCGGAACGGAAAATGGCAAGCAGAGAGACGGCAAGGTTACCTGAAAACAGAAATAAAAAAGCTCTCTGACAGAGCAGAGAGCTTGCAAATTCCATACCGGGATTAAACCGCACGGGTAACCTTGCCGGAACGGAGGCACCGAGAGCAAACGTTGATATGGCACGGAGTACCACCAACAACGGCCTTTACTCGACGAACGTTGGGCTTCCAAGTACGGTTGGAACGTCTGTGAGAATGGGAAACCTTGATACCAAAGGTTACGCCCTTACCGCAAACTTCACACTTTGCCATTTTCCTGCACCTCCTTATCTTTCATACTTGAGTAACGGATATTATATTACCACAATCAAAATTAAAATGCAAGTGGTGAATCGGAAAAAAGTGAAAGGAAACGAAAAAAGATAGAATTGCCCAGGTAACGATTGCAAATAATAGCCAAATACGATATAATAATACCGTCCATATTTTGTAGTATCTGATATAGGAGGCTTGGCGGTATGCAACTGAAGGAGTTCAGCGTTACTTTGGGACAGCTGATTCAGGAATTTCAGTATGAAATTATCTACGGACCAGAAAATTTTGAAAACATAGAGATTACAACAGATGACGTCAATCGGCCTGGCCTTCAGCTGGCAGGTTTCTTTGACTATTTTGACCCGAACCGTATTCAGGTTATGGGCAAGGTAGAAAATACCTATGTCGAACAGTTTGACAGTGCCAAGCGTACAGAGATCTTTGAGCGCTTCTTTGCGACCGGCGTTCCGGTTGTTATCATTACGCGAAATATCGAGGTATTTCCGGAATGCATCGAAGCGGCGAAAAAGTATGACGTCACCATCCTCCGCACCAATGCCTTTACATCCAATGTGACAAGCAGCCTGGTGGCGTCGTTAAAGGTCGCGCTGGCTCCGCGCATCACGATGCACGGCGTATTGGTGGAACTGTACGGCGAAGGCGTACTGATTCTGGGCGAGAGCGGCGTCGGCAAAAGCGAGACCGCGATCGAGCTGATCAAGCGCGGCCACCGTCTGATTGCGGATGACGCGGTTGAGATCAAGCGCGTGTCCGACCGCACGCTGGTTGGCTCTGCGCCGGAGATTATCCGCCACTTTATCGAACTGCGCGGCATTGGCATTGTCGATGTCCGTCAGCTGTTTGGTATGGGCTCCATTAAGCCGACCGAACGCATTGATTTGGTGATCAATCTGGAGAAGTGGGAAGACGGAAAGATGTATGAACGTCTGGGTCTGGAGACCAAGTATACGGAAATCCTCGGACTGCGCATCCCGTCGCTGACCATTCCGGTTCGCCCGGGCCGAAATCTGGCGGTTGTTGTTGAGGTTGCGGCGATGAATCAGCGTCACAAGTCCATGGGCTATAATGCAGCCAAAGAGCTCAATGAGCGCATGATGCGTTCGATGGGCGGCTGATGACAGAGAAGAATATTCTGCCGTTCGGAACGATTTGTCCGGGCGGCAGATTCTTTGTGCGTATCGGCAGATGAAAAACGAGGAATGATAGCAGCGGAGCGGTGAGAACCGGATGACGGAGGGAGCGGCGGTCGGCTGCTGTGTCGGGATAGCAGCCAAAAACAGCGTTTCGATGCAAAAACAGGCAGAAAGAAGGGATGTTTATGAGGTTTTGGAAGCATCTGTGCATGACGATATGTCTGATCTGTGCGGTGACGGTGGGGGCGGCCGCAGTGGATCTGGATGTCGCGGACGAGGGGGATGAAGCGGCGGTTGTGACGCAGGCGTCTGTGGTGAAAGAGGATAACACGCTGAACATACTGGCCATTGGCAACAGTTTTACCAATGACACCATGCGGTATGTATCGCAGATTGCCAGCAGTGCGGGGTACGACGTCACGGTCGGCGTGCTGTGGAAGGGGTCGCTTTCGCTGGCGAACCATGTGTCGTATATCCAGTCGGACAGCCCGCAGTATCAGTATGACCTGTATACACCGGACAGCGGCGGAGAGAAGATAACACAGGATGGGGTGTCCGCAAGCACAGTCTTTCAGGACCGGGAGTGGGATCTGGTCTTCCTGCAGCAGAGCAGCCACTTGAGCGGCATTCCAAGCTCGTTTTACGATGCAGAAGGCAATTCATATCTGTCCGCGCTGACCGGGATGATCCGCAGCCAGTGCAGCAATCCGGAGCTGTCGTTTACCTGGCTGATGGGCTGGGCCTACGCGCAGGATTATGAGTATGCCTACTATGCGGTGTACAACAATGATCAGATGACGATGTATCGGGCGATTGCGGACACCACGCAGAATACGGTGTGGGCGTCTGGGGAATTTGAGACGGTGATTCCGGTGGGAACCGCTGTGCAGAACGTCCGCACCAGCTATGTGGGCGATAACCTCAACCGGGACGGGCGGCATCTGACGTACAGCCTGGGACGATATACGGCCGGAATGACGGTGGCGGCGGCCATCGGCATTGACGTCAACGAGGTCACCTACCACCCGCAGGGCAGCCCGAATGTCAGCCATCTGCATCTGCCCATGCTGCGGAAGGCCGCAAAGGCAGCGGTGACCGATCCGTTTTCCGTGACGCAGTCTTCGTATACCAGTACGCCGTCCTGTCCGGCTCCCACGCTGACAGAGTGTTTGTGTTTGGATTCCGGCATCGAGCTGCAGTGGAGCGCGGCGGAAAATGCATCGGTCTACTATGTATACCGCCGCTTATCCGGAACCGATACGTGGGAAAAGCTGGAGGAAATTGCAAGCCAGACGGGGAAAACGAACTATCAGTACACGGATCAAACGGCAGAGGAGGGCGTCGAGTATGAGTATCGGGTTCGATCGCATTTTGATTCCAATCTGCCCAATCCGGGGAGCAAGATCGGCTACAGCTGCTTGCTGAAGGCGCCGGAGCTGCTGACATGCCAGGCCGGGCGGGAGTCGGTTGCGGTCCAGTGGAGCGCGTACGCGCTGGCGACACAGTATCAGGTCCGCTATGCGACCTCGAAGAGCTTCGGATCGTATCAGACGAAGACGGTCAGCGCTGCGGAACTTGGGACAACGGTGGAGAATCTGTTGGCGGAGAAAACCTACTATGTGCAGGTATGCGCGCAGAAAAAGGGAACCAGCAGATTGTACAGCAGTGCGTGGTCCAATACCATGAAGGGAGAAACCTCGGCATGGCTGCAGCAGCCGCGCAGCGTGCAGTGCGTTGCCGGAAAAGAGGCCGTACAGGTGCTGTGGGACACCAGTGGAATGAACGGAAACTGCGAGATTCGCTACGCGGCCAATCCGGAAATGGAGCAGTCCAAAAAGGTGACGATCGGACAGAACACACAGGTGCGGACGCTGAGTGGATTGCTGGCCGATGAGACCTACTATGTCCAGCTGCGCCGACGGTCGGTACAGGGCAGCGAGGTATACCACAGCCAATGGAGCAATGTCTGCGTGTGCACGACGGAAAAATGGCTCAATCCGCTGGACAGTGTGCTCTATACGGCGCAGGACAAGGCAATTTTGGTGCAGTGGAGCGGCAGCAGCAGTGCAACCTCGTATCAGATCCGGTATGCGACCAGAGCGGATATGGGTAATGCGGTGACGGTTACGGTATCGTCCAAGGTACAGAAAAAGACGCTGACCGGTCTGAAGGCGGGCAAGACCTATTATGTTCAGATGCGTGTCCGGCAGAATGCGTCCAACGGAATGCATTACAGCGAGTGGAGCACGGTGCGCGGATGCACGGTGTCCAGGGAACTGAAGCGGACTCGGGGAGTTACATGCAAGGCGGGGAGCAAGCAGATCCGTGTCAGCTGGAATGCCGTGAGCGGTGCCAACCGATACCAGATTCGCTATTCCACCAAAAAGAGCATGAGCGGCGCAAAGACGGTGACAATAAAAGATGCCAGCGAGCTGTCCCGTGTGCTCAAGAGCCTGAAGGCCAAGAAAACATATTATGTGCAAGTGCGTGCCCGCAGTGTCAGCGGAGGCGTGATTTATAACGGTGTGTGGAGCGCGGTGAAGCGCTGCACGACGAAATAAAGAAAGAAGAGGGCTGCATCTCGCAGCCCTCTTTGCGATCTTATGCATAAAATTCCGCCAAATCATCCAGCCGGAGACATCCGACCGTGCCGCCG
>JBJEZE010000007.1:0-6036 GCA_051887235.1 Butyricicoccus sp.
CCGTATACCACGCGTCTTCCTATCTCCATTCCCCGTCTATGTTCCGCTCTAACCTCGGGTAACAGGCGTAACTCTCAGCGATTCATGTGTCCGGTTTCCCGCCGCAGCGGGGTATGCAAAACGCCTCGCGCAGCACGGAGAATCACAGCTAGCGCAGCGACGCTGGGATTGTTTTGTTCGCACAAAAGTCTCTGCCCAGCGGAGCGGCGCTCCGAAGTAACGTTCGACGTACAGAAAAACAACAATAGAAATCCAACAAACGAGCAATCCTCAACCATGCAAATCATACATCAGATAATCAAAATCCAGATCCGGCTCTATCTTGTCGGAACCCGTGTTTTCTGGTATACTGAAAGCAATCAAAAACAGGAAGGATGAGTTCTCTATGCTGACACAGGCAAAGAAGGAATTTATTGAATTTATGATGAGCGCGGATGTGCTGCGCTTTGGAAATTTCGTGACCAAGAGCGGACGCAACACGCCGTATTTCGTCAATACGGGCAACTACAAGACCGGGCTGCAGAGCTCCAAGCTGGGAGAGTTCTACGCGGCGATGGTCAAGGACACCATCGGTGCGGAATTTGACGCGATGTTCGGTCCGGCGTATAAGGGCATCCCGCTGGCGACGTCGGTAGCGGGTGCGATGGCGCGCAACTACGGTATCGACAAGCCGTTCTTCTTCAACCGCAAGGAAGCGAAAGATCACGGCGAAGGCGGCTCGATTGTCGGCTACAAGCCGGTGGACGGCGACCGCGTCATTATCATCGAAGATGTCATCACCGCGGGCACGGCGATCCGCGAGACGCTGCCGGTGCTGTACGGCTGTGCGGACGTCAAGGTAACCGATATGTTCATCTCGGTCAACCGCTGCGAGGTCGGACAGAACCCGGGCAAGACCGCTGTCATGGAAGTCGGAGAGGAATTTGGCATTCAGGTGCATTCGCTGATTGACGTGCGCGACATTCATGAATATCTCAAGGAGCAGGGGACCTACGGTGAGATTCTCCCGCTCATGGAATCGTATATGGAGCAGTACTGCGTATTCTAAAAAACAGGAATTGAGTGGTAAAACCCTCTTCTTTCCGATGGCGTTCGGAAGAAAGAGGGTTTTTCACAGCAAAGGAGAGAGGCACTATGAAAATCGTTGTTTTGGACGGGCATACGCTGAATCCGGGCGACCTGTCCTGGGACGCTCTGCGGGAGCTGGGCGAGGTGGATGTCTATGAGCGCTCGGCCCCGGAGGAGGTCGTGGCGCGCATCGGCGATGCGGAGGTTGTTGTGACCAATAAGGTTGTCATGTCGGCGGAGGTCCTGCGGCAGTGTCCGTCCGTGAAATATATCGGCGTGACCGCGACCGGATACAATATGGTGGATCTGGCCTACTGCACCGAACACGGCATTGTTGTGACCAATATCCCGGCGTATTCCACCGATTCGGTTGCGCAGATGGTCATGGCGCTGCTGTTGGAGCTGTGCATGCATGTGGGTCTGCACAACGACGCGGTGCAGGCGGGCGAGTGGTGTGACAGCCCGGATTTCAGCTTCTGGAAAACGCCGCTGATCAATCTGAACGGCAAGACGCTGTGCGTGGTGGGCTGCGGGCGCATCGGACGGGCTGTGCTGCAGCGCGCGCAGGCGTTCGGCATGAAAACCGTTGTCGTTCCGCGTGATCCGGCGAATACCCCACCGGCGGACGGGGCAGACTTTGTGACATTGGAAGAGGGCTTCCGGCAGGCGGATGTTGTCGCGCTGTGCGCGCCGCTGACCGAGCAGACGCAGGGTCTGATCTGCGCGGAAACCATCGGATGGCTCAAGCCGTCTGCCTTTGTCATCAACACGTCCCGCGGGCCGATGGCTGTGGAGCAGGATGTGGCGGACGCGCTGCGGGAGGGCCGTCTGGCCGGCTATGCAGCGGATGTCGTCTGCGTGGAGCCGATGCGCCGGGACAACCCACTGTTGGGCGCGCCCAACTGCATTCTGACGCCGCACATTGCCTGGGCGACCGACCAGACCCGGCAGCGCCTGATGGATATTACGGTGGGGAACGTCCGGGCGTACCGGGACGGCAAACCGGTAAACGTCGTTTCCTGAAGACGAAAAAAAGCAAAATACCGCAAAGTTTCGGAGAAGATTTGCAAACGGATGTGGTGTAAAGTAACAACAGAAGATGAAAAATTTTCCTTCCGAAAAGGCGGGTTCTACTCAGAACCGGAGTTGTAAAAAACGCACAGCAGGATGCGGAAAAACGCCAGTTGGTTTGCCGGGGCTTGCAGCGGGGAGTGGAAATTTACCCGTCTGTGGAAATAATCTTGCAAAATGGGCGGAAAAGATTGGATCGCGAACCGGGATGCAGGATGGCAAAATAAATCCTGCATTCCGGTGCGGTGTTTCGTACAAAACGCTGTATCGGAGTGGGGCGATATGTGAGAAATAGTAAAAAGGTGGGGAGTTTCTGCAAAGTTTTTGATAAAATCGCAAGGGATAGTGTTGCGGTTTTGAAAGCGAACTGCTATAATGAAGGAAGCCTGAGAGAGTGGGAATTCTGCATTCATATTCGGCAAGGAGAGAGGATTATGGATAATCGGCAAATCCTGAGAGAATGTGCGGAGAATTTGGCACTTTTAACGCAGCTGGGCTGTTCGGTGGCGGCGCCTCCGATCCTGTGCCTGTACGGTGCGGCGTGGCTTCGCGGCCGCTTCGCGCTGGGGCTGTGGATCATGGTGGTCGGGCTGGTGCTGGGGCTGGGCGGAAGCGCGGTGAGCGCGTGGAAGTTCTGGAAGATCATCCGGCGGCGGTTTGACCGGACGCCCAAACAAAATTCTGGATCGGTAGGTCCTGAGAAGATAGGTGGTGAGAAACATCAAGATTGAACAGGCGGTCAAAGACGAGACCAGACACATCGGAATCGGCGTGGGAGCCATGTGCGCTGTCATGCTGGTCGTGTTCGCTGTGATCGGACGATTTGACTATACGGTGCTGCTCGGTGCCGTGCTCGGCGGAGGGTTTGCCGTGCTGAACTTCTTCCTGATGGCGCTGGCGGTACAGCGATCGGTCAGCCAGAGGGACCCGGCGACGGCGAAGAAAATCACGCAGAGTTCGTACACAAAGCGGCTGCTTCTTTTGGCCGCGGTGCTGGTGGTCGGAATCAAGGTTCCGTACTTCCACTGGGTTGCGACAATTCTGCCGCTGTTTTTCCCGAGAATCACCATTTTCATCATGACTCTGCCTATTTTTCAAAGAAAGGGGGAAGAATGATCTATGGACATTAACGTAACCGGTGCAAAAATATACTGCTATCTGTTCGGCAACCAGAACCTGCCCATCACGGAGACGTTGGTGAACACCTGGATTGCGATGATTATCATCGTGGGCGTGTGCATCTTTCTGACGCATAGCCTGTCGGTTCACCCAACGACCAAACGGCAGATCGTTGCGGAGTATTTGGTCGGTATGGTCACCGGTCTGGTGCACAACAACATGGGCAAGAAATGGAGTGGCTTCATTCCGTTTATTGCGGCAATTTTTTCACTGTCTGCTGTTTGCAACCTCATGGGCCTCACCGGCGCGTTCTCGCCGACCGGCGACCTGAACACGCTGCTGGCGTGGGCGCTGCTGGTCTTTATCCTGATTACCTACTGGAAGATCAAGGCCAACGGCTTCGGCGGCTATCTGAAGGGCTATCTGGATCCGATTCCGGTCATGCTGCCGATGAACATCATCAGTGAAGTTGCCACGCCGATCTCGATGGCATTCCGTCATTTCGGCAACATCGCTTCCGGCACGGTCATCACGCTGCTGCTGTACGCGGCCCTGGAAGCGGTCAACAAAATGCTGTTCGGTTTGATTCCGGGCGTCATCGGCGAAGTGCTGGGCACTATCCCGATTCTGGCGACCGGCATCCCGGCTGTCTTGGAGATTTATTTTGGCGTGTTCTCCGGTCTGGTTCAGCCGTTTATCTTCTGTATGCTGACCATGCTGTTTATCGCGCGGGCAGGAGAAACCGAAGAAGAGTGATCGGGCGCGGGAGCGGCGAAGGAGAGAGTCGCGCGACCCCGTAATCCGGTTCATGAAAACACATTTTCTATCCACAACACACACTGCTTACCAAGCAGAACATTACAGGAGGAACAAATCATGGAAGACATCGCAAGAGCAATTGTACTGTGTGGCTCCGCCGTTGGTGCGGGTTTAGCAATGATCGCCGGCGTTGGCCCTGGCATTGGTGAGGGTTACACCGCAGGCAAGGCGTGTGAAGCAATCGGCCGTCAGCCGGAGGCTTCCGGTAAGGTTACCTCGACGATGATTCTCGGCTGTGCACTGGCGGAGACGACCGGTATCTACGGCTTCATCGTTGCACTGATTCTGATGTTCGTCAATCCTTTCCTCGGTAAGCTCTAATCAGAGGCTCTGATTGGACAGTTCCGTTCCGACGGAGACCGATTTGGTAGAAAGGAGAACAGAAACGTGGCATTAGAATTAGTAAATATTGTCCCGTGGCAAATTATTGTGCAGCTGGTGAACCTGCTGATACTGTTCCTGCTGCTCAAACACTTTCTTTTCCAGCCTGTCCAGAACATTCTTGCAAAGCGCGAGGAGGAGATCCAGAAGGACTTTGACGACGCGCACAAGGCTTCCACAGAGGCGAACGCCCTGCGGGAGGAGTACGAAAAGCACATGGCGGAGGCGAAGGCAGAGGCTGCCGATATCGTGAAGACGGCAACCAAGCGCGCCCAGCAGAACGGCGAGGAGATCCTCCTCGACGCCCGCAACCAGGCCAATCGTATGCTGGAGAAGGCTGACGCGGAAATTGAACAGGAGAAGAAGAAGGCGATGAACGAGCTCAAGAACGAGATTTCCGGCATCGCTATGGATATCGCCTCCAAGGTCGTTGAGCGTGAGATCAACGAGAGCGACCACGAAGCTCTGATTCAGGAGTTTATCAAGGGTGTAGGTGAGGCGTCATGACAGAGATTGCGAAGGCATACGGCGACACGCTGTACGATCTGGCAGTCGAATGCGGCGACGTAGAGCGCATGCTCGACGAAGTTGCGATCCTGCGACAGGCCTTTGAGGAGAATCCGCAGTTCATCACCCTCATGAACACCCCCACGATGGCGAAGGCCGAGCGGGTGGAGGTCGTGGAGGAGACGTTCGGCGGAAAGCTCCACATGTACCTGCTCAATTTCCTGAAGATTATTGCGGAGAACGGCACGGCGCGCGAGTTCATCGACACCGCCAAGCAGTTCCGCAGCCGGTATAACTGGGATAACGGTATCGTCATGGCAACGGTCATTACCGCCGTGCCGCTGACGGAGGCCCAGGAATCCAGTCTGACAAACAAGCTGAACGCCGTGACCGGCAAGACTGTCCAGTTGGACAAGAAGGTCGATCCGAGCTGTGTCGGCGGCATCCGTCTGCTCATGGACGGCATTCAGCTGGATGGTACCGTACAAAATAAGCTGGACACGATTCGCGCACGCCTGGCGGGCGCACTCGCGTAAGGCAAAAAGAAAGTTGGTGAGACTATGCAGTTACGTCCTGAAGAAATCAGCAGTGTCATTCGGGCACAGATTAAGAATTATAATACAAAGATTGAACAGAGCGAAACCGGAACGATCATCCTGGTCGGCGACGGTATCGCTCGCGCAACCGGTTTGGAAAAGTGTATGGCCAACGAGCTCGTCGAGTTTAGCAACGGCGAATACGGCATGGCTCAGAATCTGGAGGAGAACACCGTCTCCATCGTCATGCTTGGCTCGGACAAGGGCATCAAGGAAGGCGACATCGTCAAGCGCACCGGCAAGGTAGTCTCGGTTCCGGTCGGCGAAGCGCTGATCGGCCGCGTGGTCAACGCGCTGGGTCAGCCGATCGACGGCAAGGGCCCGATCGAGACCACCGAGACCCGTCCGATCGAAAGCCCGGCGCCGGGTATTGTCGACCGCCAGCCGGTTAAGCAGCCGCTGCAGACCGGTATCAAGGCCATCGACGCCATGATCCCGATCGGCAAGGGTCAGCGTGAGCTGATCATCGGCGACA
>JBJEZE010000008.1:0-5990 GCA_051887235.1 Butyricicoccus sp.
CGTAGTGCGAAAGCAAGCGCTAGCCAGAGTATATCTAAAAGTAATGATGTCGCCGGAGGCAAATAGAGCATTACGTGCGGAGAGTCTCCCCGTGCGCCCCTTGATTTCTCCTCCCCTTCATGGTATCCTGAAACAAAGGAGCGAGGATGCAATGAAGGGAACAGGAATCATATTACTTGTCTTTCTGCTGATTCTGGTCGGCCTCAATGTCGGATTTGGACTGCTGGAGCGCATTTTGGCAAAGAAGGCAAACCGCGGCGTCGGTCTGGTCATGCCGATTTTCTTTTTCATCATCTCGGTGATGAGCATACTCAGCGCGGTGGAACAGACACTGCCGCAGATGACCGCAGTGGATACACTGCCGGCGGCGATTGTGCTGCTGGTAATCCTATTTTTGTTTTTAAACATTCCCACGATTGTGACCTACGTCATATATGCCCGCACGCGGCGGACGATGGGGGAAGCACCGTGGCCGATGAAGCAAAAGAAATAACAGGGACATCCGGGGATTCGGATGTCTTTGCCTTTTTGGAAAGAAAGAAGGGACGGAAATGTTTGTATGGGGCACGCAGGTGCCGCCGGACAGCGGGTTTGCGCATTTCGGCGCGTATCATCTGGGATGGCTGCTGCTGAGCGTGCTGCTGTGCATCCTGCCGGTCGGGACGCGGTGGGAGAAAGCCGTCCGGCAGCGGGCGGCAAAGGGCTTCACGGTGTGGATGGGTGCGTCCGAGCTGCTGCGGCTGGCGATTCTGGCGCGGCTGGGCTGTCTGTCGGTGCACGTACTGCCGCTGCATCTGTGCGGGATGGCGGTCTGGCTGTGCCTTCTGCATGCGTGGACCGGCGCGGATTGGCTGGGACAGATTTTGTATATCCTCTGCCTGCCCGGCGCGGTCTCCGCGCTGCTGTTCCCGGATTGGACCGCATATCCGCCGTGGAATTATTTCTGCATCCACAGCTTTGCCATCCACAGCGCGGTTGTGTGCTATGTCGTCCGGCAGACCAGAAGCCGAACCATCGTTCCCCGATTCCGCGGGATTGGACAGGCCGCTGCCTTTCTGTGCGTCATTGTGCCGCCCATGTTTGTGTTCAACCGGGCGTTTGGTACCAATTATCTGTTCCTGTGTGCCGCGCCGGACGGATCTCCGCTGGTGCTGCTGTGGCAGTGGCTGGGCGCAAACGGATACCTGGTGGGCTATGCCGCGGCAATTTTATTGCTGATGATTGGAATGCTGGCGCTGTATCGGGGTCTGCAGAGCGATATGTGCAAAAAAAGGACAGAAAACAGTTGACTTTATTTTGCTAAAAGGTTACTATAGTACTGTGCCAAAAGTTTGGCACGAGATATATACGATTAGGAGAATGAATATGAAAAGATTTACAGCTCTGCTGCTGACATTGGCGATGGCTTTGTCGCTGACTGCCTGCGGCGGTTCGTCCAATTCCGGCAGCGATGATTCTGCGGCGGCTAACACCGACTCGAATGCGGCGGGAAGCGCAGCGGTATCCACGGACGAGCGCACACAGTTTGTTGTAGGATTTGACGCGGAGTTCCCGCCGTACGGCTTCAAGGACGGCGACGATTACACCGGCTTCGACTTGGATCTGGCGCAGGCTGTCTGTGATTACTATGGCTGGGAGCTGGTAAAGCAGCCGATCGACTGGGATTCCAAGGACATGGAGCTCAACTCCGGATCCATCGACTGCATCTGGAACGGCTTCACCATCAATGGACGTGAGGATGACTACACTTGGTCCGCTCCGTATATCGACAACTCGCAGGTTGTTGTTGTCAAGGGCGACTCGGACATCGCGTCGGTTGACGATCTGGCTGGAAAGATCATGGACGTACAGGCGGATTCCTCCGCGCTGGCAGCGCTCGAGGGCGAGGATGCAACCGAAGTTGGCCAGCAGATCGCTTCGTCTCTGGGTCAGCTGATCCAGGTGTCCAATTACAACACCGCATTTATGGATCTGGAATCCGGCGCGGTTGATGCGATTGCGATGGACGTCGGCGTGGCAAACTACGAGATTGCCAACCGCGATGGCGAGTATGTCATTCTGGACGATGAGATTTCCACCGAGCAGTACGCAATCGGCTTCAAGAAGGGCAATACCGAGCTGTGCGAGCAGGTAGAAACCGCCCTGGCCGCTCTGCAAGAGGACGGAACTCTGGAGGAGATCGTCAACAAGTGGTCTGAGATGGATGACGGCGCCTACAGCTTCCTGGAAACCACCTGGTGCTATGGCGAAGAATAACGGTCGGGAAGAATTGTTCTAAAAGAAGCAGTTCGTCCAGGCGCTATCGGAAAACCAAGAAAAGGACGAATCTTTCGCAAAGGCGAGGGTGATTCGAGGCAAAAACACGCAGGAATCCTTCCGGATTTCAAGTGTTTTTCACGAAGAAGCAACCCGCATTTGTAGAAAGAGTCAAACTGTTCGACTTTTCCGATACGCCCTAATTGGATCGTACTTTTTCACAAAGAATGGCGGCGGAAGGAATCATTTCCGCCGCCTTTTCGCACACAAGTAGATGTTGAGGAAAGAGAGGAACGATTGTGCAGTATATACTTTCTGTCTTGGAACAGATCGGGGGAGGCATCACCGCTTCGCTGCTGTTATTTGCCCTGACGCTGTTGTTTTCCATGCCGTTGGGACTGTTGGTCTGCTTTGGCCGTATGTCCCGCTTCCGGCCCATTTCACTGCTGGCCGGCTTTGTGATTTCTGTCCTTCGCGGCACCCCGCTGATGCTTCAGCTGGTTGTGGTCTTCTTCGGACCGTATTACGTCTTTGGCATGTCGGTGTCCAACGCGTGGCGGTTCTGGGCGGCGATTGTCGGCTTTTCCATCAATTACGCCGCATACTTTGCCGAAATCTATCGCGCCGGTATCCAGTCCATCCCGAAAGGACAGTATGAGGCGGCAGAGGTGCTGGGATATACCCGTGCACAGACGTTTTGTAAGATTATTTTCCCGCAGATGGTCAAGCGGATTCTGCCGCCGGTTACCAATGAAATCATCACGCTGACCAAGGATACCTCGCTGGCGTTTGTCCTTGCCTACGCGGAAATGTTTACGTTGGCCAAACAGGTGGCTGCGGCGGATGCCTCCATTGCACCGCTGTTCGTCGCCGGACTGTTTTATTACATCTTCAACTATGTGGTCGCGTTCGTCATGGATCGGCTGGAACGCCGGCTGGCGTACTATCAGTAAGGGGGAGCGGACAGATGAAGCTGTTGGAAATCGAACATTTGAAAAAGAGTTTTGGCGATCTGGATGTTCTGCATGACATTTCCATGAGTGTCGAACAGGGCGAGGTTGTCTCCATCATCGGCCCGTCCGGTTCGGGCAAATCCACCCTGCTGCGCTGCGCCACCATGCTGGAAACCATGACCGGCGGAGACCTGAGCTACTGCGGGGACTATGCCGTCAAGGATGGACAGTATGCAGACAAGCCAACCCTCAAGCGCATCAAGGACCACTACGGCCTGGTCTTTCAGAACTTTAACTTGTTCCCGCATTACAGCGTGCTGAAAAATCTGATGGATGCCCCGATTCATGTCCAGAAGCGGGATAAGGCGGAGGTACGGGAGGAAGCGATGCAGCTGCTTCGAAATGTCGGGCTGGAGGACAAGGCGGATGCGTATCCGTGCCAGCTGTCCGGCGGACAGCAGCAGCGTGTCGCGATTGCCCGTGCGCTGGCGATGAATCCGGATATGCTGTTTTTTGATGAACCGACCTCCGCGCTGGATCCGGAGCTGACCACGGAGGTGCTCAAGATCCTGCGCCAGCTGGCGGAGGAAAAGATGACCATGGTTGTCGTCACCCATGAGATTGATTTCGCCCGTGCGGTTTCGGACCGCGTCATCTTCATGGCGGATGGATATATCGTCGAACAGGGACCGCCGGAAGAGGTGCTGGATCACCCACAGAACCCGCGCACACAGGCGTTTTTGCAAAAGGTACAGCGGTAATGATTTTTTGACTGTTTTCAAGAAAAGAAGTGAGTCATATGAGGGATATTAGCTCGATCGGCAGCACATGGTCAAAGGCACGGAAAGAATTGTTTACACCAGAGGAAAATGCGACGAGCGATCTGCGCGTAGATCTCATTGGAGAAATCACAAGAGCGGATAGGAGCGCAGTATTTTTCGAAAGGGACTTGGAGACTTAAAAACATGTTGAAGAAGCTCAGTCAGGAAATTGGCTGAGCTTTTATCATACTAGAAAGAAATCGTAGGCAAAACGGTCTATGATGCAATCATGGAAGGGTTGCAAAATCGTTAGTTGCATTATGCGGTATCTTCCTGTTATAATAAAGTGAAGTGATAATGTGGCATACATGAAGAGTGAGGCCGAAGTGCGACCAAGAAAATCTCTTACGTCTCCGGTAAATCCTAAAATTTGCTTTGAATTTAAGGATAACTGTCGCGCAGCGGGGATTCCATTAAATATTTTAATTGAATGTTTTATGAGACAATACGCAGAGGGAGAATTTCCTTTATTGTTGGTTGATAATTATATGGGACCCACTACGCAGTTGAGAACTACAGTAGATCAAGAAGTCGTTGACGCCTTCAGAACAAAGTGCAAACATGAAGGAAACACGATGAAACTTACATTGGAATCTTTTATGCATCAGTACAATCAGGGTAAGTATAGACTTGCTTTGATAGAAACTGAGGAATTGTAAAGGAGAGTCAGCAATGTATTACTATTCTACAGTAAACGATATTGTAATGACGCATAGCGCAGTTTTGGAACAAGATGGATTTGACGTGATCAAAGTACACTTTGAAAGACCGGGTGAAAACGGGTTTGACTTTCTGGATTTGACTTTGCCGGGCGAAATCGTTTACAAGTCGTTTGGATTTTCCGAGGACGAGATTATGAAACTGAAACGGTATGCGAAGAACAATGCAGCGCTTATATGGGAATTTGCGCGAAATGGAGGCGGAATGAATTCCTAAAGAGGTTTCCTGTAAAGGAAATAACGACCGTATCGGTGCGGAATCAATCCTCGTCCGAGACAATGATTGGCAATTTCGGAAGAAAGCGTTTAAAATCACGGAAATTTGTCAAGACTCTGTCAGCCAATCCATACATATTTTTCCGACAAAATCAGATACTAAGATCATCAATATCGCAGAAAGAGTATGCTTACGAAATAGAGCGAAGGAGGAAGATGTTGTTATGAAGGCAACCGGAATAGTCCGCCGCATTGATGATCTGGGACGTGTTGTCATTCCGAAGGAAATCCGTCGAACCATGCGTATCCGTGAAGGAGACCCGTTGGAAATTTACACGGACCGCAACGGAGAGGTTATTTTTAAAAAATATTCCCCGATGGGGGAGCTGGGAACGTTTGTCCGGCAGCTGTGCGATGCGCTGAGCCGCACGGCAGGCAGCAGCTGTGTGATCTGTGACCGGGATTCGGTCATTGCCGCCTCGGGCAGCGTCAAAAAGGACATTATCGAGCGGTCGGTCAGCCCGGCGCTGGAACAGATTATGCAGGAGCGCCGCATGGTTCAGCCGCAGGACGGCTCGGTATTTGTGACCGGTGATGACCGGTATCCGATCGCGATTGCCGCGCCGATCATCGCGGAGGGCGATGTGTCCGGCTGCGTTGCATTTCTGGATGAAGAGCACAAGGATCGTCCGGCGGGTGAAGTGGAGAGCAAGCTCCTGCAGTCGGCGGCGCTGTTCCTGGGCCAGCAGATGACGATGTAGCGCGGCGGCAATTTGGACACCTGGAGTATGGCAAACCAACCTTGTTTTTTCTGCTCCGGGCGAAGGTGGATTTCCCGTTCGCCCAGCTTACATACGGGGAGAAAAATTTTTTAAAAATAATGGTTGACATCATAGCACCTGTGTGATATTATAATAAGGCACTTGATGAGGTGCGACAAAAAGATATCGCGGAGTGGAGCAGTTCGGTAGCTCGTCGGGCTCATAACCCGAAGGTCGTAGGTTCAAATCCTGCCTCCGCAACCA
>JBJEZE010000009.1:0-5942 GCA_051887235.1 Butyricicoccus sp.
CAGATGGTTCCCATCACTGCTTTTTCTCGATATTACATATAATGATACAACAGGACTTTTCGGTTGTCAACGGGTGTTTTGGGGAAAAGTCGTGGAAATCTTACAGAATTTCCAAGGACACATAATCCCAGTCGTCATCATCATCCTCATCATCTTCATCATATTGAAACTGGAATATCAGCGAATACTCCAATGCATCCCTGATGTCATCCTCATCGTAGGAATCCAATTCATATACATCAATATCATTATCTTCTAATTCCTCCAATATCTCCTCCGGATTCATGTCGGCATAGGACTTCGGATCCACACCCGCATCCATGAGAGCGAACATAACATCCAAATAAAGCGACGAGGAAATCTTCCATTCCGTTTTCATACTCAGCGCCCGGCGTATATCAGACAGCGACTCTAAGTCCAGATAATTCGGGTCAAAGCCACTTTGTTCGACGACGTCTCGGAGTTGCCCGCGTTCCATCCGCAGCAAATCCATTTCCTCAAATCCCGCTTCGACCAGACGTTCTCGTATGTTCTCCTCTAACGCTTCCAGCTCCTCATTCTCTTCGATCCATCTCATTTCCCGTTCATATTTCTCGTCTGCTTCCTGTATCGCCTGCTGCCTGCGCTGTTCCTCCTTCGCATCATTGCGCATCATCATAATCGTTGCATCACGGGCTGCTTTTTCAAAGATAGACAGCTTTCCATCCCGATTGAAATCAAACAGTTTGCGAAACATAGCTTCTCTCTCCTTGCATTATGTATTCTTCCATCTTTTCCCAACACAAACGGACGTCTGCGAAAACAGCATGACTTCCGACTTTGTATCCCGAACGCCGTGTCCGTCACTGTCTCAATCCGCTATCTCGCAGCCGCCCCACTCCACAACGGTAAAGCCTGCGCGCTCCGGTGCCGAAAGATCCTGTGCAGGAATCTCTTGTTCTTCTTCCAACGGCTTCCACGCCATAAAGACGCGGATCACGGTATCCGGTTTCGGATCAATGATGAGCTGTGCATGGTCGGTATAGGCCTCCGTCTGGAACGAAATCAGGTTGTAGGCGTTGTCCTGCATCCGCGGCAGCCAATACACAATATATTCATTCGCTTCCCGTCGGGAAAGCCCGAGCTGTGCCAGCGCATCCTCCAAAAACGCAGCGGTATTCTCCCCGGCGACGCAGAACCCTTCGGAAAAGTCGTATTCGGTATGCAGATCGCCTTCCCAATACAGGTAATTATACTCTTGCCCGTCTGCATCCAGCAGCTGTCCATCCGGCGACGCCGTGACCTGCCAGCCAGTTTCATAGGTCGGATAGGTACAGGTAAAATCGCCGTCCAACAACAGTTGAACCGAAATGTCTTCCTGCTGTTCCGGGTATAAATAGATGACGGGCTTTGCCGCAGCAGTAGTATCGTCTCTCTGCTCTGCCGGGTAGAACGTAGGTTCCATGGCCTCCGTCGCTTCTTCATTGGAACCACCGCAGCCAGAGAGCACGGCCGCACAGAACAGGATTGCCAGAAGCATCTGTTTTTTCTTTTTCATGATTCAACCCTCCAAACTCCGATGTAGCACAAATCCCCATCGCCCCGTCAAAACGACCGGCTGATGGGGATTTCCGTCTTCCAATGATTCTTCTATCTCAGATATAAATAGTATACCAAATTCTTCCTCAAAGTGCAACCGCTCTCCCGGAATATCTGTTACATTTTATACCCGTTCTGCCAGTTTCTTTTTTATTCCAATTACGCCCTCTTCCACGTACAGCTCCACCGCATCCATGTGCTCTCTGTCCAGCAGCAGCTCCGCCAAAGGATCCGCAATCTGCTTTGCTACCTCATCGCGCACCGCGCGCGCTCCCCGGCAGTGATCTTCCACGCCCAGCAGAGCGGTCACCTCTGCGTCCCATCGCAGTTCTATCCCGTGCAGCTCGCACCGCTGCGCCAGAGTCTGCAGTTCCATCTCCGCGATGCGTTCACAATCCACCTTCGCCAGCGGAATGAACGGAATGATGTCATCCAGCCGCGCTGACAGTTCGGTACTCAGCACTCTGCGTACCTCCTCCGTGGTCTTATTCTGTGTGCCTCCGGAAATGCAGAATCCCAGCGGATTTCCCTGCTTTACCCCAATATTAGAGGTCAGAATGATGACTGCATGGCGGAAATCCGCGCTTTTTCCCTCCGCATCCGTCAGCCGTCCGTCGTCCAGCAGCCGAAGCAGAATGCGCAGTACATCGGGGTGGGCCTTTTCTACCTCATCAAACAATACAACCGACCGCGGACGCCGCCGTATCTTCTCGGTCAGCTGTCCACCTTCCCCATATCCCTTATATCCGGGAGGGGCGCCGATCAGACGGGACAGGTCGTGCGGCTGTTGGTACTCGGTCAGATCGATCCGAATCAAGCTGTCCCGCCCAAACAGCAGCTGCGCGAGCTTCTCACAAACCGACGTCTTTCCAACGCCTGTCGGCCCGGTCAACAGCAGCGCCGCTTGTGGGCGCGCCAGATCGCGCAGTCCCGCCGCTCCGCGCCGTACCGCACTGCAAATGCGTGACACCGCTTCCGGCTGCCCGATTACCGTTTGCTCCAGCTGTTCCTCCAATCGCAGCAGCATCTCTCCATTCTCTCCACCCAGTTCGCAGTATCCTTTGCTGCGCCGCGCGGTCTCCAGCACATCCTGCACCAGCACCACCTTTCGGCCCTTCAAATGCACTGCCGCACACGTCTCATCCAGCAGGTCGATCGCCTTGTCCGGCAGAAACCGTTCCGGGCTGATGCGCACCGACAGCCGTACCGTCTCATGCACCACGCCCGGCGCCAGCTCCACCCGATGGTGCAGCTCGTAGCGCGGAGCGAGCCCTTCCAAAATTCGTTCCGCCGTCGGCTCATCCGGTTCCGACACATCGACACGTTGGAAACGCCGCTCCAATGCCGCATCCTTTTCAATCGTCTTGTGGTATTCTTCCACCGTCGTCGTACCAATCAGCCGTATCTCTCCCCGTGCCAACGCCGGCTTGAGCAAATTGGCGGCATCAATCGCTCCCTCCGCCGCGCCGGCTCCCACCAGTGTGTGTACCTCGTCGATAAATGCAATCACACTGTCCGTCGCGCTCAGCTCGCGCACAATCCCACGCAGACGCTCTTCAAATTCGCCGCGGTATTTGGTTCCGGAGATCAATCCCGCCATATCCAACGAGACGATCCGTACATTCTTCAGTTCTTCCGGCACGGTGCCGTCCGCAATCGCCTGCGCCAGTGCTTCCGCCAGCGCCGTTTTGCCAACACCCGGATCTCCCAGCAGCACCGGATTGTTCTTCGTGCGGCGGGTCAGAATGGTCAGCATCCGGAATACCTCGTCCTCCCGTCCAATCACCGGGTCCAGCTTGCCGCGCCGCGCCAATTCGGTTAAATCGGTTGCGTACTTGTCCAATGTCGCGGTAGACGCCCGGCCGACCGCCATGCGCGGTCTGCGCTCCGGCAGCGTCTTAATTCCGGTCAACCGCTCCAGCTCCACCATGTCCGCCTGCATCTCTTCCATCATCCGCCGCGCCATACATCCGCGGCATTCCAAAATCGCTCCCAGCAGCTGTTCCGTGCCAATGCTTCCTTCCGAAGCCCGTCCCGCCTGCTCCAACACATCCTGCAAATGTGCTGTCAGCTCTTCCGGCACGGTATGAGGATGGTAACGTCCATACCGCTCCGCCATGCGGCGCTGCAGTCTCCAACCGGTCACTCCGGCTGCGCGGAGCATCCGCACCGGCGCGCTTCGTCTCTGCCTCAGCATTCCCAAGAGCAGATGTTCGGTGCCGATCTTCTGCCGTCCCATCTTTCCTGCCGCTTTCTGCGCAGTTTCCATCGCCTTTTTCGCCTGCTCGTCCAACGGTCCCAACTCCTTCATCCTGTTCCCTCGCTTCCTGTCCTTTTCATCTTGTCATTATCTTTTCCTTCCCTTCCACTTTTTACACACTCTTTTTCCATTTGTTTTTTTTAAGAAGTTCAAAAATTATAGTTGTATTTTTTTCAATTTGTGATACAATATAGACAAATCATTACAGGAGGTGCTTGTTTCATGGCTTATCAGATTAGTGATGCTTGCATCAGCTGTGGTTCCTGCTCTGCAGAGTGCCCGGTTGGCGCAATTTCCCAGGGCGATTCCAGCTACGTAATCGACGAGGGTGCATGTCTGGATTGTGGTTCCTGCGCTGGTGCTTGCCCGGTTGGCGCAATTGCTCAGGCATAATTTAACCACATTTATAAAGGTACATGACGGAAGCCCGATGCATTCATTGCATCGGGCTTTTTCCTGTCTTTTTTCCTGTTTTCCGGCTTTTTTGCCTTGTTTTTTTCAACAGCGTGTTTCAATCTTGTTAAAACCTTACACATATTGTACGAAACTTTTGTATAATTTGTTAAAATTAATCCAAAGAAAAACAAACAATCTTGATAGCATTTTCTCTTGTTTTTTAGACCAAAAAACGCCTATAATGAGTGCAATGAATTGATCCACAGAGAATCCGGTTGGTTGTTTCGCATACTCTGTTTTTCTGCTGTGGACAGTGAAGGAGGCTTCTCGTTTTATGGATTATAGTATTCTGCTTGTCATTGCAATCATATTGTTCGCGACAAAATTCCTCGGCCTGGCTTCCGGTAAGGTCAGCATGCCCCAGGTTGTCGGCGCACTGGTTGCCGGTCTGATTCTCGGCCCATCCGTTCTGGGCATCGTTCAGGAAACCGACATTATTGTCACGCTTTCTGAAATCGGCGTCATCATGCTGATGTTCGATGCCGGTCTTGGCACCGACCTCAAGGAGCTCAAGAGCACCGGCGCAGCATCCTTTATCATCGCGGTCATCGGTGTTATCGTTCCGCTTCTGGGCGGCGTGGGACTGTATATGCTGTACTTCCCGAACAACGGTGACTCCATGTATATGCTGGAGGCCATCTTTATCGGTGTCATTCTGACGGCTACGTCGGTCAGCATCACCGTAGAGACCCTGCGTGAGATGGGAAAACTTCAGGGCAAGGTCGGCACCGCTATTATGGGTGCAGCCGTTATTGATGATATCCTCGGCATTATCGTCCTCACCGTTGTATCCAGCTTTACCGATCCGGATGTGCAAATTGCAGTCGTTCTGCTCAAAATTGTCCTGTTCTTCGTCTTTGTCGCAGTTGCCGGCTTCATCTGCTACAAGCTGTTCTCCATCATGAACAACGGCTATAAAAACCACATGCACCGCCGTGTCGCCATCTTCGGCCTGGCTTTCGCCCTGCTGATGTCGTACTGCGCGGAGGAATTCTTCGGTGTTGCCGACATCACCGGCGCCTATTTCGCCGGCCTGCTGCTGTGCAACCTGCCGTTTGTCCGCGACTACGTCAGCCGCCGCGTCAGCATCGTATCGTATATGTTCTTCAGCCCGATCTTTTTCGCCAGCGTCGGTGTCAAGACCGACCTGCACGGCCTGACTCCTTCCCTGCTGCTGTTCGGTCTGCTGCTGCTGATCATTGCCATTCTGACCAAGGTTGTCGGCTGTGGCCTGGGCGCGAAGATGTGCAAATTCTCCACCCATGACTCTCTGTCCATCGGTATTGGTATGGTCTCCCGTGGTGAGGTCGCACTGATTGTTGCCCAAAAGGGCTCTGCCTGCGGTCTGGTTTCCGAGTCCATGTTTGCCCCGGTCATCCTCGTGGTTATCGTCACCACGCTGATTACTCCGATCCTGCTGAAGCTGGTTATGGGAGATAAAAAGCCCAAGAATGCATAACTATTTCATACACAAACCGTTCTGCCCATTATCGGATATGGATAATGGGCAGTTTTTTCTGCCTCCATTCAGGCTGTAAACAAAGCCCCTTACCGTCTTGTTTCGTCCGGTAAGGGGCATTTCTATGATGTTTATGTTACAGGTACAGTTTCAGCCGGTCAATCGCCAGCTTCGCCTGATCATATTCCT
>JBJEZE010000010.1:0-23110 GCA_051887235.1 Butyricicoccus sp.
TCCGGTTCCGGGCGAATGGAACACCGTCTTGCCGTCGCGGATGCAGCGGAACGCGATCTCCGGATGGCTCTCCGCCGCGTGCTCGACCACCGACAGGACATAGCCTGCCTCGGTAAAGTCCTTTTTCAGAAACTTCATGCGCGCCGGCGTGTTGAAAAACAAATCCCGAATGACAAAGGTGGTTCCCTCCGGGCAGCCCGCGCTTTCCTGTACCTGGATGACTCCGGCCTCCAGCTGCAAATGGGTGCCTTCCAGACTGCCTTTCTGCTTGGTGAACAGGTCAACACGGGACACGGCCGAAATCGCCGCCAGCGCCTCGCCGCGGAAACCCAGCGTGCCGATGGCCGCCAGATCATCCTTGGTGCGGATTTTACTGGTGGCGTGGCGCAGAAACGCTGTCGGCGCGTCCGCCGGCTCCATGCCGCAGCCGTTGTCCTGAATCCGCAGATAGGTGACGCCGCCGTGCTCCAGCTCGACCGTGATCTGCGTCGCGCCGGCATCAATCGAATTTTCAATTAGCTCCTTGCAGACCGAGGAGGGACGTTCCACGACCTCTCCCGCCGCAATCAGATCCGCCATATGCGAATCCAGTTCGTGAATGACCGGCACCGCCGTTACTCCTTTCAGTTGACCATCTTTTGCAGTTCATACACAAGATTGAGCGCCTCCAACGGGGTCATGGTGTTGATGTTCACCTGCCGCAGACGCTCGCCGACCGAGTCGCTCTGCACGTCCAGCATGGACACCTGCTGCTCCTCCGGTTCGGCTTCCTCCAGTTGATTCATCGTGATTTCCTGCGACGTGGATTCCAAATCCTTGAGAATCCGCTTGGCCCGCCGGATCACCGGCGCGGGGATGCCCGCCAGCTTGGCGACCTCGATGCCATAGCTGTCGTCCGCACCGCCCGGCACAATCTTGCGCAGGAAGGTGATGTCATCGCCGTGTTTTTTCACGGCAATATTGTAGTTGCGCACGCCGTCCAACAGCTCCTCCAGAGCGGTCAGCTCGTGGTAGTGTGTGGCAAACAGCGTCCGCGCTCCCAGATGCTTCTTGCTGGCAATAAACTCAATCACGGCACGCGCAATGCTCATGCCGTCAAACGTGGAGGTTCCGCGTCCGATTTCGTCCAGAATCACCAGACTGGAGCGGGTCGCGTAATTCAGAATATCCGCCACCTCGCTCATCTCCACCATGAAGGTGGACTGGCCGCTCGCCAAATCATCCGACGCGCCCACACGGGTGAACACCCGGTCAACGATGCCGATGCGGGCATACTTTGCCGGGACGAACGAACCCATCTGCGCCAAAATGGTAATCAGCGCCACCTGACGCATATACGTCGATTTGCCCGCCATATTGGGGCCGGTAATGATCGCGACGCGGTTGACGTTGTCATCCAGCAGCGTGTCGTTGGCGATAAACATCGTGTCGCGCAGAACCTGCTCCACCACCGGATGTCGTCCTTCCTGAATCTCAATGACTGAGGAATAATCCACCGTCGGACAGGTGTACTGGTACAGATCCGCGACCTCCGCCAGCGAACACAGCGCATCCGTCTGCGCAACGGCCTGTGCGGTGCTCTGAATGCGATGCACGGCGGCGGCAACCTGCTCCCGCACCTCCACAAACAGCTGATACTCCAGATCCACAATCTGTTCCTGTGCATTCAGAACCGTATTCTCGTATTCCTTCAGCTCCTGCGTGATGTAGCGCTCACAATTTGCCAGCGTCTGCTTGCGGATATAGTGCTCCGGCACCTGTTCCGCCGCCAGACGGGATACCTCAATATAGTAGCCGAACACACGGTTGTAGCCTACCTTGAGCTTCTGGATTCCAGTCGCTTCGCGCTCCCGCTGTTCAATCGCCGCGATCTTGCCTTTTCCGCCGCTGGCGATGTCGCGCAGCTCATCCAGCTTGTCGCTGTAGCCACTGCAGATAAAGCCGCCCTCTCGCAGAGAAAACGGAGGGTCCTCGATGATGGACGCCTCGATCAGAGACCGGACGTCTGACAGCTCGTCCATCGCCTCATACAGCACCTCCAGCAGCGGTGCGCTGCACTGGCTCAACACCGAACGAATTTCCGGCAGGAGCGCCACCGTACTGCTCAGACTGCGCAGATCGCGTCCGTTCGCCGTTCCGTATACCACCCGTCCGATCAGGCGCTCCATGTCAAACACACGGCGCAGCAGTTCGGTCAGATCACTGCGCGCTATCATGTTTTCCTTTAATTCCCAGACCGCCTTCTGCCGCGCGGCAATCAGGTTCGGGCTGAGCAACGGCTTGTTCAGCCACTGGCGCAGCATACGAGCTCCCATCGCGGTCTTGGTGTGGTCGATGACCCACAGAAGCGAGCCTTTTTTCTCCTTGGTGCGCATGGTCTCAAAGAGCTCCAGATTGCGCTTTGCGTTCATGTCCAGCTCCATAAACTGGCCCTGTCGGTACAGATTCAGCGTGTGCAGATGATCCAGCTTGGACTTCTGCGTCTCTGCCAGATACTGCATCAGCGCGCCGATTGCGCAGGAAATTGCGATGTTGTCGCCCAGCGCCTCGTCCGTTGCTTCCTGAAACCGGGTCTGGACCTGCTTCCGGCAGGCTTCCGGCTCGAACAGCTCGTCCGGCAGCGTCTCAACGCCGCTCTCCAGACGCTCCCGCAAAAAATGCATCAGCGCAGGATCGTCCTCCGCCTGCGGCGACAGCACGACCTCCTTGGGCAGAAACCGTCCCATTTCCGCGACGCAGTACGTGCTCAGATCCCCGCCGACACAGCCGGTCGCCAGCACCTCGCCGGTGGAAATATCCGCAAAGCACAGACCGGCCATCTGGCCGATCCGACAGACCGACGCGATGTAATTGTTGCAGTCTTCCTCCAGCATGGACGCTTCGATGACCGTGCCGGGAGTAATGGTGCGGATGATCTCGCGCTTGACCAGACCCTTGGCCTTCTTCGGATCCTCAGTCTGTTCGCAGATCGCCACCTTGTGACCGTTCTTGACCAGCTTGGCAATGTAGCTCTCGCAGGAATGAAACGGTATGCCGCACATCGGCGCCCGCTCCTCCTGTCCGCAGTCCCTGCCGGTCAGCACCAGATCCAGTTCTTTGGATGCCAGCTTGGCATCGTCAAAAAACATCTCGTAAAAATCGCCCAGCCGATACAGCAAAATCGCATCCTGACAGCTATTCTTGATCTCGAAATACTGCTGCATCATCGGGGTAAATTCAGCCATTGTGTACCTCCACACCGTACAGAGCGCGCAGCGAGGTCCGCTCAATCAAGACGTCTGCAAATTCGCCCAGCTTCAGTCCCTCTCCGCGGCACATGACCAGCAGTCCACCGTCCGTCCGCCCGGTGAGCGGATACTCGGTCGGCTGTTTGCTGTTGGATGTGCCGTCGATCAGCACGCGAACAACCTTGTCCTGATACGCTTCCTGCCGCACCCCGTTGATACTTTCCTGCAGCGCCAGCAAGCGGTCAAACCGATCCTGTTTTTCCTCTCGGGTCGCACTGTCCGGCATTTCCGCCGCCGGCGTGCCCGACCGTTTGGAGTACAAAAACGTGTACAGAATATCATATTGCCCAAAGCGCACCATGTCCAGCGTCTGCTGAAAGTCCTCCTCGGTCTCTCCGGGGAAGCCGACGATAATGTCGGACGACAGCACGACATCCGGCATCTTCTCCCGCGCCATCTCGATCAGGCGGCGGTACTGCTGCGCGTTGTAATGGCGGTTCATGCGCTGTAAGATCTGGTCTGAGCCGGACTGGAACGGCAGATGCAGCTGATGGCTGATGTGCGCTGCGTTTGCCATCGTGTCAAGCAGCTTCTCCGACGCGTCCTTGGGATGGCTGGTCATAAACCGGATGCGATACTCGCCCGGCGTCTTGTCCAGCCGCGCCAACAGGTCAGCAAAGTCAATCTCCAGCTCCAGATCCTTGCCGTACGAATTGACATTCTGACCGAGCAGCGTGATGTCTTTGTATCCTTCCGCAATCAGCTGATGAAATTCGCGCTCGATGTCCTCCGGATTGCGGCTGCGCTCCCGTCCGCGCACATACGGTACAATGCAATAGGTGCAGAAGTTGTTGCAGCCGTACATGATGGACAGCCATGCGTGACAGCCCTCACCGCGCAGTACGGGAAGTCCCTCCGAAATCGCACCGCGCTCATCGCCCGAGATGTCAATGATGCGCTTGCTGCCGCTCAAACGGCGCAGGAGCAGCTCCGGAAACCGCCACAGCATATGCGTGCCGAACACAATGTCCACCCGCGGATAGCTCTGCTTGATCTTTTCCGCCATATGCGGCTGCTGTACCATGCATCCGCACATGCAGATGGTCAGATTGGGATTGGTCTCCTTGAGGTGGGTATACCGTCCAATGATGCCCAGCACGCGTTTTTCCGCATGCTCGCGCACCGCACATGTGTTCACCACGATAATGTCCGCCTGCTCCGGCTGCTCGGTTGGCTGATAGCCCATCTCGCGCAGCATGCCTGCAATCCGTTCGGTGTCCGCCTCGTTCTGCTGACAGCCAAACGTCTGGCAGTAGAAATGCGGCGCGGACGGACGGACGGACAGCATGTATTGAATTTTATTGATACAGTCCCACTGGTGTGCAATCTGCTCCTGCGGAACCTGAATAGTGTTCTGCTTCATTCTTTTTACCGAAATTCGTTTAAATTTGTATCATAGGTCATCAGGTGATGATACCGGACGCCGTCCGGCTCGTACTGCGGGAACGCAGAGAGTATCGTCTTCGTGATATACTCCGGGCTGAGGTTGTTGTTTCCCGCACCCAGAACCGCATACGCGCGCACGCAGTCGGTATCCGGCTGCAGCGACAGCCCCTTGATGTATTCCTTGATATTGACCTCTTTTTCCCCTCGCTTGGAGCGCTTCATGATGCGGATCTCGTCGCGTGCGAACAGCTGTTCGACATCTGCACAAAACGATTCCGGCACGCCATTGTCAAACTCCCAGGTGATTTCAAACTTGGAATAGGCAATCTCGCGTACCTTTTGTCCGCCGTTGCTCAGCGGATAGATGTCCAGCACCTTCAGTCCGCGCGGCATGACCGCATTCATGCGCTCCACTGCGTCGTCCGGAATCTTGTCCGCCGTGCAGTTGAAATCCAAAAACTCGCATTCCCCGGAATAGCAGGTGGACAGCGGCAGCGCGACCGAGATATAGATGTGCTGGTTAAAGCCCTCGGTGTACCAGACCGGAAGCTGTGCGCGCGCAATCGCACGCTGCATGCAGTGCATCAGATCGAGATGGGAGATATACGCCGCCTCATCCGTCTTGCTGAATTTCATTCTCGCCTTAAACATGACATCCACATCCCTTCATCAGACTGCCGGCGCCGCAGCCCGCGCATTGCTCCATACACGCCGGTGTGGTCTCCGCCCGGCGAGAGCGCTCCCACTCGCGCTTGAGGTGTTCTTTGGTGGTTCCGCAGCCGATGTGATCCCACGGGAACACCTCGTCCAGCGGACGCTGGCGATTGGCGTAAAACGCCGGATCAATGCCGCACACGCGGAAGGCATCCATCCATTTTTCCAGCGAGAAGCAGGCGTCCCAGCCGTCCATCTTACAGCCGGACTTCCACGCCGTGTACAGCACGTCGCACAGACGGCGGTCGCCGCGCGCAAACACGCCCTCCAAAAAGCTCGCATCCGAATCGTGCCAGCGGAAGGTGACGTTTTTGGTCTTCATGACCTCACGCAGATAGGCGGTTTTCTCGTCCAGCTCGGCCTTGGTCGCCTGCGCGTCCCACTGGAACGGCGTCTGCGGCTTGGGCACAAAACAGGACGTGGACGCTGTGATTTTGACGCCGCGCGCACGGTTCGGCGTGTTCTGACGCCAGCACCACGCGACAGATTTGCACAGGCGGCTCATCTCGTCAAAGTCCTCGTTGGTTTCGGTCGGCAGTCCCATCATAAAGTACAGCTTGACGTTGTTCCAGCCGCCCTCAAACGCAATTTTGCACGCGTTGAGCAGGTCTTCTTCGGTCAGATTCTTGTTGATTACGTTGCGCAGGCGCTGGCTTCCCGCCTCCGCGGCAAAGGTCAATCCGCTCTTGCGCACCTTCTGCACGCGCTCCATCAGATCAATCGAGAACGAGTCCGCGCGCAGCGACGGCAGCGCCAGGCTGATGCGGCGCTCCTCACAGTAACGGAGCAACTCGTCCGCCAGCTCGCCCAGTTCGGAATAATCGCTGGTGGACAGGGACGACAGCGAAATCTCCTCATAACCGGACTGCTCCAAAATGGCTTTTGCCTGCCGGACCAGAACCTCTTTGCTCTTTTTGCGCAGCGGGCGATAGGTGTGTCCCGCCTGACAGAAGCGGCAGCCGCGCGGACAGCCGCGGAACAGTTCCACCATCGCGCGGTCAAACACGATCTCCGTGGACGGCACGACCAGCGTGTCCGGGAAATACATGTTGTCCAGATCGACAACGATACGCTTCTGCACAAACGCCGGAGCGCCGTCGCGCGGCGTGACCGACTGCACCGTTCCGTCGTCGTTGTACGCGACATCATACAGACTCGGTACGTAGATGCCCGGAATCTGGCTGGCCTGACGCAGGAACTCCTGCTTGGACCAGTTTTCCTGCTTGGCTTTCCGGTACAGGTCGGTGAAGTCGATCATCATTTCCTCACCGTCACCGATCTGGAAGACATCGACAAAGTCCACGAGCGGCTCGGGATTGTATGCGCACGGGCCGCCGCACAACACGAGATTGCGCAGACCGGTGCGGTCCTTGGCGCGAACCGGCACGCCGCCCAGCTCCAGCATATTCAGGATATTGGTGAAGGACAGCTCGTACTGCAGGGTAAACGCGATCAGATCGAACTGATCCAGGCTGTCCCCGCTCTCCAGTCCATACAGAGGAATGCCCGCTTTGCGCATCTCTTCCTCCATGTCCAGCCACGGGGCAAAGACGCGCTCGCACCAGATGTCCGGTTCATGGTTCAGGAGACCATACAGGATCCGGCTGCCCAGATGGGACATGCCAACCTCGTAGGTGTCCGGAAAACACATGGCAAAGCGGAGAAAGACCTCGTCCTTCTCCTTGATCACAGCTCCCCATTCGCCGCCGACATAGCGCGCCGGCTTCTGCACACGAGGTAAAATTCGTTCTAATTTGCGTGTAAGCATAGCTTCCTCCGGTTGTTTTTTCAATCAAAAGGCCCTCCGTCTTACGACCGAAGGGTCTTTTTTTCTCTGTGCAGTCCCGCACTCAATCTTCCGCTGCGTCCTCACCCATCTCCTGACGGACATGGTAGGAGTGGCGGCGCAGGCAGAACTCATGTTCCAATTTGATGGTTTCCTTCAGCAGCATTTCCAGCTCGGTCGCATAGGATTCCAGCACACCGGTTGCAGCCAGATTGGCAAAGGAAACAATCTTTAAGTACTTCTTCACCGCCAGATGCAGGCTGATCTGCGAACGGTTGATGTCACCGTACTCCATTTCCGCAAGAATCTGCTGCAGCTCCGCACGGATGCCCAGCGTCATCAGCTGGAAAACGACACGGTCGGCCGGAACGATCAGGCGGGATTCGTACCGGGTCAGCAGCTGCTCAATCAGCTTGTTGTTCGCGTCCTGCATGGTCTTCAGATCCTGCATCTGATAGGAACCCAGCTTCAGTCCAACCGACTGCTCCATGAGGTTCAGCTCTTCCTGCTCCTCCGCCGTCAGCTCCAGTTCCGCCGGATTGCCCGACTGGGTGAAGCGCGCAACGCCGCTGCGCATGGACTTGTACAGGTTCGCGATGCAGTATACCTGACGTTCGCACTCGTCGTAACGCGTCTGCGCCTCCTCCAGGCGCTCGGTGATGCGGTCCAGCTCTTCCTTGGCCGCCGCTTCCCGATCTGCAAAGTCCTCCAGGATGCTCTCGCGCTCCTTGGTGGTCTGCCGGTGGATGGCATGGATGATGTCGTCGCGCCGTGCGATGGTCTCATCCTTTTCCGCGATCTCCTGTTCCATCTGTGCCAGCTGTTCCTTCGCCTCTGCCAGCCTGCGCTGCGTATCCTCCAGCGCCGTAGTTGTTTCGGTCAACGCCCGTTTCGCATTGGTCAAATCCTTTATACTGTCAAACATGATACTCTCCTGTCCTGAAAGTCATTCCGTCATTTCAGTTATTTTGATACTATTATATTACGGTTTTCTGCATTTCGCAATAGGGCGGCTTTGAAAACCAACAAATTGTTCAAAAAAACGTCGCTCCGAGAAAATTTCCGGCTGGTATTTCACATACGTGATAAAAAAGCAAGGAGATCTTGATGATTCCAGCCCTTCCTGAGTTTCCCAAAACGTCACCGACCGGAGAAAAACTCCGGCCGGCAGGCATTTCTTCCATTATTGTCCGCACTTCCGGCAGCCGGGATCCGACTCTTTGGGCGGACACGGCGGGCAGTTCGGATTGGACGGACGGCTGGGTCTCGATTCGCGGCGGTTCGGGAAAAACTCCTTTTCCGGGAACTCAATCCGGTTGAACATCTCGCACGGATCCTCAGGCTGACAGCCGTTGTTGCCGCAGTTGCATTCCTTCGTCGGCATGCAGACATCGTAGGCCGGGATCAGCAGCTGGACGTCGCGCTCCAAGCGGATGACCGAGAACTGTCCAAGGGTGACAACCAGCTTCTTGACGTCGTCGCTCAGGATCAATTCTTCCCCAAACAGGCATCCGAGCGGCTCGGGAATATCGTCATCGTGGCAGCAGCACTCGCAGTGGCAGTGCGGCTCGACAATCTTTGCGGACAGAATGATCGGGTCCAGTGTTTCCACCACTGCCTTTGGCATGTTGCTGCGCTCGATCGTGCGGGCGCTGGGACCGTCGCAGTTGTTGTCAGACGTGAAGGTTCTGGTGTTGCCCTCGCAGCCATACAGGATCGCCCGCTTGTCGTAGACAGCCAGACCGCAGATGTCGGTCATCCGACCGCATCCGGCGCTTACCTCCGCGTAAATGCGGTAGAAAAACCGTGCATTGACGCTGTAAAAGCCCCGGTTAAAGTCCACCGGCTCCACATCCAGATCGACCCACAACAGCTCCGCGCGGCGCGGCTTGACAGAGTTGGAGCGATCAAGCAGCTCCTGCGATTGGCGCGTCAGATAAACCCGCAGATCCTGGATGCATTCCTTGGAGCGGCAGGCATCGCAGACCTTTGACGTGTGTACGCATACCGCCTCACGGATGGGATCATTTCCTCCGCCGACCGGGCCGGGATTCATTCGTTCACCCATGGGATTCCCTCCTAAGTTAGATTCTATCCCATAGTATGCACCCGGCGAAAAAAGGTGAAGTTCCGCTGCACGTCCGCCAAAGCCGCTTGGAACTCTCTTGCACCGCCTACAAAATCAGACGCAGATGTGATATACTATCAGGGAACGAACGACGTTTTCTCTCCGTGCTTGATTGTCGGAACGCATGGTGAGGCCCAAATTTATGATGTTAGGAACGTGATCGCATGCGCAACACAACACTATGTTACATCCAGTCCGGAAACCGCTATCTCCTGCTGCACAGGACCAAAAAAGAGAACGATCAGAGCCACGATAAATGGCTGGGAATCGGCGGAAAATTCGAGGACAAGGAAAGCCCGGAGGACTGCATCCTGCGCGAGGTAAAGGAAGAAACCGGCTTGACGCTCACGTCCTATCAGTACCGCGGCATTGTCACCTTCGTGTCCGACGTCTGGGAAACCGAATACATGCATCTGTTTACCGCCGATTCCTTTACCGGAACCGTCCGGGAATGCAGCGAAGGCGATCTGGAGTGGATCTCCAAAGACGAATATTTGTCACTGCCGATGTGGGAAGGTGACCGGATTTTCCTCGAACTGCTGCAGACCGACTGTCCGTTCTTCTCTCTCAAGCTGGTATACCAGGGCGAAGCGCTGCAGTCGGCTGTGTTAAACGGAACCGCGCTGTCGCTGTAAAAAAGCACCCGAATCTCAAACGAGACTCGGGTGTTTTTTCTTGTGGTTACATACGATTGTCCGGCGGCATACGGCCAACGCTTATTCTCCGGCGAAGAGATCGTCCCTGCGCTGCTGAAACAGGATCTCCATCGGAGAGTGCTCTGCCATAAAGCAGTATGCCTCCATCATCTGCTCGACGGAGTACTCCTGATCCAGATTCTGCGACAGCATCAGGGTCATCGCGTAGACAAAGCTGTTGGCGTAGTAATTTGCCAGAACGCGTGCATTCAGAATGGGGGCCTGCGGAATATCCGTAATGCCGTGTCGGCTCAGCGCGTGATACATCAAATCGCTTACGCTGTGATACACACTCTCGAAAAAGCCATTCTGACCGGTGACAAGCATAGCACGCCGGTAGAACGCGCCGTCCTCGAACAGCGTCGATAACATCTTGCGCAGCGCTTCAATAATCTGATCCCGCTGAATCAGCTCCGCCGCTGGCTCAATCAGCTCCCGCTGAATAATCCAGTCCATCAGATCCTGTTTGTCTTTGAAATGGCGGTAAAAGGTTGAGCGAATAATTCCGGTCTGTTCCGCGATCATCTGAATCGTAATCTTTTCAAACGGATGCTCCCGCAGCAGCATTTTAAAGCAGTCCGCAAGCCGCTGATCCATCGAATCACTTCGGCTGGTCATCCTTCGCCTTCTTTCCCCGCAGCATCATTTTCCTCCGTCCCGGTAATTCAGATAAGACGGATTGGCGTGCTTCTGCGTCTCCCAAATATGCTCCGCACACGGCTTCCACTGGGAGGCATATTCGGCACACTTTGCACACAAGTGCTCTGCGGATTCCGGAGACTCCAGATCGGTAGACTTCGCTCCGGTCTCGCGAACCATCTTTTGCAGCAGCTCCGGGTTCTCCAGCATCGGGCACGGACGCAGGTGGTTCTCGTTAAACGGCTGACCGTTGTGATAGGCCATAAACAGCGGGCTCTGCAGGATCTCCAGCAGGGTGTTGTCCCGAATGTTGCAGTCGGAATAGTGGATGAAGACGCACGGCTCCGCGTCACCGTTGGAGTTGACGTGGAAATAGTTGCGTCCGCCGGCGATGCAGCCGCCGACGTACTCACCGTCGTTCTGGAAGTCCATCAGGAAAATCTGCTTGCCGCCGGTAAATCCACGCACCTCGCGCACGCGGCGGATCATGTACTCACGCTGCTCCGGCGTCGGCAGCAGCTCCGGAGAAGCTCCGTTGCCGACCGGCATGTAGTGGAAGTAGAACGAATACCGCACGCCATTTGCGATCAGCATATCCAAAAATTCATCGCTGGTGACCGCCTCGACGTTGGCGCGTGTGTAGCAGATGGACGTGCCAAAGATAATGCCGTACTGCTTCATCAGCTTCATGGCATTCATCACGGCGTCGTAATGTCCGGAGCCGCGGCGTCCGTCGTTGGTCTCCTGCGTGCCCTCAATGGACAGGGAGAACGAGATATTGCCGACGCGGACGCATTCTTTGCAGAAATCATCGTCGATCAGCGTGGAATTCGTATAGATGTTAAATTCACAGTCATTGTGCTTTTCACACAGGCGGATGATGTCATTCTTGCGCACCAGCGGCTCTCCGCCGGTCAGCATGTAGAAATAGACGCCCAATTCCTTGCCCTGCGTGATCAGACGATCCATGTCCTCAAACGACAGGTTGAGCTTGTGACCATACTCTGCCGCCCAGCATCCGGTGCAGTGCATATTGCAGGCAGAAGTCGGGTCAAACAGGATCAGCCACGGGATGTTGCAGTGATATTTCTCACGGTTTTTCCGGATGGTCTTGGTACCATGGAAAAACGCCTCAAATCCCATATTCAGCGCCGTCATCTTGATGACGTGCGGATCAATTTCGTCAAGCAGACGGTTGATGTACTGAACCCACTTGTTATCCGGATCATCAATCGCCTTGCGGACAGCATCCAACTGTTCCTTCGAGAACACATCTCCGGCAAATGATTCCGTCAAATCTACCAGACGATGAAATCCCTTCTGACGATCCTTGTTCACGCTTTTCAGCACCAGATCAATTGCAGCTCCAAATGCCGAACGCGCTACGGAATGTGTCATACCCATTTCGTTTTCCCCTCTTTCAATGGTAATGTTTCCATATTGCTTCGGTATGATATTTGTTCCCTCTAACTATACGACTGTCATGTCGATTTATGCAAGCGACAATTTCGTCATTTTGTCGCTTTTCTGCTTTTTTTGAGGAATCTATGATTGTATCGGTTTCTTTTCTTGTGTTTTCATGCAAACAGCGATATAATAGTGAAGAATGCTGTCCGATTTGGGACAAAACCAGGAGGCATCACGTTGAACGCACGTCAATATACACAGCTGACCGCACCGCTGCGCCGCAGGCCCGGCCTGTGTTCCGCACTGCGGACGACAAACCGTCTCACAACCGCATTGGTATATGCCGTCTATATTCTCTACGCCCTGTGGCTGCTGCTGCACAGAGACAGCCGGCTTGCTCCGACGCTGTTGGTCCCAGCCGTCTTTTTCCTGCTGGTATCCGTCTGGCGCGATCGCATCAACGCCCCCCGTCCCTATGAGATTCTGGACATTGATCCGATTATCCACAAAAACACCCGCGGGCATTCTTTTCCCAGCCGCCACGTCTTTTCCGTTTTTATCATCGCCACAACCATCGGCACACAGGTGCTGTGGCTGGGAGCCGCGCTCGGTGTTGTCGGGATAGTCATCGGTATCATCCGCGTCCTGGGCGGCGTACATTTTCCAAAGGACGTTATCGTCGGACTGCTGCTCGGTGTTGCGTGTGGATTGCTCGGCTGCGGCGTCTGGAACGCTTTGATTTAAAACGATGGAGGTCTATCATTACATGAATCCGGTTACGATACGCAAAACCGTCATCGGCGCGGGAATGCCGAAAATCTGCCTCCCGATTGTGGGAAGCTCGATTCCGGAAATCGTCCGGCAGGCAGAACGGTTTTCATCCTATCACTGTGATCTCGCCGAATGGCGCATCGACTGGTTTGACGGTGTGGACAATCCGGCACAGATCGAACAGGCAGCGCACGCACTTCGGGATGTCCTGGGCGACATTCCCCTTTTGATGACGTTCCGCACGTTGGAAGAGGGCGGACAGCGCTCGATTTCTGCCGACAGCTACATAGCACTGTATGCGCTCGCCGCAGAACAACATCTGGCCGACGCGATTGACGTGGAGCTGTTCCGCGGAGACGAGCAGGTATCCGCCATTATAGAGCAGGCGCACGCACACCAGATTGCCGTGATTGTCTCCAACCACAATTTCACCCTCACGCCTCCGCAGGAGGAAATTGTTGCGCGGCTTGAGCGCGCGCAGGCGCTGGGCGGCGACATTTTGAAAATCGCGGTCATGCCGCAGAACGCGCAGGACGTCTTGACCCTGCTCTCCGCTACGGAACAGGCACACAGGCGGTGTTCTCAGCCGCTCATCACGATGTCTATGGGACAGTTGGGTGCCGTCAGCCGAATCGCCGGAGAAACCTTTGGATCGGCTGTCACCTTCGGCGCCGCCGGTGCGGCCTCCGCTCCCGGACAGCTGGCCGCCGATGACTTGTACACCATACTATGTACGCTGCACGGGAAAAAAGACTGACAATCTCCCGCCTTTTTATCGCATGAACAGACAGCTCCCCTTGACGGGAGCTGTTTTTTCCCTTTTTTTCGCAAGAAGTTCCTTTTTTTCGCACAACTGTGCTATAATATGATACATAGTTTTACTTAATTTTTACACAGGAAAGGAAGCATTCTCCTCATGCCGGTATCATCCAACCATGATTTTTCCAAAGGCAACGTTTCTTCCAATATCATCCGTCTCGCAGTGCCCATCACGCTGGCCCAGTTGGTCAATATCCTATACAACATTGTTGACCGCATTTACATCGGCCGCTTTATGGAAAACGCGACGACTGCCCTGACCGGTGTGGGTATCTGTTTTCCGATTGTCACGATTCTGGTGGCGTTTGCCAATCTGATCGGCACGGGCGGCGGACCGCTGTTTTCCATCCGGCGCGGCGCCGGGGACGATGCGGAGGCGGAAGCCATTATGGGAAACAGCATGACGATGCTGCTGGTCATCGGCGCGGTGCTGACCGCAGGCGGATTACTGGTTCGCCGGCCGCTCCTGTTCGCCCTTGGCGCCAGCGAAACGACCTTTCCCTATGCCAATTCCTACATCACGATCTATTTATTGGGGACGCTGTTCGTATTGATCAGCCTGGGCATGAACAGCTTTATCAACGCGCAGGGCTTTGGCCGGACCGGTATGCTGACTGTCGTCATCGGCGCGGTGCTGAACATTGCACTCGACCCGATCTTTATTTTTTATCTCGACCTCGGCGTGAGGGGCGCCGCCTGCGCGACCGTCATCTCTCAATTTGTTGCCGCGATATGGACACTGCACTTTCTGACCGGACGCAAAACCATCCTGCGTCTTCGTCTGTGCAACATGCGCTGTCAGAAACAGCGCGTCCAGCGCATTCTGACCCTCGGCCTGTCCGGTTTCACTATGGGCGCTACCAACAGCCTGGTGCAGATCTGCTGCAACGCGTCACTCAGCGTGTTTGGCGGCGATCTGTATATCGGCGCGATGACCATCATCAATTCCATTCGCGAAATTATCTCCCTTCCGGTCACCGGCATCGTCAACAGCGCTCAGCCGGTCATCGGATACAATTACGGGGCTGGGAAAAAAGACCGCGTCTGTCAGGCCATCCGCTTTATCGGCGTCCTGCTGTTCTCCTACACCACACTCGCCTGGCTGCTGGTCTCCGCCTTTCCCAAGGCGTTTATCCACCTGTTCAATACCGATCCTGCGCTCGTCTCCATCACCGTTCCATCCATGCACCTGTATTTCTTCGGATTTTGCTTTATGGCGTTTCAGTTTACCGGTCAGACAACCTTTCTGGCGCTGGGAAAATCACGGTTCTCGTTGTTTTTTTCCCTCCTGCGAAAGGTGTTCATCGTCGTTCCGCTGACCCTTCTGCTCCCCCACATCGCCGGTTTGGGTGCTAACGGCGTATTTCTTGCGGAACCAATTTCCAATGTATGCGGCGGCCTTGCCAGCTTCTGTACCATGCTGGCGGTCTGCTATTTCCCGCTCCGGCGGTCTGCGAAGGAGGAAATGTTATGAAAAACTGTGACATTGCCGTATTCGGCGCCGGAATCATTGATGTTCCGGTCGTCCACGCCGATCCTACGGTATTTACCCGTCACTCTACACCGGTGGATTACATCGGAATGACCACCGGCGGCGATGCACTCAATGAAGCGACTGTGCTGGCTCATCTGGGCCGTTCCGTCCGCCTGATCAGTCATTGGGGATGCGATGCTGCGGGTGATTACCTGATTCGTCACTGCAGCGGGTGCGGCATCGACACCCAGTATGTCCACCGTGATCCTTCGCTGGATACCGGTGTCAACATTGTGCTGGTGGATGAAGACGGACAGAGACGGTTTTACAGCAATCGAAACGGCAGCCTTCGCAAGCTTGTTGCAGCCGATTTTCATCCGGACTGTCTGGACGGAGTGCGTCTGTTCAGCTTGGCCAGCATCTTTGTCTTTCCGCTGATCTCGATCCAGGAATGTGCTTCCATGGTGCATACGGCCCGCAGCAAGGGGATCTGTACCTGCGCGGACTTTGTGCTGCCCAAGCAGGGGGAAACCATTGACGACCTGCGTCCGCTGATGTGCGAACTGGACTACATATTCGCCAACGAGGTCGAGGCGCAGACCATCACCGGTCAGACCGATCCCCGCGCCATGGCGGATGCGTTCCTCCGCGCCGGGGCATCCCACGCCATCATCAAGCTGGGCGCAGACGGCTGTCTGGTTGCCTCCTCCGATGGGTCCTATCTGCCTGTTCCCGCCTGTCCGAACACAAACTGCGTTGACACAACCGGCGCCGGCGACAATTTCGCCGCCGGGTTCCAGCACGCCCTGCTGTCCGGTGCGTCTCTGGAGGACTGCGCCTACTTTGCCAACGCCTGCGCCGCTGTCTCTGTAGAAACCGTCGGCGCTTCGGATGGCGTGCAGAGCGAGCAGCAGGTGCGGGAGCGTTACAAACGGTACGGACGATGCGAGATTCCCGGAAATAAAGATTGACTTTTTCCTCAAGACTCACTATAATGAATACAGCCAGATGATATCCACAGAAAAGCAGCGCGCCCTGCGCTCACCGAAGGAGTAACACTCTCAGGTATCCGGCCGCCGGAGAAAGACTGTGGATGGATGGAGCTCTGGAGAATCTCATTCTCAGGACATGAGTGCCGAAGGTGCAACACGGTAGTCTCTGCCGTGAATCTCTCAGGCAAAAGGACAGAGTAACTCCCTTTTTCACCGGTTACGGTGTGTTTCCTGTCCGATTTTTCCGAGCTAAACCTCTGGTTTAGCTCTTTTTCTTTGCTTTTTCTTTTTACACACATACACACAAGAACGCGTCTGCCGAGCCATCGTTTCGGCAGACGCGTTCTTTCGTTCTCCTATCTTGTTGCCCCGCGTTCGGCGAGAATGCGCTCCAGCTCTTCCGGAACGCTGTCGATGATGCGGTCCGCCCGCGCTTTCAGCTCCGGATGCCCGCTCCGCATGGCCCACATCTCGCCGGCCTTTCCCAGAACGGCGAGATCGTTTTCGTTGTCTCCGATCGCAATGCATTCCGACCGGTCAATGCCGCGAATCCGGCAGAAGGTTTCCAGCGCCGTGCCTTTGTCGCTGTTTTCCCGCAGGAAGTCCACCCAGCCGTTTCCGCCGGCCACCGGCGTCAGATACGGCGCAGACACCTTTGCCATCTGTTCCTGAATGGTCTCCAAATCCTGATTGGGGCAATACATCGAAATCTTGATGAACTCCTCCGGCACGGCGCACAAATCATCCACCACGTCGGTATCATTCCCCACGAAATCGCGGATATGCTGCACATAGCCGTCCCTCTTTGGCTGCACGTAACAGCAGCGCTCCGTGGACAGCAGCACCTCAAACTCGGTCTGCTCCAGAATATACCGCAGCAGAGCCTCTCCCTTGGAACGGTCTAACGTATCACAGGCCAATACCTTGCCCTTCCACATGGTCAGACTGCCATTCTCGCATATGTATCCGATTTCATCCGCAATCGGCGCAAACAGCCGCCGCTGATTGGCATACTGCCGTCCGCTGCAGGTAATGAACTCCACACCGCTGTCAATCAGGCGATGGATCAGCGGAAACACCTCCGGATCCAGCGCAGTATGTCCATTGGGCATCAACGTACCGTCAATATCACAGGCAATTAAACGAAGCACTGCTTCTTCCCCTCCAATTTACTTGATTATCACGACAGAGATTATATCATACTTGTCCCATAATTTCTATGTGCAATACAGACAACAACAGCTCCCTCCTGATCAACAGAAGGGAGCTGAATACTTATGCTTTCCTCATAACAAATTTATTTGCGTGCCATCGCCTGTTCCGCTTTTTCCTTATCCAGGACCTTCTGGAACCGCTTGACCTCACTGGCAATGGTGCCGGAGAGAGCGAGCATGCAGATCAGGTTCGGAATCGCCATCAGTGCGTTTGCGATATCCGACAGGTTCCATACCAGATCCAGAGACATGGTTGCGCCGAAGAACGCAATGACAGAAAAGATAATGCGGTACGCCATGCAAATGGACGGCTTTTTCACGATGTACTCCAGCGCCTTTTCGCCATGATACTCCCAACCGAGAATGGTAGAGAACGCGAACAGCGCAATGCCGATGGTAACCATGTAACCGCCAAAGTCACCCAGAACCGTCTTAAACGCTTCAATGGTCAGCGCAGAACCCTGAATCAGTTCGCCGGAAGCATCCGTCATACCCAGTACGCCGGAAGAACAAATGGCCAGACCGGTAACGGTACAGATAACGATGGTATCAAAGAAGGTGCCGGTCATATTGATGTAGCCCTGACGAACCGGATCATCTGTGGTTGCCGCCGCCGCCGTGATCGCTGCGGAGCCCATGCCTGCCTCATTGGAGAATACGCCGCGGGCAACACCGAAACGCATTGCCTGCATCATACCAGCTACGATCGAGCCGCCAACACCGCCTGTAACCGCAGTCGGGCTGAACGCGCACTTAATCATCGTAACAATCGCTGCCGGAACAGCGGTAATATGGCCGAGGATAACAATGATACCGAAAATCAGATAAAAGACCGCCATGACCGGAACGATAACCGACGAAACCTTGGACAGACGAGTAATACCGCCGAGCAGGATAAACAGAACCAAAACGGTGATCACAATGCCGGTGATGTATCCCGGGACGTGGAAGGTGTTGTCCAAAGCCGTAGCGATCGAATTTGCCTGCGTCATGTTGCCGATACCAAAGGAGGCAATGACGGCAAAAATCGCGAACAGCATTGCCAAAACCGCGCCGAGGGTTTTATTCTTCATACCGCGCTTCATGGTGGTCATCGGGCCGCCGAGCATTTCGCCCTGCTCATTGACCGTGCGGTACTTGATGGCGAGCATACACTCCGAGAACTTGCTGGTCAGACCAAAAATAGCGGAAATCTCCATCCAGACCAGCGCGCCCGGGCCGCCGCTGACCAGCGCCGTCGCAACACCGACGATATTACCGGTACCGATGGTCGCCGCGAGAGCGGTCATCAGTGCGGCAAACGGGGAAATATCACCTGTGCCGCGGTGGGTCATTCTTGCTTCTCTGCTCAGGACTGACTTCAATGCGTATGGCAGATTCAGCCATGTACGGAAACCAATGCGGACGGTCAGGAAAATGCCGGTGCCCACCAGAAGAACCAGCATAACCGGACCCCAGACAAAGGAATCCACTGCGCTAACAATGTTGTTAACAGTTTCCATTTACTTTAACTCCCTTCAAAACCAAAAAAATTTACGCAGCAAAAACAACAGCAGGAAAGCGACGCCATTGTCTGTACTGGTAAATTTCCCTGAATTTATCTGGTACTATGTTACCACTGTCGACTGAATTTTGCAAGTCTATAACTTACAAAATTCAAATTTTATTATTCAACTTTTTATTGTCTTATGATGAATCTTACGTTCATCCTGCGCCGCTTCCCTCTCCGTTTGACTTTCTGCCTTTTCCTATTTTATAATGATATTCACCCGAACGATTGTATATACACAGAAGGAGCGTTGACATATGAAAACCTACTGTTTTACCCTCTCCTACGACGGCACACGGTATCGCGGCTGGCAGAAGCAGGGAAACACCGACAACACCATTCAGGCAAAACTGGAAAGCGTGTTGTCCCGTATGACCGGGCATCAGATTGAGATCCACGGCGCAGGACGGACGGATGCCGGTGTGCATGCCAGCGGCCAGGTTGCCAGTACCCGCTTTACCACCGACAAAACGCCGGAGGAAATCGGATGCTACCTCAATCAATATCTGCCCAACGACATCGCCGTTTTGTCCTGTCGGGAAGTCCCGGAACGATTCCACGCGCGGCTGAACGCCACCGGAAAGCAGTACCGTTACTGCATCAACGACAGCGGAATCCCCAATGTATTCCGCCGCCGCTACGCATGCAGCTGGCCTCATCCCCTGGACGAAACCGTCATGCGGGAGGCTGCAGCGCTGCTGTGCGGTCAGCACGATTTCCGCGGATTTTCTTCGGTAAACAAACGATTCTGCAAATCAACCGTGCGGACGGTCTCTTCCATCGAGATTCTGCGAACAGACGGCGAGCTGCAGCTCGTATTCCAGGGAAACGGCTTTTTGTACAATATGGTTCGCATTCTGACCGGCACGCTGGTAGAGATTGGAGCCGGGACACGAAGTCTGGACAGCATTGGCACGACCTTTGAGACACTGGACCGCCAGACCGCCGGTCAAACCATGCCGGCACACGGATTAATTCTGGAACGCGTGGATTTTCCGGAATCCGTCTTTTGACAGCGACCTTTCCGTTACTTTCCATTCCGGCATTATCCTATATTTTTGCCCAATCCGATCAATCGTTTAGCGTAATAAATTATGCAGAATCCGCACAAATTTCCCGCCCTGCCTTTTGTTGTGTGCACACTGTACAAAGACAAGTGTTTTTCTCTTCGTAAAATGTCACAATTTAAGTATTGTTTTTTTGGCGCAAATGACTATAATTAGAATTGTCAAGGGGAACAGTGAATATGGAAAATACCAGTTCTTGTTTCACATTTCCCGTTTCAATCCTTCCTTTTCATACAAATCTCTCTTTTAGGTTCGTATTTGCCGATGCGAATCTATGAATGAAACAGACAGTGTACGGAAATTTTTTCCGCCCTCACTCCATCTTTTTTGACTCTCTCACATTTGTAAGTCTGTTTCGTTTAAAAAACGCCGCTGTTGCCGAAGCGGCGTTTTTTATTTTTACCAGGGGCAAAAAAGGAGTACAGCGATTGCTGTACTCCTTTACCATTATTCCTCTGTTTCGTCGTCCTGGACGTCCACTTCCTCCGCGTCGGTTTCGGGAAGCGTATCCACTTCTTCGTCGTCCTCATAGACCGACGGGTCGTAATCCAGCTTGTTGGCTTCCGCCTCGGCCTTTTCTTTGCGGTACTCCTCTACCTCGGCCTGTGCGCCTAGGTAGTCCATCATTCTCGCAACCGCACCCACCTGCTGTTCATGCGTTCCCTTCTCAAACGGAATCATCAGGAAATTCGGTTCAATAATAAACTTTCCGACAAAATATCCGGCCAGCATACCGATGATGGTCAGATAATCCATATGCGAAATGGTGGTATTGGTAATGACACCGATCAGACCAGCACCGATATAAACAATACAAAATCCGAAGACAAAGCTATACAGATGAAACACCGGTAATCCAAAGGTCTTGCGGTCTGTCCAGGACGGCTGTTTGGATATTTTATCCGGATGTTTTGGAAATTCCTCATTGTTCGGGTCATCGACAATCTCATATCGGTATCCGCCGAACGCGCTTCTCTTCTTCTGATCCATAGCTGTCTCCCTCTCGTAACTCATTCTGAAAAACCACAGTTTTTCATCGTTTTCGTGTTTCTGCACAACACAGTGGCTTTATTATACCATGCCGCTCAAAATACCGCAATGATTTTCACCAAAAACCAACAAAAAGTGCGTTGAATGATACCACTCAACGCACTTTTCTCGCTTATATATTACACAGTTATTTCAGAACGGCACCCTGATTGGCCGAGGTAACCATACGGGAATAGCGTGCCAGCCAGCCGGTCTTGATCTTCGGCTCCGGCGCAACAAAGTTCTTGCGGCGCTCCGCGAACTCCTCGTCCGAAACCTTCGCATTGACGCTGCGGTTCGGGATGTCGATCTCGATGATATCGCCTTCCTGAAGCAGGCCGATCTCACCGCCCATCGCCGCCTCCGGGCAGACGTGGCCGATGGATGCTCCGCGGGACGCACCGGAGAAACGGCCGTCGGTGATCAACGCAACATCCTTGTCCAGCTTCATGCCAGCCAGCGCCGACGTCGGGTTCAGCATCTCGCGCATGCCCGGGCCGCCCTTCGGTCCTTCATAGCGGATGACAACGACATCGCCCTTGTTGATCTTGCCGGTGTAAATGGCGTCGATTGCCTCTTCCTCCGAATCAAAGACGCGAGCCGGACCGGAATGCTTCAGCATCTCCGGAGCAACCGCACTCTGCTTGACTGCGCAGCCTTCCTTGGCAATGTTGCCCCACAGAATCGCAATGCCGCCGGTCTGGGAATACGGATTGTCGATCGGACGGATGACGTTCGGATTCTTGTTCGGACAGTTCGCGATGTTCTCTCCGACCTTCTTGCCGGTAACCGTGATCGCATCCAGCTCCAGCAGATCCTTCTTGGACAGCTCATTCATAACGGCATAGATACCGCCGGCTTCATTCAACTCCTGGATATAGGTACGGCCAGCCGGTGCCAGATGGCACAGGTTCGGCGTGTTGGCGGAAATCTCGTTCATCGTGTTGAGATCAAAATCAACGCCTGCCTCATGTGCGATGGCCAGCAGATGCAGAACGGTATTGGTCGAGCAGCCCAGTGCCATCTCGCACTCCAGTGCATTGTGGATTGCCTTTTCGGTGATGATGTCGCGCGGCTTGATGTCCTTCTCCAGCAGCTCCATGATCTTCATGCCGGCGTGCTTTGCCAGATGGATGCGGTTGGAGTAAACGGCCGGAATCGTGCCATTGCCCGGCAGGGCCATACCGATTGCCTCACACAGGCAGTTCATGGAGTTTGCGGTGTACATACCGGAGCAGGAACCGCAGCTCGGGCAGGAATTGCACTCAACCTTCTCGATTTCCGCATCGTCAATCAGGCCAGCCTTGCGCGCGCCGACTGCCTCAAACGTATAGGACAGAGAAACATTTTCGTTGTTGTGATGTCCTGCGAGCATCGGACCGCCGGAACACATGATAGACGGGATGTTCAAACGGCAAGCTGCCATCAGCATGCCCGGAACAATCTTGTCGCAGTTCGGAATCAGAACCAGGCCGTCAAACTGATGTGCCTGCGCCAGTGTCTCAACCGAATCCGCAATCAGCTCACGGGACGGCAGAGAATACTTCATGCCGATGTGGCCCATTGCGATGCCGTCGCACACGCCGATGGCCGGAACCATGATCGGGGTACCGCCCGCCATGCGGACGCCGGCCTTAACTGCCTCCGTGATCTTGTCCAGATTGATGTGTCCCGGAATGATTTCCGAATGTGCAGAAACAACGCCGATCAGCGGGCGGTTCATCTCCTCTTCAGTCAGACCAACCGCGCGCAGCAGAGACCGGTGCGGAACGCGCTCTACACCCTGCGTAACATTTGCACTTCTCTTGTTATTCATTAGAATTCCTCCAAAAGAACGGGGACGGAGACAATGCTGTCCCGTCCCCGGTTGTTCTCTTTGTGTATTGAAGCTCTTACTTCTTCAGCCAGGACATCAGGCCACGCAGACGCTTGCCGGTCTCTTCCAGCTCGCTCTCTGCCTCTACCTGACGGGTAGCCAGGAACTTTGCACGGCCGCCTGCACGGTTCTCCTGAATCCACTCGGAAGCGAAGGTACCGTCCTGGATCTCGCGCAGGATCTTCTTCATCTCCTTGCGGGTCTCCTCGGTGATGATGCGCTTGCCGGTGCGGTAGTCGCCGTACTCAGCGGTATCCGAGATGGAGTAACGCATCTT
>JBJEZE010000011.1:0-22898 GCA_051887235.1 Butyricicoccus sp.
AAAGGCGGAAAACATTGCTGATGCGCAGGAAGTCATGGAGTATCTGACATCCGTTCTGCGCGGAGAATCCAGATCCAGCGTGCTGTGCATGGCTGGTGAGGGTACACAGGAAGTCATCGAAAAACCGCCGGACGAGAAGGAAAAGCTCAAAGCGGCGGAGCTGCTTGGCCGGCGATATAGCTTGTTTACCGACAAAATGAGCATATCTGGTGCTGTGCCGGTCGTGATCAGCGGAGAAGATGACCTTGAAGATTGATTCGATGCGCGTTCGGTTGCCGGAAATTGTCGGCAAGGGATATGGCACCTTCTGGAGATTCAAAGGACGCTACAGGGTGTGCAAGGGTTCCCGCGCGTCCAAGAAATCCAAAACAACGGCGCTGAATCTCATTGTACGCATGATGAAGTACCCGGATGCAAATGCGCTGGTTATCCGTAAGGTATATCGGACGCTCAAGGATTCCTGTTTTACAGAATTAAAATGGGCCATCAATCGACTGCAAGTAGCAGCGCATTGGGACATCAAGGAAAGTCCGCTGGAAATGACGTACATTCCGACAGGACAGAAAATCTATTTCCGCGGCTTGGATGATCCGCTTAAGGTTACGTCCATCACGGTGGAACACGGATACCTGTGCTGGGCATGGATCGAAGAGGCCTATGAGATTTTATCTGAGGCAGATTTTGATATGCTGGATGAATCCATCCGAGGCGCGATCCCGCCCGAAACCGGTCTGTTCAAACAGATTACGTTGACGTTTAATCCGTGGAACGAACACCACTGGCTGAAAAAACGATTCTTTGACACGCCAGACGATGACGTTCTCGCGCTGACCACCAATTACCTGTGCAATGAGTGGTTGGATGACGCGGACAAACGCGTGTTTGAAGCCATGAAAAAGAACAACCCTCGCCGGTATCGGGTAGCCGGCTTGGGCGATTGGGGCATTGTAGACGGATTGGTCTATGAGAATTGGAACGAACAGGCGTTCGATATACAAGAAATTCGCAAGCGGTCAGATGTACAGTCGGCGTTTGGCTTGGATTTCGGCTATACGAACGATCCGTCAGCGCTCTGGTGCGGACTGGTCAGCACAAAGGAACAGATCATCTGGGTGTTCGATGAAATGTATGAAAAAGGCTTTTCCAATCGCCGGATCGCGGAATGGGTCAAGCGGATGGGATATGCCAAAGAGAGGATTCGCGCTGACTGTGCGGAACCCAAAAGCATCGACGAATTGAGAGAACAGGGCCTCTACCATATCCGTGCAGCGCGCAAGGGAAAAGACAGCGTCAACAATGGCATCCAGTTCATTCAGGACTATCAGATAATCATTCATCCCCGCTGCGTGAATTTTCTAACGGAAATCAGCAATTATACGTGGGATAAAGATAAATTCGGAAATAAAATAAACCGCACGATTGATGATTTTAACCATTTAATGGATGCCATGCGGTATGCCGTGGAAGACGTCATCACGGGACCGACATACAGCTTTGATTGAGAGGTGAGACAGCAGTGCTTTTTCAGGATACCGAAACGGCCCGATTCAACCGCATTATTGAGACAGCGGGAGGAACTGGGCTGACCGAACGGGAGTTCTTTGCACGCGAAATTTTTGCATGGGAGACGTCTGCAGCGCGGGAGGAACAGATCAAAGGCGAAGCGTACTACGCCGGAGAGCATGACATAAAGAATCGGAAACGGGAGGCCATTGGCAAGGATGGCAAGCTGCAGGAGGTCAAAAACCTGCCGAATTATCATGTCGTTGACAATCAATACGGGCTGATGGTGGATCAGAAAGCCAATTACCTGTGTGGAAAGCCGTTCTCCGTGACCTGCGAAAATGAGCAGCTGGCAAAGCAGTTGAGCGCGCGATTCAACCGGAAATTCCAGCGTCTGATCCGCTATACAGCGGCGGACGCTCTGAACGGCGGGATCGCCTGGCTGTATGTCCACTATGACCGGGAAGGGAATCTGGCGTTCCGACGGTTGCCGGCGTATCAGGTACTGCCGTTTTGGGCGGATGACGATCACACGGTTTTGGATGCCGCAGCGCGGTTGTATTTGCAGGAGGTTTGGGACGGGCTGACGAAGAAGACTGTCAAGCGCGTTGAGCTGTACAAACCGGAGGGATTGTACCGCTATGTGTTAGACGGATCGGTGCTCATTCCGGATGTCGAGCAGGGCGAATTTGTGCCGTACATATCGGTGCCGGGAGAGGGGGAAGCGGAAAGCTATTCCTGGCAGCGTTTCCCGCTCATTCCGTTCAAACGAAATCTGCATGAATTGCCCTTGCTGCGCAATGTGAAATCATTACAGGACGGCATCAACCTTATGCTGTCTGACTTTGAAAACGGAATGGCGGAGGACAACCGGAATACGATCCTCGTGCTGAAAAACTACGATGGACAGGATTTGGGAGAATTCCGACAGAACCTGTCCACCTACTCTGCGGTCAAGGTGCGGGATGACGGCGGGGTGGAAACGCTGCAGATTGAAGTCAATTCCTCCAACTACCAGGCGATCGTTGAGGTGTTCAAAAAGGCACTGATTCAGAATGCGCGCGGCTACGATGCCAAAGACGACCGACTTTCCGGAAGTCCGAACCAGATGAATATTCAGTCGATGTATTCGGATATTGATCTGGATGCAAACGGCATGGAAACCGAATTTCAGGCGGCGTTGGAAGATGTCCTCTGGTTTATCGTGCAGGATATGAAGACCAAAGGCGAGGGCGATTTCACGGCGGAGCTGGACGACATCACGATTGTATTTAACCGTGATATTCTCATCAACGAGTCCGAAGCCATTGAGAACTGCGCCAAGTCTGCTGGCATTCTCAGCACGCAAACCATCGTCGAGCAGCATCCGTGGACGAAGGATGCGCAGACAGAACTGGGTCGTTTGGAACAGGAAAAGCAGGACACGCTTTCCGGCGGGAATGACTATGCCGGAACGTTCGGACAGACGAATGACGGGAATGACGAATGAAACACGCAGAATACTGGCGCGAGCGGTTTCAACTGCTGGAGCAAGCGGCAAACCGTAGTGCAGAGCAGTCCATCACACGGCTGGAACGGATGTACCGGGAGGCAGAGCGCGAGGTAATCCGCGATATGGAAAGCTGGTATGCACGGTTTGCGGATAATAATCAGATTTCGGTAGCTGAGGCACGACGCCTGCTGAATACAAAAGAACTGGAGGAGTTCCGCTGGACCGTTGACCGGTACATCGAGATCGGACAGCAGGAAGGGCTTTCGGAGGAATGGCTGCGCAAGCTGGAAAATGCGTCGGCCAAGTTCCATGTGTCCCGTCTGGAAGCGGTGCAGATGCAGATTCAGCAGCAGCTGGAACGGCTGTATGGAAACCAGCTGGACGAGCTGGACACTCTGCTGCGCGGCGTTGTTTCCGAAGGATATACGCGCGGCGGGTATGAGGTGATGAAAGGGCTTGGCATCGGTTGGGACTTCACGGCGCTGAGTCAGAAACAGCTGGATGCTCTGTTATCAAAGCCCTGGACGTCGGATGGACGAACATTCACCGACCGGTGCTGGATGGGAAAGCAGGAGCTGTTGAACGGCCTCCAGGCGGATCTGATGCAGGGAATGCTGCGGGGCGACGGTCTGCGCAAGACGACAGATCGGATTTCCAAGCGGTTTGGTGCATCCAAGTACAAGGCGGGACGTCTGGCACACACGGAAACGACGTACTTCAACGGTGTTGCTAACGAGCAGCTGTATGCGGATATCGGTGTCAAACATGTGGAGATCATCGAAACGCTGGATTCCAGCACCTGTGATATCTGCGCGCCGCTGGACGGAAAGATCGTGCCCATGTCCGAGTATCAGCCGGGAATCACCGTTCCGCCGTTTCACCCACACTGCCGCGGAACGACCGCGCCTGCAATAGATGAGAGCATCATCGGAGAACGCGCCGCGCGGAATGAGGATGGAGAGGTCTATTCCGTCCCGTCCGACATGACGTTTGAGGATTGGAAGAAAACGTTTGTGGACGGAGGAAACAAGGGTGGTTTGACGGCTATGGACATTGATGGTATAATGAAGGCAACATTTGAAAGCCCTGAGCTTTTGAATCGCCATTACGAGAAGCATCGAAAAGAGTTTGGAGATATTACGCCGGAAGAATATCTGGAAAGAGCAAACCAGCTTCTTCATGAAGAGTTATCGGAAGACGTTGAACAAATCGTCAGATCGGATGGAAGCATATCAAAATACAAATTTTCTACAAATGAATTTTTGGTGGTTACTGTTGATGAATTTATAAGAACATATTTCCTGCCGACAGATAAGGAGAAGTATTGGGAAGATGAACACGCGAGAAATTGATAAAATCCGTTGCCCGGTATGCGGAAAGACGTTGTTAGCTGAATATGATATTTGTGACGTGTGCAATTGGGAAAACGATTTATTACAACTTGCTAATCCCAAATTGCGGGGAGCTAATCGTATGACCATTGAGGAAGCCAAAACAGCATATCGGTCAGGAAAGACGGTAGAATAAAAAAAGGTTATCTGAGGTGGTAAATTTCGTTGCAACCACGCACCCTATGGGTCAAAAGAGATGCAGGAGCGGCGACGCCTGCCGGGTAACCACCGAACACGAGGAGCCGTCCTTCGGGGCGGCTTCTGCATTCCAACAGAACAGTAAGACCAGTATTGGCGGCATTGCCGACGCTGGTCTTTTGTTATGCCCTGAGCACGGCATGAAACGGCTCAAATCTATTTCAGGAGGAGAAAATCATGACCAAAGATACGTTGATTTCCGCGGGGCTGACAGAGGAACAGGCGGACAAGATCCTGTCCGAACTTGCGAACGACTATGTCCCCAAGGCGGATCACGACCAACTGGCGGCTGACCTGAAAGCGGCACGTCTGGCGAATGCACAGAAGGACAAGGACCATGCTGCAGAGCTGAAGCAGCTGCGCATGAACACCGCTGTGGATCAGGCGCTGGACAAGGCGAACGCTATGAATAAGACAGCGGTACAGCCGTTCCTCAAAGCGTTTCTGGAAAAGGCAGAGCTGGCGGACGATGGTACGATTGCCGGTCTGGACGAAGAAATTCAGCGTCTGGCTGCAGCGGAGGACACGGGTTTCCTGTTCCGCACAGAAACGCAGACACCGGCGGCGACGACGATCTCGGGCGCAGCGCCATCCAATGTGCCGACTAAGGCACCGGACACAAAGAGCAGCAGCTACGAAGCACGGCTGCAGGACGCGCGCAAGAGCGGGAATTCCGCGCTGGCCGTTTCCATCAAGCGAGAGGCCGCGGCGGACGGCGTAATGCTGTATTAAATCAAAAAAAAGAAGCAATAGAAAGCGAGGAAAATAAGTATGGCAAGCAATGTAACTGGAGCAGCGAACAGCTTTAACCTCCCGAATTTTGCGGGAGAACTGTTCACGGCAAGCCCGACAAAAACGCCGTTTCTGACGATTATCGGCGGACTGTCCGGCGGCATGAAGACGGAGAGCGACGAATTTTCGACCGGTCTGCTGTACGAGTTCCCGGATGCAGCGCAGCCGGCCATCTCGGAACAGGCATCGCAGACAGCGCCGGAGGCGACGGCTCTGGGGCGTGAGCAGAAGGCCAACGTCACGCAGATTTTCCATGAGAGCCTGACGATTACCTATGCCAAGATGGCAAACCGCGGCAAGCTGTCCGGGCTGAATATCTCCGGCCAGCAGGCAAATCCGACCTCCGAGCTGGACTGGCAGATCGCACGCAAGCTGGAAAAGATTGCGCGTGATGTGGAATACACCTTCCTGAACGGCACCTACAACAAAGCCACTGCTGTGAATGAAGTCAACAAGACGCGCGGCATGCTGGAGCTGTGTTCGACCGGCACGACCGTTGCGGCGGGTGCAACGGCGCTGAGCAAGTCGCTGATGAATCAGTTGCTTAAGGCTATGGCGGACGCCGGCGCAAATTTTGGCAATATGGTGTTGTTCTGCAACAGCGGCGTCAAGCAGGCGATTTCGGAGATTTATGCCAGCCAGAACGGCTTCCGTCTGCCGGATACGCGCAACGTCGGCGGCGTCAACATGATGGAGCTGGAGACCGATTTCTGTAAGATGGGAATTACCTACGATCCGTTTATGCCGAAGGATTCCCTGCTGATTGCGGATGTCTCGGCGTGCGCTCCGGTGCTGCAGGAGGTTCCGGGTAAGGGCGTTCTGTTTCTGGAGGATCTGGCGAAGACCGGCGCGGCGGAGAAGAAGCAGATTTACGGTGAGATCGGTCTGGCGCACGGCCCGGCGTTCCTGCATGGCTCGATCACTGGCTTGGCGTAAGGAGGGTTGTCTATGTACAAAGTAACCGGAAAGCAGCGCTTCGGCGCGGTGTATCAGAAGGGGAAACAGCTGGCGAGCTTTGAAAAGGGTGTTGCTATGGTATCCGATCCCAAAACGGCAGATGCCCTGAAAAAGCTGGGCTATACCGTTGTCAAGACGGATGAGGAAACGGGCAAGGATTTGACGGAACATGATGCTGACACAGGCACGTGAGCTTTTGGAGGCGCTGGGGCTGCCAAATGCGGAGGATGATCCGCTGTTGATGCTGGCGTACGACTCGGTTTCCGAGCAGATTCGGAATCAAACCAACCAGCCCGATGTTCCGGAGGATTTACAGCAGCTTGCCGCGGAGATGATTGCCGGGCAATACATGCGCATGAAAAAGGCCGCAGGACAGCTGAAAATGGAGAGCGTGGATTTGTCCGCTGCGGTGAAGGAGATTAAGGAAGGCGACACAACAGTTTCCTTTGCCGTCGGAGAAGGCAGTCAGACGAGCGAACAGAGGTTGGATGCCCTGATTGCACGCTTGACTGCGGATCGGACGCGGGAACTGTATCGGCATCGGAGGCTGGAATGGTAAGGGCGCAAGAAATGGCATTGAGACAGCTTTGGACAGACCGCTGCACCGTGTATGGTCGCCAAAAGGTTATGGATTCGGAATCTCATCTGACGGATTTTGTTGATGCCATTTTGCTGGAGGATGAACCGTGCCGGCTGTCGTTCTCGTCCCTGTCCACAGCGGACGGCGATCCGGCTGCGGCCGCCACACAGACGGTTAAGCTGTTTCTGTCCAACGAGGCAGAGATTCCGGCGGGCTGCAAAATCGTCGTGACGCAACGCAACGGGCGGCAGCATATATTCGCCAGCTCCGGTGTCCCGGCGGTGTATTCCTGTCATCAGGAAATCCTGCTTTCCTTGTGGAAGGGGTATGCCTGATGGCGCGATGGGGGGATTGCGACTTTCGCGAGTTGCAGGAGCTGTCGGAGCGCATGGAGCGGCTGTCGGAGATCGACGTTGATCGGTTGTGTCGGGAAGTCAGCAACAAGGTGGCGCGGATTCTGTTAAACAAAGTCAAAAAGCGCACGCCGGTGGGCGTCGTTCCGAGTATGCTGACAAAGGAAGATGCGATTTATCAACAATACTGGTCCGGCTACGTTGGAGGCACGCTGCGAGATGCGTGGAAGGTTTCCGTAGAGGAAAGCGGATCGGATTACCTGGTCACGCTGGAGAATCCGACCGAGTATGCATCCTATGTGGAGTATGGTCACCGACAGCTGCCGGGGCGGTACGTTCCGGCGTTAGGGGTGAGCCTGAAAGCGAACTGGGTAAAGGGACGGTTTATGATGACGATTTCCGTACAGGAGACGCAGCAGATGATTCCCGGAATGGTCGAGAAGGCGATCTACAACTATCTGAAAGAGGTGTTCTGATGTGCTGAACGAAATCGTGCAGGGGATTGCTATGACGCTGCATGCGGCGTTCGGGGACGGATATGAAATCTATCAAAATGACATCACGCAGGGCCTGACGGAACCCTGCTTTTTCATTGCTGTTTTGAAGCCGGACAACGCGCCGCTGCAGAAAAACCGCTATCTGCGTCGATACCCGTTTGACATTCATTACTTCCCCCGGACTCCAGGAGACAACCGGGAGCTGTACGACATGGCCGACAGGCTGTTGGACTGTCTGGAGTTCATTACGCTGCCGGATGGAAGCCAGCTGCACGGCACGGAGATGAGCTATGAAGAGGCGGACGACGTGCTGCACTTCTTTGTGCGATATGACTGTACGATGATCCGCTGGACGGATATTGACCGGATGGAAGACATGGATATGGATGTGACGGTGACCGGGCGTGCAGGACAATTAAGTGATTTATGAAAGGAGAGCTGAGATATGGCATTTGGAGGAGGAAATTTTCTGTTCCAGAACAAGGTGCTGCCGGGAACGTATATCAATTTTGTTTCGGTTGCCAATGCGAGCGCGAGCTTGGCGGACCGCGGCACGGCAGTGCTTCCGCTGGAACTGGATTGGGGGCCGGAGAACAAGCTGTTTACGGTGGAGAGCGCGAATGTGCAGAGCGCAACGTCCTGTCGAAAGCTGTTTGGACACAGCTATATTGATGAAGAGCTGCTGCCGGTTCGCGAGGTGTTCCGGTATGCGAATAAGGTACATTTTTTCCGGCTGAACTCCAATGGCAAGGCCGCGTCCAACACGTTTGGCACGGCGCGTTATCCGGGAACACGCGGGAACAGTCTGAGGATCGTTGTCGAGTCCAACAAAGACGGCACGGAGCAGACGCCGAAGTATGACGTGTCCACCTACCTGGATACCGACCGCGTGGATACACAGATCGGCATTTCGTCGGCGGAGGAGCTGGCAGACAATGATTTCATCTTATGGGATGACGACGCAACGTTGCAGCTGACGGCGGGGATGCCTCTGTCCGGCGGTACGAACGGCAGCGTTTCGAATACAGCATGGCAGTCCTGTCTGGAACAGGCGGAAGCATATACGTTCAACGCGATTGGCTGCATGTCAACCGATGAGACGGTTTGCGACCTGTTTGAGGCCTTTGCCCGCAGAATGCGCAACGAAGTGGGAAAGAAGTTCCAGTGTGTGTGCTTCCGGCATCTGGCGGACTTTGAGGGCGTTGTCAGCCTGAAAAATGGCCTGGAGAACGATCCGGAGAACCCGGCGCTGATCCCGTGGGTTACCGGCGTGATTGCGGGAACAGCCGTCAACGCCTCCGCAACCAATCTGGCCTATGATGGCGAGTATGAGGTGGATGCTGCGTACACCCAGAGCGAGCTGGAGGCCGGCATTCAAGAAGGCTCGTTCCTGCTGCACGCGGTTGACGGTAAGATTGCCGTGCTGGATGACATCAACACATTTGTGTCGTACACCGATGCTAAAGGTGAGGATTTCGCCAGCAACCAGACCATCCGCGTACTGGATCAGATTGCAAACGACACTGCGGTGCTGTTCGGTAAAAAGTACCTTGGCAAGGTGCCCAACGATGCAGCAGGACGCAACAGTCTGTGGAGCGATATTGTCAAGCACCACAAGGAACTGCAGCGCATCCGGGCCATTGAGGATTTTACGGCAGAGAATGTCACGGTATCCCGTGGTGAAACCAAAAAATCAGTTTACGTAGAGGACTATGTCATGCCGATCAACGCAATGACGAAACTGTACATGGTCGTATACGTACAGTAAGGAGGGAAAGACATGAATGCGCAGACAATGAACGCAAAGGACTGCGTGAGCGCGGCGCTTGCGGAATGTTATGTGACGATTGAAGACACCCGGTATCTGTTCATGCAGGCTATCAACGTGGAGGCGACCATCAAGAAGAACAAGTCGACCGTGCCGATTCTCGGACGGACCGGCAAGGGACACAAATCCACCGGCTGGGAGGGAACTGGTTCGGCGACGTTCCATTACAATACGTCGGTGTTCCGCAGTCTGCTCAAGCGGTACAAGGAAACCGGGGAGGATGTGTATTTCGACATGCAGCTGACCAACGAAGACCCGACGTCCAGCGTCGGTTCTCAGACGGTAAATCTGATTGACTGCAATTTGGACGGCGGCACGCTGGCGAAATTTGACGCATCCAAGAGTGATTATCTGGATGAGAGCTTTGATTTTACCTTCGAGGATTTTGAAATCCCGGAGGAATTTACGCTGCTGGACGGCATGGTTTAAAAACAGGAGGACAAGAACATGAGTTTATCCGCATTTCTGGCTCAGAACGCCAAAAAGGTTGAAGAGGTAGAATACATCGTTTCGGAACGTTTTACGGACGAGACCGGCAATCCTATTCCGTGGAAGATTGTGCCGATCACAGGCAAGAGAAATAAGGAGCTGCTGCAGAGCTGCACGAAAACCGTACCGATCCCCGGCAAGCGCGGCCAGTATCGCAGTGAGACGGATTCACCGGCGTATACCACCAAAATGGCGGTGGCATGTACGGCGTTTCCGGATCTGAACAACGCAGAGCTGCAGAACAGCTACGGCGTGATGGGCGCGGAGGCACTGCTGGAGACCATGCTGCTTCCGGGAGAGCTGACGGATTACCAAGCCAAGGTGCAGGAGGTCTGCGGCTTTGACATCGGCATGGCGGAGAAGGTAGAGACCGCAAAAAACTAATCCAGGGAGGCGATGAGGAAGCGAGTATCGCGTTCTATTGCCTCCACAAATTTCATTGGGCGCCGTCCAAATTGTTTGAACTGACGGAGGAAGAGCAGGCGTTTGTCATCGCGGCGATTGAGCTGCGGGCCGAGGACGAACGCAAGGCGCAGGCGGAGCTGGAACGGAAGGGGTAGTGAACGAATGGCAACCATACGCACAGCGATTGCGCTGTATGACGGCGTGACAGAGCCGCTGCAGTCCATGAACCGGGCAATGAATATCGTGCTGAACAGCTTCGAGGCCATGCAGTCCGCTTCCGGGAACGCGGTGGACGTTGCGTCCATCCAGACTGCGCGTGTCGAGCTGGCAAAGGCGGAAACGGCGTTTGACTCCATCGAGCAGAGCATCGCCAACGCGGACAGGCAGCAGCAGAACTTCAATCGTGACATCAACCAAGGAGCAACCGCGGCGGGGAATTTGGTGGACAAACTAAAAGGAGCCGCTGCGGCGTATGTCAGTGTGCAGGGTGTGCAGAGGCTTGGCAATCTGTCGGACACAGCGGCGAGCACCACGGCGCGTCTGAATCTTCTGGTGGATGACGGCGGTTCCGTGGACGAGTTGGAAAAGAAGATTATGGATTCGGCGAACCGGTCCAGATCGGTTTATTTTGATACAGCCGACGCTGTGGCAAAACTAGGTCTCAACGCTGGGAACGCCTTTGACCACGACATGGATCAGGTCATCGCGTTTTCCGAGCTGATCAACAAACAGTTTGTCATCGGCGGCGCGTCTGCACAGGAACAGAGCGCAGCTATGCTCCAGCTGACGCAGGCTATGGGATCCGGCGTGCTGCGCGGCGAGGAGCTGAATTCCATCTTTGAGCAGGCACCGGGACTGATTCAGAATATTGCGGATTATCTGGACGTTCCGATCGGGCAAATCCGTGATATGGCATCCGAGGGACAAATCACGGCGGACATTGTAAAAAACGCAATGTTTGCCGCGTCGGACGAAATAAACGCACAGTTTGAATCCATGCCGATGACATGGAGCCAGGTGTTCACCGAAGCGTCCAATATCGCGCTGCAGGCGATTCAGCCGCTGTTAAACGGAATCAACTGGCTTGCCAACAACATTGAAATCATCGGACCGATTGTGCTGGGGTTGGCAGCGGTTTTTACCATTTTCGCCATCTATGCGAATTGGGCAAACATCTGTGCTGCCGCGACCAAGGCCTGGGCTGCGGTACAGGGCGCGTTGAATTTGGTCATGTCGGCGAATCCGGCGATAAAGGTAGTTGCAGTAATTATCCTGCTGATCACAGTACTGTATGCAGGCGTAGCAGCCTACAACAAATTCGCAGGCGCAAGCGTATCGGCAACGGGAATTGTGGGTGCGGCATTCGCCACATTGGGCGCATTCCTGTTCAATACATTCCTGGTACCGCTTCAGAATGGGTTTGCCAGTATAGCGAACTTTATCGGCAACGTCTTCCACAATCCGGTCGCCGCAGTGCAAGTGCTGTTTTACGACATGTGCTTGAACGTGTTGGGGTATATCCGCAGCTTGGTGTCCGGCATCGAATCACTGATCAATCGTATTCCGGGCATTCAGGTCAGTCTGACAGGCGGGTTGGACAATCTGTATTCTTATATTGAATCTGCGTCGGCATCGGTGAAAAGTGCGTCTGGTTGGACGGAATATGTGTCCAAAACAAGTTATTTAGATTACGCGTCCGCAGCGGCGAAGGGCTATGATTTCGGCTCCAATCTTGGCAGTAAGGTGTCCAATGCATTGGGGTTGAACACGCCCGAAATGCCGGATGTCGGCAACTATACCTCGGATGCGCTGGATAATATCAGCAGCAACACCGGGAATACGGCGGACAACACCGGCAGCATTGCAAAATCGCTGGATATTACCAATGAAAATCTAAAATACATTCGGGACATTGCAGAGCGGGAGATCGTAAACCGGTTCACGACGGCGTCCATCACGGTACATCAGACAAACAATAACAGCATCAGCAGCACAATGGATCTGGACGGTGTGACAGAGCATCTTCGGACGACCATTGAGCAGCAGATGGCGGAGGCGGCAGCGGAAGGAGTGCATCTGTAATGGCATACTATCTTTACTTAGGGCCATCCACAGACCCAGTGCTCTTTCCGGTCACGCCAGAAAAGCTGTCGCTGAAGATCAGCAACCAGAACAAGACGGTCACACTGATTGATGAAGGTGAAGTCAACCTCATCAAGACGCCGGGACTGACGGACATCACAATCGACAGCCTGCTTCTGCCCATGGCGGCGTATCCGTTTGCGCTGTACGAGGATCAGGAATGGAAGTCAGCAGATTTCTATCTGGGCAAGCTGGAGAAGTGGAAAAACCGAAAGCGGCTGCCGATCTATTTCACGCTGTCCCGCACGACCCCGAGCGGTGATCCGCTGTGGGATACCGTAATGCGTGTCACGGTGGAGAGCTACGAGATTGTAGAGGACGCAAAAGATTTAGGGATGGACGTTGAGGTGAAAAACCTCAAGCTGAAGGAATGGCGAGCCAACGGAGCAAAAAAGCTGGAAGGTATCGTTATTTCCTTAAGCGCGGCGAAGCAGAAGTCCAACAAGGGCAAGCTGGTGACCTACACGGTGGCTAAGGGTGACACACTCAAGTCGATTGCCAAGGCAATGTTATATTCCAGTTCCCGGTGGAAGGATATTTACGAGCTGAATAAGAGCAAAATCGAAAAGGCGGCAAAGGCGCACGGGCGGAAGTCGTCCAACAATGGGCTGCACATCTACAAGGGCACCAAGCTGACGCTGCCGAAGCTGAAATGAGGCAGATATGGCGGTACAACAGATTTATATTGAATACGCCAAATTGGTGCAGTCTACTTACAACGTTCCGGCTTCGGTGTGCCTGGGCCAGTTCGTCTATGAATCGGCAGCCGGAACCAGCCACTTGGCACAGGTAGCCAACAACTGCTTCGGAATCAAAGGCACGGGACCGGCGGGCAGCTATCGAAGCGCGTCCGGATCGGTTTGGCGTAAGTACAACAACAAGAAAGAATCGTTTCTGGATTGGGGTAAGCTGGTCACCAACAGCAATTACAGCCGATATACAAAGAACAGCAAAGACCCATATACCTTCTTGACCGGTCTGGTGAAGGGCGGTTATTGTCCGGATGCCGGGTATGTATCGGCGGTCATGTCGATCATCAAGAGCAATGGCTTCACGAAGTATGATTCGTCATCCGGAAGCAGCAACAGCAGCAATTCCGTCAGCAGCAGTGCGGCGAAGGATATCGTCGACGTTGCAATTTCCCAGATCGGATACGCGGAAACCGGGAACAATTACACGAAATACGGAGCGTGGTGCGGTCAGAACGGCGCGCCGTGGTGCCACATGTTCGTCAGTTGGTGCGCCAATCAGGCGGGAATTCCGACGTCAGTGGTACCGAAAACGGCGAGCACGACCGAGGGTATGAATTGGTTCAAAAACAAGGGCCAGTTCAAGTACAAAGGCAGTTATACGCCGAAGCGCGGTGACATTATCTATTTTAAAACAGGCGCATCACATGTTGGTATCGTCGAGTATGTGTCCGGCAGTACAGTACATACCATAGAGGGAAACGCCTCGGATCGAGTGAAACGGTGTAGCTATTCCCTGAGTTATTCGACGATAACTGGTTATGGTGTCCCGAATTACAGCTACGTCAAGGGCGATTCTGAGGGAGTGACCGTCGATGGCAGCAACCAAACATCTGCCGAGGAAATTGCCTATCTGAAAAAGATTCTGGCAAAGAAAAAAACGACGGTTGATCTATCTGTTGACGCAAAGGTCAAAAAGACCAACCGCAGACCATACGGCGTTGTCACGGTCACTGTCGCCAACAGCAAGAAGGTTTTCACGATTCCGGTCAAAGATGGTATGAAGATCACATGGGAACGGTCGGGTACACCCGGAAAGCTGGTGTTTGAAGCGCGCCGGGAATCTGGATACAAGATCAATGAAGGCAATTCTGTTTTGGTGACAGTGGACGGGTACAAGTTCTTTTACGGTTTCATCTTCACCCATCAGCACAGCAAGGACGGATGGGTACAGTATACCGCATACGACCAGTTGCGGTACTTGAAAAACAAGGATACATTGGTCTATCGAAACAAGCGTGCGGATCAGCTGGTGCGGACGATTGCGAACCGGTTCAATCTGAACTGCGGCAAGCTGGCCAATACCGGTTACGCACGGTCAGCCGTCGAGGCGGATACCACGCTGATGGACATGATTCAAAACGCATTGGACGATACGCTGCTGACCAAAAACAAGATGTATGTCCTGTTCGATAAAGTTGGTGAGCTGCGATTAAAAAATGTCGCCAATATGAAAGTCAATACCTGTCTGATTGATGCCGAAACCGGAGAGGACTATACCTACAAAGCAAGCATCGACAGCGACGTATATAACCAGATCAAGCTGGTTTACGAGAATGACCAGACTGGTTCGTATGACTACTACATCGCAAAAAGCTCCGCGCTTATCAACCGCTGGGGCGTGCTGCAGTATGAGGAAACCATCGATGATCCCGATGTTGGAAAGCTGAAATCCCAAGCCTATCTGAAGCTGTACGGGCAGAAACAGGTTACGCTGAAAATTACTGGCGTGATTGGAAATCGGTATGTCCGCGGTGGATCGCTCGTGCCGGTGACGCTGGAACTGCCGGACAAAGACATTTCCAATTACATGATTGTAGACAAGGTTGTACACACGTTTCAGAACCGATACTGGACGATGGATTTAAATGTATCCGGAGGTGGATTCACCAGTGAATGACAGCTTTCTGGTATTGATAAAGAAAATCGCGCTGGATGCAGTGCGGGCATCCAAACCGTGCGACTGGATGACGGGAACAGTAAAAAGTTTGTCACCGCTGGTCGTTTCGGTCGGACAGAAAATGGAGCTGGAGGAAGAATTTCTTTCCGTAACGAGAACGGCACATTACAGCATGAAGGTGGGATCTGGCGTTCTGCTGCTGCGGAAAAGCGGCGGGCAACGGTTCGTGATTGTAGATGTTTTGGACTGGGAGCAGGAGTAGGAGGTGAGCAGCTATGATACCAAATTTGGACGAGGACTATGAGGAGGAGCTGGAGGAGGACGAGGAAGACGATTCTGCCGTAGCAGCGGAAGAAGACGGCTATCCGTCCCACACCTATGCACTGCACGAGGAGAGCGGACGCATTTACGGCTTTGTGGATGATACCGATGCCATTGAACAGGCAATCTGGAAGCGGCTGCGCACAGCACAGTGGAAGTATCCGATTTATGAGGACTATGGGTCACGACTGCTGGAACTGATGGGAAAGCCGATTCCCTACGCTATGGCAGAGGTGAAGCTTCGCATAGAAGAATCGCTTCTGGAGGACGATCGCATTGCAGCGGTGGACGATTTCGTCATCACGCGTGCCGGCCGCGGGGCGTTGAGGGTTGCCTTTACTGTGACCACAGTAGAAGGAGATAAGCTGGAGGAGGAAACGGAAGTGGGGATCGCCTGATATGTTTGAAAATTATACGTTTGAAACGCTGATGGAGAAAACGCTTGCCAATGTTAGCGATACGGTGGACAAACGAGAGGGTTCCATTATTTATGACGCGATCGCCCCAGCGATCATTGAGCTGTCAAATGCATACATGATGCTGGACATGGTTGTAGACGAGGTGTTTGCGGATACGGCATCGTATTACTACCTAATTAAGCGTGCGGCGGAGCGAGGCATGTACCCGGAGGAGGAAACGTATACGATTGGCAAGATGGTCGTATCGCCGCCGAATGCAAACGTTTCGGTCGGAGATCGGTTTGCACTGGGTGAACTGATATTTGCTGTCCTGTCTGGATTGGATGGAGAAGACGGCTCCTATGAAGTACGTTGCGAGACCGCTGGTGTGGCGGGAAATCAGCAGATCGGAACGCTGCTGCCGGTCGAGTACATTGAAGGGTTGCAGACAGCCGAGCTGACGGAGATTCTGATCCCAGGAGAAGAGGAAGAGGACGTCGAAGCGTTCCGCGAGAGGTATCTGACGTCCTTTGATTCGGTCGCGTTTGGCGGGAACAAAGCGGACTACATGTCAAAGGTCAACGCGATTGACGGCGTAGGCGGCTGCCGGTTGATTCGTGAGTGGGAAAATGGTTTTTCTCCGGCCAATTTTATTCCGCCAGATGCTGCAGAGGACTGGATCGCATCGTTGGAGAACGTGGACGAAACGATCATGACTTGGCTGACAGCAGTGCATGCAGCGGCAAAGGACATGCTGTTTACGGTTGGAGGCACAGTTAAGGTCATTATCATCGCGTCGGACTACAGCGCGCCATCTGATCTTCTGGTGCAATCCGTACAGCAAGCGATTGATCCGGTGGAAACGGCCGGAGAAGGCGACGGCACTGCGCCGATCGGGCATGTTGTTCATGTGATTGGCGTGCAGGATTTCCCGATTGATTTCAGCTTTGACTTCGTCTTTGCGCGGGGATATACCTTCGACGACGTCAAGGAAAGCGTTGTAACGGTGATCGACCAATATCTGCTTCAGCTACGGCAAACATGGGACTCTGCGGCGATCATTGTCCGAACCAATCAGCTGGAAACCAATCTGCTGACTATTGATGGCATCGCCGATATTACCGAGACTCGAATGAATGGAGATACGGGAAATCTCACGATGGATGCGGAATACATTCCGGTTAGGGGTGAAGTCAGTGGATAACGAGAAATTTGTTCCGGAACGGCCGCCGCTGCTGGAATCCCTGCCGCATTTTTTGCGCGAGTACCGGGAAATGCAGGAAATCATGAAAGCAGAGGGCATTGAGTTATCTGCGTTTTATGAAAATCTGGAGCGCGTTTTGAACAATGCGTTCATCTGGGATACCGATGAATATGGCATCTCCCGGTATGAGAAGATGTTTCACATCACGCCGCGCGCCAGTGATACGCTGTATGAACGACAGTTCCGCGTCAACAGTAAATTTGGAAAAGCACCGCCGTATACGATTTGGCGGATACGGGCTATGCTGGAGAGTCTGTGCGGAAAAGGTAATTACACAGCGGAGCACAACGAACGTTATGAGTTGATTGTGAAAATCAGTGTGGTTACACAGACCAATTTACAGGATGTGCAAAATATGCTGGAGCAAATTATCCCACAGAATATTGCATTGGACATTCAAGCAGTGGCTTTTGTTAGATCGGATGTTACAGTGTGCTATGCTGCAGCGATGACGCATAGCGAACATTTTTATGTGGAGGTGATGGAATAATGAACATTTGGGAAAACGCTGTGATTACAGATGCGGGGCGCAGTCTGCTGGCAAAGTTGGCCACGGGCGGCACTATGCAGATCACAGCAGCGAAATCCGGCGCCGGAACGGTTACGCCCGGACTGCTGACACGGCAAACGGCGGTAACCGATCCCAAGCAGGAGCTGACGCTCCGACCGATCAGCCGCCCGGAGTCCGGCAAAATATCTATTTCCTGCAAGCTGACAAACGAAGACTTATCGACTGGTTATACCGCGATGCAGATTGGTGTTTACGCGCAGGATCCGGACGACGGAGAAATCCTGCTGTACATCGCCCAGGCAGCAAGCGGGACAGGTGTAACCGTGCCGAGCGCAATGGAAATGCCGGGATACTCGGCGGATTGGACGTTCTATCTGCAGTTTGAGAATGCGGACAATGTGACCATCGTGGTGAACTCGTCCGGCGCAGTCGATCAGGCATACATGGAGGCGTACGTTTCTGCAGAACTGAAGAAACTGAGTGATCAGCTGAATGAACACACCAGCGACAAAAACAATCCGCATGACGTGACGTCAGAGCAGGTAGATGGCGTGCAGACTGCAACATTTGCGGCGACGCTGATGGCATCGCAGTGGAGCGGTACGGAAGCTCCATACAGTCAGACTGTGAGCGTGACAGGCCTTCCAGCAGGCGCAAACGGCTGCGTCGGTGTAGCAACGTCGGCGACAGACGAACAATTTACCGCAGCGGCAGATGCACTGCTGCGCGTGACGGCGCAGGCCGCCGGACAGGTGACGATCAAGGCGTATGGAGATAAACCGGCGGTGAACATTCCGATCGCTGTCAGCGCGGTGTGGGCAACAGAGGAGGATAACGAATGAGCTTTGTGAGCGCGTTCCCCGGTGGGGGCGGAACGAATGGTGAAAACATGGACGTCACTGCACTGTCTGGTGCTATACCGGGGAGTAATTCTCTTACAGTAAATAAAAATAACACGGCCAAAACGGCAGTGGTTTCAGCAACAAATGTGTTTGCTCCGGGTGGAAGAGTTCTTGAGGTTATTTGGAATACGTCGTCTCTCATCACAGGATCATATAACACAGGAACATATGCGATCAAAGTCGATGTAGAGATTGACGGATCGGTATTTAAAACAAATAGTGTCACGCAGAAATTTGATACGTCTGGGCCGAACAAGATTTCATCCATTTCGATGGCAAAAGTATTCATTCCGGAAGGGATGGTTTTTGATTCGATTGCAGTGTATACCACAGTCGTCTCTGCGACAGATAATTTCTATAACGGCGATCAGACGATTTCGTTTGTTATAAATGCGAATTTCTACGAAGCGGGATCGTATATAACGGATTCCACGCTGGCGAGCATGCTGCTGCTGGAATCTTGATAAGGGGGACTGAACGATGAATCATTTTTGCATTCAAACAGACGAAGAGAATCGCTGCATTGGTTTTTCTGTTTTGCAGGAAGTCCCGAATGGATACATTGATGTCGGAGAGAGCTTGTTCCCGGACGGCATGTCATACATTGGCCGCAAATTTAACGATGGGGCGTGGGAACCGGAAGAAGAACCGGCATCGCAGCTGGATACCATCGAAGGCCAAAATCTTGCGATCATGGAAGCGATTGCGACTCAATATGAAGAGCAGTTAGCGCAAAACCTGACCTCTATGGAAGTTCAGGCTACTATTTATGAGACGCTTTTGGAGATGCAGGAAGGAGGAGTGTAACCATGACAGAGCTGTATTACAATCTTGTGCTTGCGCACAAACGGACGTGCAATTCAGAAAACACGGAAATCAAGTTAGTTCCGGCGACCGTTCGGGCGGCGGTTCTGGAGCTGCTGGAGGCAAACGGCTATGATGCAGACGGTAATGCGGCTGCTTGATTGTAGTAGTATCATTTTTTCGATCTTGAAAGGAGCAACCAATATGAGAGACATGTATGTAGCTTTGGTAATTGCAGGCAAGCGTACCTGCAATCCAGAAACCGCCGGTGTAATTCTCGTTCCGGCCCGCTGGCGCGCAGCCGTCATGGAGGATCTGGAAGCGCTGGGATTGGACGCGGATGGACAGGAGATCGTAGTTGCTGGAACGGCAAAGTGACAGGAGGCGTCATAAATGTACCGAGGAACAACGCCGCAGCATGTGTTTGAACTGCCGGACGAGTTGGCAGACGTTGCATTTGACGCGCTGTATATCACATATTCTCAATTTGGCGTGACGAAAATCGAAAAGGCATTGAATGATGTGACGCGTGATGGTTCAAAACTCACGGTTCACCTGACGCAGGAAGAAACGCTGCAGCTTGTGGCAAGCGCACAGCCGGTACATATTCAAATCCGCCTCCGGACTGCGGATGGAACTGCGATGGCATCGAATGTTGTGCTTGCGCCGGTGAAATCGGTTTTGAAGGAAGGTGTAATCTAAAATGTCTGACGCGGCATTTAAAATGGAATTTGATGAACTTCAATCAGGTGTAGAATTTACGCCAAAATTTGGTGAAATTCAGCTTGGTAAAGACGGTGTGACGCCGACGATTGGCGAAAACGGAAATTGGTATTTAGGTGATACTGATACTGGTAAACCTAGTCAGGGTGCAGATGGAAAGACACCGGAGTTATCTATCGGTACAGTAGAAACACTTGAAGCTGGTAGTAATGCTACAGCCAGTATTGGCGGCACGCCGGAAAATCCGCTGCTGAATATTGGAATCCCGAAAGGCGAGGATGGCACAAATGGCAAATCCGCCTACCAGTACGCACAGGATGGTGGCTACACCGGAACAGAAGAAGAGTTTGCGGCGAAGCTGGCAAAAGAAATACCTGATGCGTATGTTCTTCCGAAGGCCGATGTTAACACACTGGGAGGAGTGAGAGCGAGTGATTGGGACGAAGAAGTGGACCAATGCAGCGTAAACATATCCCCAGCCGGATATTTGTTTACCCAAAACAACATCCCGAATTGCAAGATGGACATGGCATACAAACATGTAGGCGGGGGAGGATGCGTTGCCTATGAGGCGGGAGAATCTGGGATTGATCTTGCATATCCGGCTTTGGTGCTGTTCGGAAAGAACTCTCGTGCCTGGTTTGAGATGGTAGTTTACGCAAAAGACGGAAGCATCTATACAGGTTCCTGCAATGGTTCGAGCGGCGAGATGCGTTTGGAAGAAAGTGTTCCCGAAAAGCATTTTTTGACGGTTACCATTGATGACGATAACAAAGCAAGCCATACCCCGGCCGAAATTTACGAAGCGTTTCAAAGTGGACAAATGGTTTTACTTTTATTCCAAGATATTTTATTTAATTTAGCCGCCGCACAAGAATCGTATGCAATTTTCAGTGTTAGCTTCAATTTTGGCGATGGAACTTTTGTAGATCTTACCGTGGAGATAGATGAAAACGGGAATGCGGACATGTATACATTTGATAACGCTGAACCGCATCCGATGCCTAGTATGCTATTGCAATCTTCAACGGAAGGAAGCAACAAACTGTTCGCGATTACTGTAAACGACGATGGTGTAATTAGTGCCACAGAATTGCAAGGGTAACTGATTGTTGACTAAATTACAGGCAATATAATTGAACGGAGGCATAAATATGACAGACACAATACTTTCTGCGCTGATCACCGGCGGATTGGCTCTGGTCGGCGTAATCATCAGCAATATTGCCGCGACCAGCAAGATGGAGCAGCAGTTGAAAATCTCGCAGGCGGTTACCGACACAAAAATCGAGGAACTGACGCGAGAGGTGCGGGAGCACAACAATTTTGCGCGTCGTGTGCCGGTGCTGGAGGAACAGGTGAGAGTGGCAAATCATCGGATTAAAGATTTGGAGGATGATGCATCATGAGTATTTTTACAAGAGAATGGGCACAGGCGGCAGGAATCCGTGCGATTAAGACGGTTGCCCAGACGGCGGTGGCGTCGATCGGTACCACAACCGCGCTTGGAGGTGTGGACTGGGCGCTGGTTGCATCCACGTCGATTCTGGCCGGTATTGTCTCGGTACTGACCAGCATTGCAGGACTGCCGGAAGTTGAAGTAAAGGAGAATACATAATCATGAGAATTTCAGTACATGCCGGGCATAATCCGGCAGGAAAGATTGCCTGCGGTGCAGTCGGAGTTTTGGATGAAAGTGTGGAAAACCGCAAGGTAAAAGAATATCTGATTACATATCTGAAGAACCAGGGACACACGGTCTATGATTGCACCTGCGACAATGGAACGGGGCAGACGGATGTGCTTCGCAAAATCGTCGCTAAGTGCAATGCACATTCGGTTGATGTAGATATTTCGCTGCACCTGAATTCCGGCGGCGGCCATGGTACGGAATGTTTGATTTATGGTACGGGCGGACAAGCCGAGGTATATGCGAACAAGATTCAGAGCGCGATTGTAAAACGTACCGGATTCGCCAATCGCGGCGTGAAGGTGCGGAAGGATTTGTATGTGCTGAAGAACACAGCTGCACCGGCGGTATTAGTGGAATGCTGTTTTGTGGACAGCGCAACGGACGCGAAGATGTGGAGTCCGAAGGCCATGGCGGCGGCGATCTGTGAGGGATTGACTGGGAAAAATCCGCTGGATAAGGGTTATCTTTACAAGGCCGTGACTACAGACGTGGTCAACGTCCGGGAGAAGCCGTCCAAGGACAGTACGAAGGTTACCACCATGAAAAAGGGTGCGAACATCACGGTTGTGGCTGAAACGGCAAACTGGGTCCAGCGAAAACACGGCGGATGGATCGCAAAGAAGTATATCAAGAAAACCTGAAAATGACGAAGCCCCAGAGGAAAATCCTCTGGGGCTGTTGCTCTTCCTATTCTCAGAACGGCATATTAAAAAAGGTAAAAGAACAATGCCGTATGGTGTTTATTTGGTGGTTAATTTCAAGAAAAACAAGTAATATATAAAAACTGTGAAACTAATTTGAGGTTTAAAACATTGCTTTTGTAAAAATATAAAAGAATATAAAACATTTTAAGCGATAAAAGTGTCGAATCACTCAGGGCGTTATGTAATCGGTTTTTGACCCTGTAATATTTTGATAAATAAAATCCCCGGTTTCTTGCGAAATCGGGGATTTTTGTGATTTATTTGGCTCATTTAAGGAATATGGGAGCGCATCAAGAGCGCAG
>JBJEZE010000012.1:0-5408 GCA_051887235.1 Butyricicoccus sp.
CCACAACAGCGACCACGCGCAGGCGCGCTTCAATCTGTCGGACGCAGGCAACATTTACGGACGTCTGACCAACCCGACCGAGGGCGTCTTTGAACAGCGCATCGCAGCGCTGGAAGGCGGTTCTTCTGCACTGGCGGTTGCATCCGGCGCTGCCGCACTGAGCTACACCTTTAAGGCGCTGACCTCCGCCGGCGACAACATTGTCGCAGCCAAGACCATCTACGGCGGAACATACAATTATCTGGAGCACACGCTGCCGCATGACGGCGTGACCACTACGTTTATTGATCCGGATGACGTGTCCAATTTCGAAAAGGCGATTGACGAGAACACGAAGGCATTGTTCCTGGAGACGCTGGGCAACCCGAACAGCAATATCGTCGATCTGAAGGCAGTGGCGGATATTGCCCACAAGCACGGCATCCCGGTTGTCGTCGACGCGACCTTCACCACCCCGTATCTGATTCGCCCGTTTGAGTATGGCGTGGACATTGTGGTTCATTCTGCAACCAAATTTATTGGCGGACACGGCACGACACTGGGCGGCGTCATCATCGAGAGCGGCAAGTTTGACTGGAAGGCTTCCGGCAAGTTTGGAAAGATTGCCGACCCGAATCCGAGCTACCACGGCGTGAGCTTCGTGGATGCGGTCGGTCCGGCAGCGTTTACGACGTACATCCGCGCGATCCTGCTGCGCGATACCGGCGCAACCCTGTCTCCGTTCAATGCGTTCCTGCTGCTGCAGGGTCTGGAGACGCTGTCTCTGCGCGTAGACCGCCATGTGGAAAACACCAAGAAGGTTCTGGAGTACCTGCAGAGCCAGCCGTTGGTTGAGTCCATCAACCATCCGTCGCTGGATCCAAAGTACCAGAAGCTGTATCAGGAGTATTTCCCGAATGGCGCGGGTTCCATCTTTACGTTCAACATCAAGGGCGGCGAGAAGGAAGCGAAGAAGTTCATCGACAACCTGAAAATTTTCTCCATTCTGGCAAACGTCGCCGACGTCAAGTCGCTGGTCATTCACCCGGCCACCACGACGCACAGCCAGTGCACCGCCGAGGAACTGGAGGATCAGGGAATTCATCCGAACACCATCCGCTTGTCCATCGGCACGGAGCATTACGAGGACATTATCTGGGATCTGGATCAGGCGTTTGCGGCAGTCAATGCGTAAGGAAATACATCGAAACACAACATAACAGCATAAAACAGCGCGGAAACTGCACAAAAAACAGTTTCCGCCTGTTTTTGCGCAGAATTTTCAGCAGAGGTGCCAATTAACCTACTATGTTTGTGAACAATAATTTTGGTTACCCACTTTACGCAGGGTGGATTAAGTGATATAATATAAAAAATTTGAAAGAATTGTTTCCATATGAGAAAGGAAAGTATTATGATTCGAGATATTCAAGACGAGATTTTGCGTCTGAAAAAGGAGAAGGATTTCTGCATCCTGGCTCATTGCTATGAGGCAAAGGAAATCTGTGAAATTGCAGATTTTGTCGGCGATTCGTACGGCTTGAGCGTGAAAGCAGCCGGCGTTGACAACAAAAATGTCCTGATGTGCGGCGTTCGCTTCATGGCGGAGACCGTAAAGATTCTCTCTCCGGAGAAGACCGTATATCTCTCCAACCCGATTGCGGGCTGTCCGATGGCGGAGCAGATGGATCGCGATTTGATCGCTCAGGTCAAAAAGCAGTATCCGGACTATGCCGTTGTTGCGTACATCAATACCACGGCTGCGCTCAAAACCATCTGTGATGTCTGCGTTACCTCCTCCTCCGCGGTTAAGATCGTCAGCGAGATGGAAGAGGACAAGATTCTGTTTATCCCGGACTGCAATTTGGGTGCCTTTGTTGCCAAGCAGTGCCCGGACAAGGAGTTCAAGCTGCTGCAGGGCGGATGTCCGGTTCATGCCCGTGTTCCCAAGCGCGAAGTGGACAAGGCGAAGGAACTGCATCCGGATGCATTGCTGCTGGTTCATCCGGAATGTCAGCCGGAGGTTGCCGAGGCGGCAGACTATGTCGGCTCGACCACTGGCATTATGAATTTTGCCAAGAATTCGGATGCCAAGGAGTTCATCATCGGCACGGAAATCAGCATTGCAGAGCTGCTGCAGTATGACTGCCCGGACAAGAAGTTCTATCCGCTGTCCAAGGAGCTGATCTGCCCGAATATGAAGGCGACGACGCTGGTTGACGTTCTGCATGTCCTGCAGGGAACCGGTGGCGAAGAGTTGGTTATGGACGAGGAGACCCGTCTGGCGGCCAAGCGCTGCATCGACGAGATGATCCGTCGCGGCGGCTGAGTTTCTGTCACAGAAAAATAAAGCGGTATCCGGTTGGTACAAATCGGATACCGCTTTTTGGGTTGTGTGATTTTCTGCAAAGTTTTACTATATTTTCACCGTAAAGCGATGGTAATTTCCCTCATCTTCCGTTATAATAGACATAGTATTGAAAAACACATTCAGGAGGAACAACGTATGAAATTTACCTTTGCCCACAATAACTTTAATGTAAAAAATCTGGAGGAGTCTCTGGCATTTTACCGCGAAGCGGTTGGATTGACCGAAACACGCCGGATTACGGCAAAAGATGGAAGCTTTATCATTGTTTATCTTGGAGATGGAGAGACGCCGCATAAGCTGGAGCTGACTTGGCTGCGCGATCATCCGCAGGCGTATAATCTGGGAGAAAACGAGTTTCATCTGGCATTGATTGTGGATGATTTTGATGCAGCACTGGCAAAACACAAGGAAATGGGCTGTGTTTGCTTTGAAAACCCGGATATGGGGATTTACTTTATCAATGACCCAGATAATTATTGGGTAGAGATTATCCCGGCAAAGGACTGAACGAAGGAGGGGGAAACGTGTCTGATTATGTCATTGTAACGGATTCGGTATTGGACGTGGAGGAACAGTGGTTTTTGGATCACGATGTCCATTGGGTTCCGCTGAGCTTTTCGCTGGAAGGATATCCGACGATTGAGGATGATTTTGGAAAAACCATTCCGCTGTCAAAATTCTATGAGGAATTGCGGGCTGGAAAGAATGTCACAACGTCTCAGGGAACCGTTGGGCGGTTTACGGAACTCTTTGAACGCATTTTGCGTGCGGGAAAAGATGTGGTTTACGTTGGTTTTTCCTCGGGATTGAGCGGAAGCTATCAGTCTGGCTGTATAGCAAAGAAGTCGCTGGAAGAGAAGTATCCCAAGAACACAATGTATTGTGTGGATACCAAAGCAGCGGCGGGAGGGCAGACGATGCTCGTCCGGGAAGCGGTTCGCTGCCGCGATGAAGGCATGGCGGCGGACGAGTTAGTGCGGCATCTGGAGCAGATCCGGGGACATATTGTCCATTGGTTTACAGTAGATGATCTGTTTTATCTGCACCGCGGCGGACGCGTTTCCAAAACAGCTGCCGTAATGGGATCTCTGGTTGGCATCAAACCGGTTTTGTATGTGGATGATGAAGGGCATTTGATTCCGGATAAAAAGGTGCGCGGACGCAAAAAATCCATTGAAGAGCTGGCAAAGCAGATGATGCAGCACATTGATATGGATCAGATCGACCGGTATCAGGTGTGCATCAGTCACGGCGATTGTCTGGAAGAGGCAGAATACCTGCGGGATTATATCTGTCAGAATACTCCGGTAAAGGATGTATATATTCACATTTTGGATACTGTCATTGGTGCGCATGCCGGACCAGGTACAATGGCACTGTTTTTCTACGGGGATAAACGCGGAAACTGATATGGATGGTGACGGAATATGAACGTATACGACTTTGACGAAACCATTTATTATGGCGACAGCACGGTAGATTTTTTCAAATATTGTTTGATTCATCATCCGGTTATGGCAGTAACGCTTCCCAATACCGGCATTCAGTTTCTGCGGTATTTTGCCAAACGGCAGAGTAAAACCCGCTGTAAGGAACAGATGTATCGTTTTCTGCGCTGTATTGGTGATACGCCGCAGGTTGTAGAGCAATTCTGGGAAAGTCATATCGGCAAGATCAAGCCGTGGTACATTCAGAAGCTGCACAAACCGGACGATGTGGTTATTTCTGCATCACCGGAGTTTTTGGTCGCACCGGCATGCAAGATGTTGGGTATTTCCAATGTGATGGCTTCCCGTGTGGATCCGTATACCGGATTGTATGAGGGAGTCAACTGCTGGGGTGAGGAAAAAGTACGCCGTTTCTATGAAGTGTTTGGCGATGGGACACCGATTGATGCTTTTTATTCGGATTCCTTATCGGACACGCCATTGGCCCGTTTGGCACAGGAGGCCTGGATCGTTCGCGATGATCAGCTGGTTCATTGGGATGTCTGGGAACAGAAACACGGCAAGAAAAAGCTGATGCAGGAAACGCGGTGAACAGAAAGTTTATCGGAAGGAAATAAAAGGTTCCGCAAGAGTAAAATAATCCATACAGTTAAAATTATTTCAGCAACCCAAGGGCTTGCTGTCTGTGTATCGCAGGCGGCAAGCCTTTTTGCAGTGTACGTTTTCCTTTGTTTATGATAAGATGTTTATAGTAATGCGGGATTCTGTTTTGTCCTTATGATAAGGTTCTTTCGCAGAAGAGTATAGATAAGATGGAAAAACCGTTAACTGCGAGGAAATCCAGGTATCGACCGTTGCAGATTGAAATATCGCAAAGAGTGATACAAGGATTTGGCAAAATGCAGGTTGTGTGGTATAATAAGGAATTGGAAAACAATATCTTCTTGCTATTTGTGAGAAGTTTTAGGTGAAATGTTATAGGACAAATAACAAAAGCAATATGAAGTGAGAATATTCATATTGGTTTTATCATATGCTGACTTTCCAAACGAATTTGGTATCGGTTTTTAGTGTGGAAAAAGAAAGGACTACGGATATGACCTTAACAAACTATTGGTGGTTGTTGATATGGCTCGCAGTTGCTGGGGGCTTTTTGACCATCGCAGTACCAAAAAAACCGGTACAAGTATTGGGAAAAACGGAGTATAGATGGAGTTGGACAGCGGCACTCTTACTAGCTTGTCCATATGCCGTGTGGAGTATGAACAGATCGGGTTTCGGAGACACAGAAGCATACAGGAGGACATTTCAAGATATTCCGGCATCATTTTCACAGCTGTCTGTTTATTTGTCAGAGCACACGAAAGATAAGGGGTTCTCGATTCTTACAACTGTAATTAAGACAATTATTGGAAATAATGATAAGATGTTTTTCCTTATAATTGCAGTATTTCAGCTGCTTTGTGTGGTCTACTTTTTCAGAAAATATTCAACGGGTTTTTTATTGTGCATGTTTATGTTTGTGGCATCTACAGATTATTTATCTTGGATGTTTAATGGTATGAGGCAATTTATTGCAGTTGGTATTATTTTATTGAGTTTTGGTCTTG
>JBJEZE010000013.1:0-22283 GCA_051887235.1 Butyricicoccus sp.
ATGAGCAGAACGGACGGCGCATTCCGACCGGACAGCTCAACTCGGTGCTGGCGGAAGCCACCGCGCGGGTTCAGCCGCCGACGGACAAGGGACGCCGCCTGAAAATCTACTATATGACCCAGTCCGGCATCCGTCCGCCCACGTTTGTCTGCTTCTGCAACGACGCCCGTCTGTTCCATTTCTCCTATCAGCGGTATCTGGAAAACCAGATTCGCGAGGTATACGGACTGGATGGCACGCCGATTCGGATGATCATCCGGGAGCGCGGCGGAAAGGATGCGGATAAGTGATGAGTCTGACCATTCGATTTGTTCTGATTGCGGTTATCGGTTATCTGTTTGGCAGCTTTAATACGGCGATCGTGGTGTCCAAAATCATGATGGGCAAGGACATCCGCACGATGGGCAGCGGCAACGCCGGTCTGACCAATTCGTACCGCTGTATGGGCGGAACCGGTACCTTACTGGTGTTGGCCGGCGATATTCTGAAAACAGTATTCGCCGTGCTGATCGCCGCGTACATTTTTGCAGCACAGCCGGGACTGCTTCCGGTGGCACGTCTGCTGTGCGGCCTGTTTGTCATTGCGGGCCACATGTTTCCGCTTTACTTTGGCTTTAAGGGCGGAAAAGGCGTGCTGGCCGGCGCGACACTGGGTGCGATGTTCAACTGGAAGATCTTTGTGATTCTGGCGATTGTTTTTGTTCTGATTGTTGCCATTACACGTTACGTTTCGCTGGGATCCATTGTGATTGCCGCGGCATTTCCGTTTATGTCGCTGGGATATTATTGGAACTCTCCCAGCCGCGTCCCTGTTTTTCTCATGACACTGATCATTGGCGGTGGTATTATCTATATGCACCGATCCAATATTGGCCGCTTGCTCAAAGGAAAGGAAAATAAATTTTCCTTCCATCGGTCATAGAAAAGAAATCGCAAGGGAAGAGCGGAGGAAGGATGGATTCCGCGGCTTCCGGGAATGGTACAAGGAGATTTGTGATGAATATTTTTGTAGTTGGCTGTGGAGGCTGGGGCATGGCGCTGTCCATGCTGTTGGATTCCAATGGACATACGGTGACTGCGTGGTCGTTTTTTGAAGAGGAATGCCGCCTTCTGCGCGAAAACCGTGGCAATGAAAAGCTGCTGCCCGGCGTGAAGCTGCCGGAGAGCATCGCGATTACCAATGACCTGAGCGGCGCAGCGCAGGCGGACATCGTGCTGATGGCAGTGCCGTCCTTTGCCGTGCATTCCACTGCGGAGAACCTGGCGAACATCATCCCGGCGGGAACCGTCATCGTCAATGTCGGCAAGGGATTGGATCGCGACAACGGCTACTGCCGTTTCTCCGAGACCATCACCCGCGCGACGGGTGGACGCAACCCGGTTGTCGCGCTGACCGGTCCGACCCACGCGGAAGAGGTTGCGCGCGGCATTCTGACCTGCATTTTGGCCGCATCCGAATCGCGGGAAGCGGCGGAGCTGGTACAGGAAGCGTTTATGAACGAGCGGTTCCGCGTCTACACCTCGCCGGACATCATTGGTGCGGAGCTGGGCGGATGTTTTAAAAACATCATTGCGCTGGCGGCCGGTATCTGCGACGGCATCGGCCTGGGAGACAACTCCAAGGCGGCGCTGATGACCCGCGGACTGACCGAGATTGCCCGTCTGGGCGCTGCGCTGGGCGGACAGACCGAGACGTTTGCCGGATTGTCCGGTGTGGGAGATCTGATCGTCACCTGCACGTCCATGCACTCCCGCAACCGCCGCGCCGGCATTAAAATCGGCCAGGGCATGGGTGTGGAGCAGGCGATGAAGGAGGTCGGCGCGGTCGTCGAAGGATACTACGCCACCGAAGCAGGCTACATGCTGGCACAGAAGGCCGGGATTGAAATGCCGATCACGACAGCCATGTATGAGCTGCTGTATGAGCACAAGAATGTGCAGGAATGCATCAGCAAACTCATGAGCCGCCCGAAGAAGAACGAGCTGGAACGGAATTTCGATTTGTGGAAGTAAGCCCTTTTGCCCGGATCCGGACGGAAACGGACAACGCTGTATGGTGATAAGAGGGTATCCGTGACGGAAAAAGAAGATGCCTGCGAACAGCTGTCCTTATATTAAACATATTGAACCCGAATGACCGCACTGCGTGAGAGCAGGCGGTCATTTTCTGTTTACGATTGCTATATGGACGAAGAATTTTGGGGATGCGTTCCAACACAACCAACAAAAAACAATTTGATTCCTAATTTTATCCATATGTCAAAAAAGCAGATTGGAAATTGATTTATTTGTTGTAAAATTGCAGTACATTTGGCTTGCATTTTGGAACAGGTAGTGTTAGAATATAAATACCCACTAGGTCATGGTAGGGGAAAACTAAAAAAGAAGCGAGGAATGTATATGAAACATGGTTTCAAACGGCCGTTAGCATTTGCTATGGCTGCTGCTATCTCCTGTAGCATGCTGCCGTCTATGGCATTCGCGAAGGCTCCGATCAAGGACAAGGACGGCAATGCTCATGTACTGTACGCTGATAACGTCGACTTTGCAGAAGACGGAAGCGTAAAGTATACCACCAAGTGCACTGAGCATTTCGCAGAGAAACTGAGCAATGACACCTACAAGGAAGAAGCTGACGTTACTGTTAAGCAGGTAATTGTTGCTCCGGATTGCGAGAATGATGGCTACTTCTACTACGTAGCTACCATTTACGGTGACGAGTTCACTTCTCCGAAGTACTACACCAACCAGCCGCACACTGACGGCCACAAGAGCACTGGTGAAGTATACTACAAGAACAACACTGCTACCTGCACCAAGGCAGGCACTGCTACTCAGTATGAGATCTGCGCTTACTGCGGTAAGGAGATCAATGCAAAGACCATCGATGTTGCAGCTCTGGGCCATGATTATCAGCTGACTGGTACCGACACTGAGATGGGCGATCCGGTTTACAAGTGCACCGTTTGCGGTGACAAGTTCGTTGGCGACAGAGCTCATGAGCATCAGGACAAAGCTCTGGAGGCTGTTGTTACCAAGTACCCGACCTGCACTGAGGACGGCGAGAAGGTCATCAAGCATGTCTGCAAGATCTGCGGCGTGACCCTGTCTGTTGATAAGGTTACCATTCCGGCAACCAATCATGCGGGTGCTGTAGCAATCAAGACCGTCATCGACAAGGCTCCGACCTGTGTTGATGAAGGCTCCAAGACTGTAACCTACAAGTGCATGGCTCCGTGCTGCATCGGCACTGACGAGCAGGGCTACATCTTCACCAAGACCGAGACCATCCCGGCTACTGGTGTTCATACCTACGAGCGTCAGGAACTGAGCAACACTGCTACCTGCACCGAGCCTGGTGTAAAGACCACCGCTCTGATTTGCTCTGTTTGTGGCAAGGAGAAGGCTGACAGCCGTGAGTACGAGGCAGTTGCTCCGTACAAGCATGACAAGACCAGCGTTACCAAGGAAGACGTTGTTGAGCCGACCTGCGTTAAGGAAGGTTCCTATGTTTCTGTAACCACTTGTGATCGTTGCGGCGAGATCCTGTCCAAGGAGAACGTTAAGGTTCCGGCAACTGACGAGCACACCTACGAGCCGACCATCATCTGGAGCGTTGATGAAGATTATTACGGCGGTCAGCAGGAACTCATCCCGCTGTCTGCTGGCAATGTAGTAATCGGCGACAAGGACGTCATCACTAAGGATGCTGCTCCGAAGTTCCAGCTGGTTGACGAGTGCACCGTTTGCGGCAAGCAGATCCCGCTGTCTGGTTGGATTCAGGGCATCGAGGATATGTCTAAGCGCGTAGAGCCGGTTTATGACTGCCTGGGCGGTTCCAAGACCTTCACTGCTACGATCGACTACAAGGGCAAGACCTATACCGACACTGCTACCTTCACCTACATTGGTTCTGGCCACCTGGCTAAGCACCAGTTCGAGACCACTACTACTGTAACCACTCCGGCTACCTGCACTGAGGAAGGCGTAAAGACCACCGAGACCAAGTGCACCGTTTGTGGTACTGTTGATGAGCGCAAGACTGTAACCGAGACCATCCCGGCTACCGGCCACACCTACGGCGAGTACGTTGTAACCACTCCGGCTACCTACACCGCTGAGGGCGTTAAGACCAAGACCTGTGAGGATTGCGGCGCTGAGAAGACTGCTTCCATCGCTAAGCTGACTGTTGCTAAGCAGAAGCTGGGCTACGTACACAATGTTGCATCCAAGAAGATGCAGGTTGAGTTCCAGAAGTTCGCTCCGGCTAAGGGCTATACTGTTAAGTATCAGATCCGTTACGCTACCAACTCGAGCTTCACCAAGAGCGTTAAGAACAAGTACACTGTTAAGTCTTCCAAGATGATCACCAGTCTGACCAAGGGCAAGACCTACTACGTAAAGGTTCGTACCCACGTTTACGATGCTGACGGCAACGAAGTTGCTCGCGGCAAGTACAGCGAAGTTACCAAGATCACCATCAAGAAGTAATTCTTCTCGGAATCAAGGTAAAAACAATTAGCTTATTTCCAACTTATTACGAGGTGGCGTCCCCTCGGGGGGACGCCACATCGGAGTTGTTCCACAGGGAACGATATGACCAGCTCCGAGTTACAAGAAACAGCCGCTGTGAATTTCACAAGCGGCTGTTATTATTTTATTCGGATTGCAATCTCCCCCGTTCCACGGTATAATGATGATATGAAAAAGAACATGGAGGGGAAAACTGCGATGCGAAAAAAGATTTCCGGTATCATTGTATTGCTGTGTGTGTTGGTTGCGGCCATCGCATGCGGCATTCTGTTTCTTCCGCGCGAAACAAAGGACGACACGGGTTCCGGACAGACAGACGTGTCCACTCCGGCTGGCTCAGCCCAACTGGAAGAGCCGGAGGTGGAACGAGAAGAAAATGAGCCGAAAGGCCCTGCAGTCGTCATCGACGGTGAGGAGATGTCCTCCTTCAGTACCTTGCGAGGGGAAACGGTGATGATCTCTGCAGAGGAGTTTGCAGAAAAAATGCAGGCGGAGTATACCTTCGACGAAACCAGCCAGGCCGTCACACTGGTCTGGAACGATCGCACAGCCGAGTTGACGGTTGGACAGAGTGAGGCAATCCTGAATGGGGAAAGCGTCTCTGTCGAGGCTCCGTATCGGTACGAGGACATGGTGATGATTCCGGCGGAGAGCATCGCAGAGAGCTTTGCTGCGGATGCGACGATGTATAAGGGGACGCTGTATCTGACGCCGTATGCGGGCGACTGGGAGGTCCCTGCGGGATACTCGGTGCCGACTCTGATGTACCATGCGGTAAGTGATGATCCGTGGGGCAGTACGGAACTGTTTGTCAGCCCGTCTGAACTGGAAAAGCAGCTGCAATATCTCAACGAGAACGGCTACACTACGATTACCTTTGAGGATCTGTATCGTATTGACGAGATTGAAAAACCAGTCCTGCTGACGTTTGACGACGGCTATGATGATAATTATGAGAATCTGTATCCCCTGCTGCAAGAATACAACTGCAAAGCGACGGTTTTCATGATTACGCATAGCTATGAAAAGGATGTAGACCCGGCAGCGACGCATAAGATGACCAAAAAGCAGATGCAGGAGATGTCGGAATCCGGTCTGGTTTCCATCCAGAGTCACACCCGCACCCATCGGCGGCTCGGTGAATTGTCCGCCGAAGAGCAGGAACAGGAGATGAAACAATCACAGAGGAAATTATTGCAGTGCACGGGAAAGATGCCGTTTGTACTGTGCTACCCGGAAGGAAGTTATAATGACAGCACGCTGGATATTGCATCCCAATACTATCATTTTGGCATTAAAATGACGGGCGGCTTGTACAACACATCGGACAATCCGTTTTTGGTCAATCGGTACTATATTTCGCGCTATACCGATTTGTCTACGTTTGCCTCTTATGTGAGCAGCGCGGGATAAAGCGTGGCTGTACGGTGTACTGCCTGATGACAGAACAAAAGAACGAGCCGGAATCATGCAGATGGTTCCGGCTTGTGTTGTCTCTGGTCATCTGAAAAAAGAAAAATATATATGAAAATATGTAAAATATAATTGACAAAACGACATTGGCATGATATGCTGTAGATACAAAAGAATGGAGCGGAAATTCTATCAGAAGGAGGAAACGATGATGAAAAGTTTGCCGTATATTATGGGAGTCGTGTGTGGAGTTGCGGTAGCTCTGGTTGCGTACCTTGTATTTTATATCCGGCACAAGCGGAAATATGGAACAGAGCGGCAGGAGTACGATGAGCGGCAGGAGTGGGCACGAGGAAAGTCGTATAAATACGGTTTTTACACGCTTCTGGTCTGCGTGTTGGCCGGAGGAATCGCACGGGAGCTGTTTGGAATCCGACTGTTTGATTCGGTTGCAGGAACGTTTTTGCTGGTTTTGCCGGGATTTCTGGTATTTATCATCAGCTGTATCTGGAAGGAAGCCTATCTGAAGCAGCATGAAAAGCTGTCCAAGGTTAGCATTGGCTTTTCGCTGTTAGCGCTGGTCAATCTCGGATGTGCGGTACAGTCGTATTGGGAGTCCCATTCCTTTCTGGTGGACGGCAGTTTGGGACGCGGGAGCATGAATTTATTGTGTGCCATTTTGCTGCTGATTGTGGTCGCGGCAATGGGACTGCGCCGGCTGACTCTGCGGGAGGAGAGTGACGAAGACGAGTGAAGAATCTCCGCATGAAGTCCGCGCGCGCGGCTCTGGATCTATCCCAACAGCAGCTGGCCGAGCTCGTCGGCGTGTCGCGGCAGACCATCAGTGCGATTGAAAAGGGCGATTACAATCCCACAATCAAGCTGTGTCTGGCGATCTGCAAGGTGCTGCACAAGACACTGGACGAGCTGTTCTGGGAAGAATAAACCAAACAACGCATCCAAACCGGGAAAATGGATGCGTTGTTTTTTGTGTGAAATGAAAAAAGTGTGGGAAAGGGCATTTACGCGGGCATGTCATTTTTGGTAGAATAAGCTCGATCAATACAACTAGTTGGTTCAGAGACTGCGGAAAAACAGCAGCCATAGTCAGGAAATGGTGCTTGACGCAGCGTCTGAATCAGAAGGATGGAGGAAAACTATGTTTCAAAAAGAATTTGACGCATTGTGTCAGGCCGCACAGAACAAACACCGTCTGCTTCAGAGCAATCCATTGGGATATTTGGTCGCGTCGATGGTCGCGGGAATGTTTATCTCCTTCGGCAGCTTTATCGCGATGTCCATCGGCGGAATCTGTACGGAGTCCGGCTGCACGATCACCAAATTTCTGGTGTCGCTGACCTTTGCTGCTGCGCTGAGTCTGGTCATTATGGCGGGCAGTGAGCTGTTTACCGGAAACAATCTGATCTTGGGTGCGGCGGCTCTGCGCCACCAGATGAAATGGAGCACGGTAGTGGGCATGTGGCTGTTCTGCTGGATTGGAAACCTGATCGGCTCGTGGATTATGGTGCTGCTCTTTCATTTTTCCGGCGTACTGGACAATCAGGCGATCGCCGCATTTTTCGCTTCGACGGCTGCGGCGAAAACCGCGAGCGCACCGGTTCAGCTGCTGATCAAGGGAGTGCTGTGCAATATCTGCGTTTGCCTGGCGGTGTGGTGTTCCTTCAAGCTGACCAGCGAATCCGGGAAACTGATTATGATTGTCTGGTGCATTCTGATTTTTATGGTCTGCGGATTTGAGCACAGCATTGCGAATATGAGTATCATTGGTGTGGGACTGCTGAATGCAGGGGAACAGACGATCACGTTGGCCGGCTATTGCAGCAATCTCCTGTTCGTCTCACTGGGTAATATTCTCGGAGGCCTCGTCTTTGTTGCGGCGCCTTATGCATTAATTTCCCAAAAATAATCGTTGAGATATAGTGAGAAAATAGAACATATTTCTGTATGAACCGGAGGAAAATCGAAGTTTTGTTCGATTTTGAAAAGAAATTTTTTTATTCGACGTTTTTCGACAACATTCGACAAAGAGATCCAGTAGAATAAAATAGTAAATTGATGTCGAACGATTCTCCATAAGAATTTGGATAAAATGCATTGTAAAATAAAGGAAAATATGATACTCTAAAACCGTCGGAAAGACGATAAATTTATTAGGGTGTGCAGGAAAGGCGTGGAATATCGGAATGGATAACAAATTGCGTGTATTAATTGCGGATGATGACAGAGAATTTCGTGAAGTGTTGGCCGGCAGGCTTCAGGAAGAGCGGATGGAAATCATCGGCTGTCTGGGAACAGGTGACGGACTGGCGGATCTGATCTGTGAACAGAATCCGGATGTGGTTGTCATGGATCTGATGCTGCCGAATGTTGACGGCCTGACCGTGCTGCGGGAGGTCAGCGAGCGGCTTCAGGGCAAGATGCCGGTGGTAATGGTTGCGTCTGCGTTTTCATCGCCGGAGACCATCGCAGCCTGCGCCGAACTGAACGTCAGCTTCTATCTGCGCAAACCGCTGGATCTGAATGCCATGGTGGAGCGGATCCGCAAGTACGGCGGTCCCAAACGGGCCTTTGTGAAGACGTCTGCGTTCCGGGTGCCGGATCAGGATCTGGAGATCGAGATGCGGGTCACCAACATCATTCACCAGATTGGCGTTCCGGCACATATCAAGGGGTATCAGTATCTGCGGGAAGCGATTATGATGACCATCCGGGACATGGAGGCGATCAACGCCATCACCAAGATCTTGTATCCGTCGGTGGCCAAAAAATTCAAGACCACGCCGTCGCGGGTCGAGCGTGCCATCCGCCATGCCATCGAGGTGGCGTGGGACCGCGGCGATGTGGACATTTTGCAGGAATACTTTGGCTTTACGGTATCCGGCACCAAGGGAAAGCCGACCAATTCGGAATTTATCTCCATGGTTGCGGACCGGCTGCGGCTGGAAATGAAGATCGGCTGACGAAGAAAAAGCGCAGGGACACTCTCTGTTTGGGGGACAGGGAGTGTCCTTTTGCGTTTTTTGACGAAAAAACATGCACATAGAGCCTGTCTAAAATCTATACTGGAATGAAACAACCGGGAGAGACGTCGAAACGTGACGGCGCCGATCCCCCAACAGGAGGGTTTTACTATGTGTAACAATAATTGCTGTTCTTGCGGTTCCAACGGCGGCTTCATGGATGCTTGGTGGATCATCATTGTGATCTTCATCATCTGGATCTTCTTCTGCAACTGCGGATGCTTCCCGACGTGGGGAAACAATGGCGGAAATAACGGCTGTGGCTGCGGCTGCGATTAAGATTTAGCGAAATACGTTGCATTTTGTCAGACGGGATGCTACAATACAATCAAAGAATTCTTGAGTGAAAGAGAGAATCGGCTATGATTTCGAAAAAACTGGAACAGGTGAGGAGTTATCCGTCCTATCGCAAATGGCATGCTATTTCGTATATGATGATTGGTCTGGGCTGCCTTCTGGTTGTCATCTCCATGCTTCTCAGCCTGCTGCTTGGCAAGGAGAACGTGGTGGTGAATATACTGGGGTATGCGGCGATCGTGTTCGCGATCCTGTATTTCCTGATCAACTTCCTGTACTGGCGCTGCCCGAAGTGCCATAAGACCCTGCCGATTTTCGGCCCGGTTCCCATGTGCGGCGTCTGCAAGCACATGTTTATGGGGAAGGACGGAAAATACAACTGGTAAAAGAGAGACAGCGTCCTGAGTGATCGGGACGCTGTTTTTACGTGTCCAGCACGCCCAATTCGGCGGCGTCCGGATAAAACAGCAGCTGATGGGAGATACCAATGGAGTCCAGAAGGCGCTGCTTGGCGCGCAGGGTCTCCGCGTTGTCGAACAGGATAAAGCGGGGCTGGCCGTCTTCTGTGCACGTAAAATAGTTGGCGCACAGTTCGCGGGAGAAAAACGGGATGGCGTTCGCGGCTTTCATCAGTTCGTTGGCCTGCTGCGTGGTCAGCGGGGTTCCGTCCGCCGTGGGAGAGGGGATGGAAAACTTGGAGCAGGCGCGCACCAGCTGAGCGGCGATCCGGTCGCTGCCATACCGCTCCGCCAGTTCTGTGCAGTATTCCTTCAGGCTGCCGCCGGAAACCGCGGTTTCAAACAGGTAGATGCCGTGCGGGGCGCAGTCCGCCAGCTCCAGCGGGATCCAAAAGGAGAGTCCCAGACGGTGGCATTCGTCGTCCAGCGCAGCGGCGGCATCAGACAGCGCGGGACGCTGGAAGTCCGCCAGCACGCCCATGCAGCCGCGCGACTGGGCCAGCGAACACGCGGAGGAAGCCAGGAGAGACGGCGTGCGCGGAACGCCGCCCTGATCGACGATGCCCAGCAGATCGCCGCGGGCGCACAGCGGATGGCGGAGAACGGTGAAGGAGCCGGAGGCGGTCAGCGCGGTGCACAGGTGCAGACAGGGCAGACCGGCGTCGCGCACAGTCTGCGCGTCCCGTCCGGCAGCGGCGATGATTGGGGGGTGCGGCATGAGATATTCTCCTCGTTCAAACAGTCTTCCGGTTGCAATTTCGATAAAAATCTATTACACTTATATGTGCATTTGCCCAAAATATGAGCGAAGATAGGAGACGAAAACGAATGGTACGATTTGGACCGGCGGGAAACGACAACGCGTTCACCGAGGCCGGATTTAAGGCGACGGTGGATGCACCGGCGTGGATCGCGGCGATGGGATTGACCGCCTATGAATACCAGTGCGGACGCGGCGTGCGTGTCGGGCGGGAGACAGCGGAGAAAATCGGCGTTGCGGCGAGAGGAAATGGGATTCAGCTGTCGCTGCACGCGCCGTATTATATCAACCTGTCCGCACGGACGGACGAGCGGCGGGAAGGCAACTGGAAGTATGTCCGCGACAGCTGTGCGGCGGCGCAGGCGATGGGGGCCGACCGCATTGTGGTCCACACGGGAGGTTTGGGAAAGCTGAGCCGGGAGAAGGCGTTTGCCAACACCAAAGAAAACGTGAAGGAGCTGTTGGAAGCCAAGGACCGTGCGGGGTTTGCGGACGTCACGCTGTGTCTGGAGACCATGGGAAAGATCAACGTGATTGGTACGGCGGAGGAAATTTTTGAGCTGGTGGCGATGGACGACCGTCTGCTGCCCTGCATTGATTTCGGCCATCTGAACGCGCGCACCAAAGGCGGTCTGATGACACGCGAGGAGGTCTGCGCGCTGTTCGATTTGATGGAACGGACGATCGGCACGGAGCGTGCGCGCATATTCCACAGCCATTTTTCCAAAATTGAGTACGGAAAGGGCGGGGAGGTGCGCCACCTGACCTTTGAGGACACGCTGTACGGTCCGGACTTCCTGCCGGTCGCGCAGGAGACGGCCGCGCGCGGTTATCAGCCCCGGTTTATCTGTGAATCCGCCGGAACACAGGCCAGAGATGCGGCGCAGATGCAGGCAATTTACCAAAGCTGTCAAAGCGCAATGGAATAAATCCGAAACCACTTGCCAAACGCACGGAAATAATGTAGAATAAAGAAAGATTATTCTGAGCTATATATCATATAGATTACTTTGGAGGTTATATTTATGCAAGCAGGCGAATTCCGCAACGGAACTACCTTTGAGATGGATGGACAGGTTCTGCAGGTTATCGAGTTTCAGCACGTAAAGCCGGGTAAGGGCGCTGCATTTGTCCGCACCAAGATGAAGAATGTCATCACCGGCGCTGTTACCGAGCGTTCCTTCAACCCGACCGACAAGTTCGAGGCGGCTTATGTAGACCGCAGAGACATGCAGTATCTGTACAACGACGGCGACCTGTACTACTTCATGGATATGGAGACCTATGAGCAGCTGCCGATCGGCAAGGAGACGCTGGGCGACGACTTCCGCTTCGTCAAGGAAGAAATGATGTGCAAGATTGCGTCTTACAAGGGCAATGTCTTCTCGGTTGAGCCGCCGATGTTTGTTGAGCTGGAGATCACGGAGACCGATCCGGGCTTCAAGGGCAACACCGCGACCAACACGCTGAAGCCGGCTACGGTTGAGACCGGCGCCGTTGTCAAGGTACCGCTGTTCATTGATCAGGGCGAGAAGATTAAGATTGATACCCGTACGGGCGAGTATCTGGAGCGCTGCAAGTAAAGGATACCCCGCATTGCTGCATGGAATAGGAGGTATGCATCATGACGGTTACCGAAAGAGTTGCGTATATCCGCGGCCTGTTTGAGGGCTTGGATATCAACACGGACAAGAAGGAAGGACGCGTCCTGCTGGCGATGCTGGATGTTCTGGAGGACATGGCGCTGTCCATTGCCGATCTGGAGGATGAGAATGATGCTCTCCAGAATATCATTGATACGATGCTGGAGGATCTGTACGACGACGATGACTCGTATGATGAGGAAGATCTCTACGAGGATGAGGACGATCTGGATTCGGATACCGAGCTGTTTCAGGTGGTGTGTCCCAGTTGCGGAGAGGAAATCTTTGTGGATGAGACCACGCTGGCAATGAGCAAGATTGACTGTCCGGCTTGCGGTGAGGAACTGGAGTTTGACTTTTCCGCACTGGAGGCGGACGAGCTTCCGGCAGATCTGGAGCTGGAAGACGACGAGGACTAAATGAAAGAAGCACGGGATTTCACCCGTGCTTCTTTTTTTGATGGAATGCTCATGCAAAGCGGAACGGTTCCGTTCCTGCGCCGAGCTCAAAGTGGTATTTTACGATGCCCAAATCGACCTTGGTATAAAATCCTCTTCCGGGCACAGCGGATACGGTGCTGCCGTCCTGGATCAACCGGAATTTTTGCTGGTTCATCGCGGTGGGGGCCAGAAGGGCGGCCTGAACGCCATTGCGGAACCAGTCCGGCGAGTCGGGGGTCAGATTGGACACGCTGGAAGCCGGCTTGGAGGTGTGCGGCATACCCTGTGTCGCGCCGTAGCCCACGGCGATGACGACACAGAGCGTTTCTCCCGGGGCAATTTGAAACGCGGTCTTGATCTTTTTATAGGTCAATGCGACCCAACAGGTATTCAGCCCCAGCCGCTGGGCCAGTAAAACCAGCCGTTCCCCGTAGTACCCGCACTTCTCGTCCAGATCCGCGCCCTTTTTGCCGACCAGTGCAAAATAGTTGGAGACGCCGCGGAATTTTCCGTAGTGAGCCATAAACCCGTCAAACGCTTTCGGCTCATTGGTCACAAGCTGGATGTGGAGACCGCTTTCCCGGTTGCAGGCATCCACTTCGGCCTGAAGTGCTGCGATGAGTTCTGGTTCCAGAGGCTTGCTTTCGTATTGCCGGACGCTGTGTCTGGCGGTCATTGCTTCTTGTACAGTCATATGGATGTCCTCCTTCAGACGAAATCGGTTACGATGATCGTGGCAAGGCTCGCAGCGGCGGCGCCTGCGCCGGTGATCTGACAAACGAGCAGCATTACCATTCTGCCTCGCTCCTGTCCGGCAGCTGCTCCATGATGGCCTTTGCGTGTTGGATGAAGTGCAGAAGCTGATTCATGGTCGCTGTGTTTTCGTCAAAGTAATAGTAATGCTTGGTGCCTTCCTTTCGCATCTTTACAATTCCGGCGTTCTTTAGAATCTGGATGTGGTGGGAGACGGCGGGGCGGGACAGATGGGTCTTTTTCGTGAGCGTGCCCACCCGAACGCCGCCGCATTGCCCGCTGCGCATCATCTCCAGAATGAGATGCTGGCGGGTTTCGTCGCCGAGAGCCAGAAGGATCTTCTGACAGTGCTCCAGTTCCTCCGCCAGCCGGTTGATGTCTTCCCTGAGTTCCGGCATGGATCCACCCCGTTTCGTCCATTCGTTTAAACAAAGTATACCATGAGGGAGCGAAAAAGTCTCATCGGGAAAGAAAATCGAGACGGTTGTCTGCGGCGGCGGACCGGCCAGATGCGGAAACAGGGTGACGGATGGCTTGCAGAATACTACCTTTGGAGTAGCGTTTTGCAAGTTGACATACGCCGTTCCTTCAAAAATGGGTATATTTCATGAAATAATACGCAAAATGGATGAAATTTTGGATGAAGGATAGAGAAAAATTTCTTTACAATCGGGCGAAATAGGTGTATAGTGAAATAGACCTCAAAACTACACAGAGAAAGGGTTATGCGAATGAGTACAGCAATATTCAATCAACCCGTTCAAACGCCCGGTTTGTATCGGCCGGAATTTGAACATGATAACTGCGGCATAGGCGCGGTCGTCAATATCAAGGGTATCAAGTCTCACGAGACTGTTGAGAACGCATTAAAAATCGTCGAAAATTTGGAACATAGAGCTGGCAAAGATGCCGAAGGCAAAACAGGTGATGGTGTGGGAATCATGCTACAGATTTCCCATAAGTTTTTCTCCAAAACCTGTAGGGCCTCCGGCATCTTTTTAGGTTCTGAGAGAGAATACGGCATTGGCATGTTTTTCTTCCCGCAGGACGAGCTGAAAAGAAACCAGGCCAAGAAGATGTTCGAGATCATCGTGCAGAAGGAAGGACTCAAGTTCCTCGGCTGGCGTGAGGTCCCGGTTGTGCCGGAGGTTCTGGGTCACAAGGCGCTGGAGTGCATGCCGTGCATCGTGCAGGGCTTTGTTGAGAAGCCGAAGGATGTCGAGCCGGGTCTGGACTTTGACCGCCGCCTGTATGTTGCGCGCCGCGTGTTTGAGCACAGCAACGAGAACTCCTATGTTGTCTCGCTGTCCAGCCGCACCATCGTCTACAAGGGCATGTTCCTGGTTGGCCAGCTGCGCACCTTCTTCTCCGATCTGCAGGATCCGGACTACGAGTCCGCGATTGCCATCGTGCACTCCCGCTTCAGCACCAACACCAACCCGAGCTGGGAGCGCGCGCATCCGAACCGCTTCATCGTTCACAATGGTGAGATCAACACGATCCGAGGCAACGCGGATAAGATGCTGGCGCGTGAGGAGACCATGTCTTCCGAGTATTTCCAGGGCGAGATGCACAAGGTTCTGCCGGTCGTCAATGTAGCCGGTTCGGACTCCGCCCGTCTGGACAATACGCTGGAATTCCTGGTCATGAACGGCATGGATCTTCCGCTGGCGGTCATGATCGCCATCCCGGAGCCGTGGGACAACAACCACACGATGAGCCGCCACAAGCGCGATTTCTACCAGTATTACGCGACCATGATGGAGCCGTGGGACGGCCCTGCCTCCATTTTGTTCAGCGACGGCGACAAGGTCGGCGCGGTGCTGGACCGCAACGGTCTGCGTCCGTCCCGTTACTACATCACGGAGGACGGCTATCTGATCCTGTCGTCTGAGGTCGGCGTGCTGGACATCGAGCCGAGCAAGATCGTCCTCAAGGAGCGTCTGCATCCGGGCAAGATGTTGCTGGTGGATACCGTCGAAGGACGCGTCATCGACGACGACGAACTGAAGGAAACCTACGCGATGCAGCAGCCGTACGGCGAATGGCTGGACAGCCACCTGCTGACGCTGTCTGACATCAAGATCCCGAACAAGAGCGTGGAGGAGTACAGCGACGAAGAGCGCGCAAAACTCCAGAAGGCATTTGGCTACACCTACGAGGAGTACCGCACCTCCATCCTGAACATGGCGAAGACCGGTTCGGAGGGCATCGGCGCGATGGGCATCGACACCCCGCTGGCGGTGCTGTCCGACAGCTACGTCCCGCTGTTTAACTACTTCAAGCAGCTGTTTGCGCAGGTCACCAACCCGCCGATTGACGCGATCCGCGAGAAGATTGTCACCTCGACCACGGTATACGTCGGCAAGGAAGGCAACCTGCTGAAGGAAGAGCCGGAGAACTGTCAGGTTCTGAAGATCAACAATCCGATCCTGACCAACACCGACCTGCTGAAAATCAAAAACATGAAGGTGGATGGCTTCAAGGCAGCAGAAGTCCCGATCACCTACTATAAGAACACCAGTCTGGCCAAGGCGATTGATTATCTGTTCGTCGAGGTAGACCGTGCGTACCGCGAGGGCGCAAACCTGCTGATCCTGACCGACCGCGGTGTGGATGAAAACCGCGTGCCGATTCCGTCTCTGCTGGCGGTCTCTGCGGTGCATCAGCACCTGGTCAAGACCAAGAAGCGGACCTCGGTTGCAATCATTCTGGAGTCCGGCGAGCCGCGTGAGGTACACCATTTTGCTACCCTGCTTGGTTACGGCGCAAGCGCGATCAACCCGTATCTGGCTCTGGATACCATCCATCAGCTGATCAACACCGGCATGCTGGAGAAGGATTACTACGCAGCGGTCAACGATTACACCGCAGCGGTTCTGAGCGGCATCGTCAAGATCGCGTCCAAGATGGGTATTTCCACCATCCAGTCCTATCAGGGCTCGCAGATCTTTGAGGCCATCGGCATCGACCAGTCGGTCATCGACAACTACTTTACCGGAACGGTCAGTCGTGTCGGCGGCATCACGATCGAGGACATCGAGCGTGAGGTTGACAAGCTGCATTCCAGCGCATTCGATCCGCTGGGTCTGGATGTGGACGAGACGCTGTACAGCATCGGCCGCCACAAGATGCGCAGCGCCGGCGAGGAGCATCGCTACAACCCGCAGACCATTCATCTGCTGCAGCAGTCCACCTGGCGCGGCGACTACGACATGTTCAAGCAGTACACCGCTCTGATTGATCAGGAAAACAGCGGTTATCTGCGCAGCCTGATGGACTTCAACTATCCGGAAAACGGCGGTATCCCGATCGAGCAGGTCGAGAGCGTCGAATCCATTGTTACCCGCTTCAAGACCGGTGCGATGTCGTACGGTTCGATTTCGCAGGAGGCGCATGAGACGCTGGCGATCGCGATGAACCGTCTGCACGGCAAGTCCAACAGCGGCGAGGGCGGCGAGGATCTGGAGCGCCTGATCGTTACCGACCCGCAGAACAACCGCTGTTCGGCGATCAAGCAGGTCGCTTCCGGCCGTTTCGGTGTCACATCCAAGTATCTGGTCAGCGCACAGGAGATCCAGATCAAGATGGCGCAGGGCGCGAAGCCGGGCGAGGGCGGCCATCTGCCGGGCGGCAAGGTCTACCCGTGGATTGCAAAGACCCGTCACTCGACTCCGGGTGTCAGCCTGATTTCGCCTCCGCCGCACCACGATATTTACTCCATTGAGGATCTGGCGCAGCTGATTTACGATTTGAAGAACGCCAACAAGAATGCCCGCATTTCGGTTAAGCTGGTTTCGGAGGCCGGTGTCGGCACCGTCGCTGCCGGCGTTGCCAAGGCCGGTGCACAGGTGGTCCTGATTTCCGGTTATGACGGCGGTACGGGCGCGGCTCCGCGCAGCTCGATTCACAACGCCGGTCTGCCGTGGGAGCTGGGTCTGGCGGAAACCCATCAGACTCTGCTTATGAACGGCCTGCGAAACAAGGTCCGCATTGAGACCGACGGCAAGCTGATGAGCGGCCGCGACGTTGCGATCGCCGCGCTGCTGGGCGCAGAGGAATTCGGTTTTGCCACCGCTCCGCTGGTCACCATGGGCTGTGTCATGATGCGTGTCTGCAATCTGGATACCTGTCCGGTCGGCGTTGCCACCCAGAATCCGGAGCTGAGAAAGCGCTTCAAGGGCAAGCCGGAGTACGTCGAGAACTTCATGCGCTTCATCGCGCAGGAGCTGCGGGAATACATGGCAAAGCTGGGCTTCCGCACGCTGGATGAGATGGTCGGCCACACCGAAATGCTCCGCAAGAAGGAGAACTGTGTCAAGTCCCACGCGGACAATGTAGACCTGTCCCGCATTCTGGACAATCCGTATGCAGGCACCGGCGAGAAGGTCACCTTTGACCCCGCGCAGGTATACGATTTTGAACTGGAAAAGACCGCAGACGAGACCATGCTGATGAAGCGTCTCAAGACGGCACTGGATAAAAAGCAAAAGAAGACCATCGAGGTTCAGGTCGGCAATACCGACCGTACCTTCGGCACCCAGTTTGGCGCGGAGATCACCCGCCGCTACGGTGACACGCTGGAGGAAGACACCTACGTCGTCAAGTGTCACGGCGCAGGCGGCCAGAGCTTTGGCGCGTTTATCCCGAAGGGCCTGACGCTGGAGCTGGAGGGCGACAGCAACGACTACTTTGGCAAGGGCCTGTCCGGCGGCAAGCTGATTGTCTATCCGCCGAAGGGTGTTACGTTCAAGGAAGATGAGAACATCATCATCGGCAACGTCGCGCTGTACGGTGCGACCAGCGGCAAGGTGTTCATCAACGGCGTGGCTGGCGAACGCTTCTGTGTCCGCAACTCGGGCGCAATGGCGGTTGTCGAAGGCGTCGGCGAGCACGGCTGTGAGTACATGACCGGCGGACGCGCGGTTATCCTTGGACAGACCGGCAAAAACTTTGCAGCCGGCATGAGCGGCGGCATCGCCTATGTTCTGGATATGGAGAACGACCTGTATACCAAGATCAACAAGCAGATGGTTTCGGTACAGCGACTGAGCGACAAGTACGACGTACAGGAGCTGAAGGAAATGATCGAGGAGCACGTCGCCTGCACCAACTCCACCAAGGGCAGAGAAATTCTGGATCACTTTGAGAAGTACCTGCCGAAATTTAAGAAGATTATCCCGTATGATTACCAGCGCATGCTGATGTCCATTGTCCAGATGGAGGAAAAGGGCCTCAGCAGTGAGCAGGCGCAGATTGAAGCGTTTTACGCAAATACCAAAGGTTAAGGAGGGGTGAGAAAATGGGAAAACCAACAGGATTTTTAGAATACGAACGTCAGAACAGCGTTGAAGTGGAACCGCTGGAGCGTATTAAGAATTTCGATGAATTCCACATCCCTCTGCCGCTGGAGAAGCAGCAGCTTCAGGGTGCACGCTGTATGTCGTGCGGTGTACCGTTTTGTCAGTACGGCAAGATGATCGGAGGCATGGCCTCCGGTTGTCCGCTGAACAATCTCTGCCCGGAGTGGAACGATCTGGTCTACCTGGGCAACTGGGAGCAGGCATACAGCCGCTTGATGAAGACCCATTGCTTCCCGGAGTTTACCTCCCGCGTGTGCCCGGCGCTGTGTGAGGCGGCGTGCACCTGCAACCTGAACGGCGATCCGGTTTCGACCAAGGAAAACGAGCGTGCGATCATTGAGACCGCGTTTGAAAAGGGCTGGGTCAAGCCGCAGGTGCCGAAGGTACGCACCGGCAAGAAGGTTGCGGTCGTCGGCAGCGGACCGTCCGGTCTGGCTGCGGCGATGCAGCTGAACCGCCGCGGACACGAAGTCACGGTCTTCGAGCGCAGCGACCGCATCGGCGGCCTGCTCCGGTACGGCATCCCGAACATGAAGATGGATAAGAAGGTCATTGACCGCCGCGTCGAGCTGATGGAAGCCGAGGGCATCGTGTTCAAGACCAACGTGGATGTCGGCAAGGACATCAAGGCAAACAAGCTGCTGAAGCAGTTTGACCGCGTGGTACTGTGCTGCGGCGCATCCAACCCGCGCGACATCAAGGCGCCGGGCCGTGAGGCCGAGGGCATCTACTTCGCGGTGGACTTCCTCAAGGGCGTCACCAAGAGCCTGCTGGATTCCAAGTTCGCGGACAACAAGTTCGTGTCCTGCAAGGGCAAGAAGGTCATGGTCATTGGAGGCGGCGATACCGGCAACGACTGTGTCGGCACGTCGATTCGTCTGGGAGCAGCTTCTGTCCTCCAGCTGGAGATGATGCCCAAGGCGCCGGATCAGCGCCTGCCCACCAACCCGTGGCCGGAGTGGCCGCGCGTCTGCAAGACCGATTACGGCCAGCAGGAGGCGATTGCGGTGTTTGGACACGACCCGCGCATCTATCAGACCACGGTGAAGGAATTTATCGCGGACGACAAGGGCAAGCTGTGCAAGGCGGTTCTGGTCAAACTCCAGAGCCAGAAGGACGAAAAGACCGGCCGCATGATGATGGTTCCGGTCGAGGGCAGTGAATGGACGGTTGAGGTCGATATTGTTCTGATTGCTGCCGGATTCCTCGGCGCACAGGAGTATGTCACCAAGGACTTCAAGCTGGAACTGACCCCGCGCACCAACGTTGCGACCGAGCCGGATCACTATCAGACTTCGGTACAGAACGTGTTCACGGCGGGCGATATGCACCGCGGACAGTCGCTGGTTGTCTGGGCGATCCACGAGGGACGGGAGGCCGCCAAGGCGGTGGATGAATCCCTGATGGGTTACACCAATCTGGTGTAAACCGGTTGAAAGAGGAGTATTGCTGTACAATACTGCATTTTTATAACAGAGCAGGCGGGCACCTTCGTGTCCGCCTGCTTGGCATTTTGCGGAGTTCTCTGTATAGTTTGCCTTATTCTTCAAAAAAGAATTGCAGTTTTCAGGGCAATTTGCTATAATGAAATTAATATATCATGCAAAGGCGAACGAGTGCCGGAAATGAAAAAAGTGGTTCGATATAGAAGAAATCTGGAGGAGGATAAAACATGAAACGAATTGGTATGCTGACAAGCGGCGGCGACTGTCAGGGTTTGAATTCGACGCTGCGCGGCGTTGCAAAAGCACTGTATCAGGAATACGGCAACGACATTGAGATCTACGGTTTCCGCGACGGCTACAAGGGTCTGATTGAGGGCAACTATCGTCTGATGACCAAGCGTGATTTTTCCGGAATTCTGACCATCGGCGGCACGATTCTGGGCACATCCCGTCAGCCGTTCAAGAACATGAAGGACCCGGACGAAAACGGCGTGACCAAGTGCGACAAGATGGTGCAGACCTATAAGGAAATGGGACTGGACTGTCTGGTTATTTTGGGCGGCAACGGCACTACCAAGTCGGCCAACATGCTGCGTGAAGAGGGCTGCAACGTCATTTCCCTGCCGAAGACCATTGACAACGACCTGTGGGGAACGGATATGACCTTTGGCTATCAGACCGCGATGGATATCGCCACCGATGTCATTGATAAGATTCACTCGACCGCGACCTCGCACAGCCGTGTGTTTGTCGTAGAAATCATGGGACACGGCGCCGGCTGGCTGACCCTGACCTCTGGCATCGCCGGAGGCGCGGACATCATCCTGATTCCGGAAATTCCGTACTCTCTGGATTACGTTTGCCGTACGTTGGAAGATCGGCGCAAGAACGGACACAGCTTCTCCATTATTGCTGTCGCTGAGGGCGCCATTTCCAAGGAAGAGGCCGGCATGTCCAAGAAGGAATTCAAGGCAGCGCGTGCCGCGATGACCGAGCCGTCCATCGGCTTCCGTCTGGCCAGTGAGCTGAACGCCAGAAGCGATCAGGAAGTTCGCGTCGTCAACCCGGGCCACTTCCAGAGAGGCGGCGGACCGGATGCCTACGACCGCGTTCTGACGACCCGTCTGGGTGCCGGTGCAGCCCGGCTGATTAAGCATAAGCAGTACGGCAACATGGTCGCACTGAAGAATAATGAGATCGTCGCAGTTCCGCTGAGCGAAGTTGCCGGCAAGCTGAAGACCGTTCCGCCCGATGACCAGCTGGTTGAGACGGCTCGTTCCATCGGCATCAGCTTCGGTGATGGCCTGGAGTACAAGGACGATAAGAAGAAAAAGAAGGACAAGGACAAGAAAAAAGATAAGGATAAGAACAAAGAGAAAGATAAGGATAAAAAAGAAAACAAAGAATGATTCCTTGTAACTCATAGATCTGTCAGGGCTGTCTGGAATGTTCCGGGCAGCCCTTTTTTCAGAAGGAGGCGGACGGATATGAAAGCCGCATTGGTACAACTTTCTGTACGAGAAGGGGAGACAGCGGACAATCGGTTTCAGCGGGTACAATCGTTGCTGTCTCGATTTTTAGAAAGCGGAAAAACCTGTGATTTGATGGTGCTGCCCGAGCTGTGGCGCGTGGGGTTTTCGCATTTTGAGCAGTATTCCAAGATGGGAGAGCCGAGGAAGGGCGGAACCGTGCGCACCTTTTCCCGCTGGGCGCAGCGGCTGAACTGCACGATGATTCCGGGCAGTTTTGTGGAAAAGAGCAAGGAAGGCGTACTGTACAATACCATGCCGCTGCTTGCGCCGGACGGTGCCCTTTTGGCAGAGTATCGAAAGATGCATCTGTTTGGCTATGAGTCCAGAGAAAGGGAACTGCTGACGGCGGGGCAGCAGGTTGTGGTCGAGCAGACGCCGCTGGGGCGCATGGGGCTGGCAACCTGCTATGACCTGCGGTTTCCGGAGCAGTTCCGCGCCATGGTGGACCGGGGTGCAGAACTGTTCTGCGTGGCCGCTGCATGGCCGCGCCAGCGCATGAGCGACTGGCGAAGTTTCTGCCGGGTTCGCGCGATGGAAAACCAGTGCTTCCTGTTTGCCTGCAACCACGCAGGGATTCATGCGGAGGTGGCGGGTGCCGGTCACAG
>JBJEZE010000014.1:0-5279 GCA_051887235.1 Butyricicoccus sp.
CCCAACAACGTTTCCACAATACAAAACAGCAGCTCGGAAGCAATTCTCCCGGCTGCTGTTTCTTACTCTCAACATTATTTTGTCGCCTGACCGGCATTTACAAACTGCTGACGGCATTTGCGAATCTCATCCAGAGACTGCGCCGCACAGGTTTCCGCCGCGTCCAGCTTCATCTCGCAGAACTGCTGTGCCGCGCCGCGAATCTGCGCCGCCTGCTGCTCTGCATTCGAAATAATCTCCTGTGCCTTCGCATTGGCTGCTGCAACTACGGCACTCTCATTCACCGTTTTACGCACATAATCTTCTGCCTTTGCGCGAAGCTCTTCCACTTCCTTTTTTCCTGCTTCCATATAGCTGCTTCGCTTCTCTACGATCTCCTTTGCCATGCGAAGATCGGACGGCATGTTTGCGCGGATCTCATCCAAAATATCCAGCACAGCTTCCCGTTCAATAATGCACTTATCCGAACTCAACGGAACATTTTTGGCATCCTGTACGGTCTCATACAGCGAGTTGATCAGCTCCTCCAAAACAGCAATCATGTTTAAATCCTCCTCGTATTACCTTTTCGACCAATCGTCAATAATCTCTGTTTATTTCTCTGTACGATACAATTTCCGGACGATATCCTCCTGAATCTCATCGGGAACAAAGCCGGAAATATCACCGCCGTGTCGTGCAATGTCGCGGACAATGGTCGAACTGAGGTATAGATAGTTCTGATCCGTCATCAAAAACACCGTTTCTGCCTGACCGTTCAGTTTTTTATTCGCCAATGCCATCTGGAATTCATACTCGAAATCCGATACCGCGCGCAATCCCTTTACAATCGCACAAGCACCTTTATCCGCTACATAATCCGCCAACAGACCGCTGAACGTGTCCACCTCTACATTGGGAATATCCTTTGTCATCCGGCGGAGAAATTCCGCCTTTTCCTCCATGGTAAACGAGGACTGCTTGGAGCCATTTACCATGGCGGCTACAATAACCTTATCAAACAAAACAGAGGCTCTTTGAATAATATTCAGGTGACCCATGGTGGGCGGATCAAAGCTTCCGGGGTAAATTCCGATTCTCATCGTGCTGCCTTTCCGTTCCGCTGATGCAGCGAAACCGCTTATTCTTCATCTGCCCGCACCAGCGAGGTCAGGCGAATTGCTCCGTATTTGTACTGCTTCCGAAGAATAAAACTGTCCGGAATACAGAGCCTGTCATGAACGGAACTCTCGCATAATATTATACCACCCATACGCAGGATGTCAAACGATTCGATGCATTTTAGTGCAGAATTTAGAATTTCGCCGCCATATGGGGGATCCAGAAAAATAATGTCAAATTGTCTTCCCTGCAAACTTTTTACCGCAGAAGAAAACTCTTTGCCGATTACCTCTGCGCGATCCTGTACCCGTGCGGCTTCAATGTTTTTGCGGATGACAGCCAACGCCTTGGGCGCTTTATCACAGAACACCGCATGTGCTGCGCCTCGGCTCAGCGCTTCAATCCCCATCTGACCGGTTCCGGCAAACAGATCCAGCATCTCTCCATCCGGTACATAGGTCTGCAGAATATTAAAGACCGATTCCTTGACACGGTCTGTCGTTGGACGGGTGTCCATCCCAGGTACCGGTGTCAGCTGTTTTCCCCGTGCGGATCCGCTGATGACTCGCATGTTTCTTCCTCCCCATTGTGAAAATGCTCATAAATATTCTGCGCTGTTTTGCGCGGAACAATCTCGGACAGCTGCTCGACGCCGGCGTTTTTGATCGCCGTCATGCTCTTAAACTGCCGCAGCAGATCTTCTCTGCGCTTCTTTCCCACTCCCGGAATGGTCTCCAGTTGAGATTTGATGGTGTCCGAATGCCGCAGGCTGCGCTGGTATTCAATCGCAAACCGGTGGACTTCCTCCTGCATACGCCCGACCAGCGCAAAAACAGCTGGAACCGTAGAAATTCCAAACTCCCGGCCATCCGGCGCCACCAGACCGCGTGTGCGGTGGTGGTCATCCTTGACCATGCCGAACACCGGACGATCGCACGCAAAGCGATCCAACACGCGTTTCGCAACGCGGACATGACCCAAACCACCGTCAATCAAAAAGACGGACGGAAGCTCGGAGAATTTTTCATCGTCTTGTGCCCAATGCTGCATCCGTCTGGTCAGCATCTCCTCCATCGCCTGATAATCGTCCTGTCCATTGGCCACGCTTTTGATTTTAAACCGGCGATAACGGCTTTTCTTGGGCTGTCCCTGCTCAAAGACAATCATGGAACCGACCGTATTCGTACCGGACAGATTGGATATATCATACGCCTCAAAACTCTCCGGAGTGTCCTCCAATCCCATCATCTGGCCGAACAGTTCCAGCGACTTCATCCGCCGTTCACTGCCGGTCTCTACGCGCTGGATTTCCTCACGGGCATTTTTCTTGGCAAGCTCCATCAATTCACGCCGGCGGCCGCGCTGCGGTACAGACAGACTGACCTTTTTTCCGGCAACCGAACCGAGAAACTGCTCAACTGCCTGCATATCTTCAATCTCATGCGACAGCATCACCAGCCCCGGCGCCGTCCCGCGCAGCGCATAGTACTGCTTAATATATCCGCCGATCGCTTCGGACGCATCCTCCTCCGAGGTTCCATCTGTCATGGTGTATTCCTTATCGTGCAGATTGCCGGCCAAATAATGCAGCGTCACCAAACATCCACGCGTCTGTCCCTGCACAAAGGCAACCACGTCCATATCCGCAAATCCGCTGGCGACCACCTTCTGATGCTGGCCTATACGCAGGATCGCACGATACCGATCCCGCAGCTCTGCCGCGCGTTCAAAACGCATCTGATCGGATGCTTCGTACATCTCCTTTTCCAAGGAGTCCGCCAACTCCTGATACTGCCCTTCCAGAATGCGGACCGCCTGTCCGACCCGCTCTGCATATTCTTCTTCCGAAACCGCACCGGAACACGGCGCACAACAGCGTCCCAGTTGGGCGTTCAAACAGGGGCGATCTTTCCCGATGTCACGCGGCAAAACACGCTTGCAGGTCCGCAGGCCCATCACACGGCTGACCGTATCAATCGCCTGAAAGGCCGCACTGCGTCCGCCATATGGCCCCAGATACCGCGCCGCGTCCTTTTGAACCCGGCTGACAACCGTAAAAATCGGGTATGGCTGATGGGTAGAGACCCGGATAAACGGATACCCCTTGTCGTCTTTGAGCAGGATGTTGTACTTGGGCTTGTATTTTTTAATCATGGAGTTTTCCAGCACCAACGCTTCAAACTCACTCGCACACACAATGATGTCAAAATCGTCAATATGGCTGACCATTTTGCGCGTTTTGGGCGTGTGCCGTGCTTCATTCTGAAAATACTGCGACACACGGTTCTTCAACGCTTTGGCTTTTCCCACGTAGATGACTTCACTGCGGGCGTTTTTCATGATATAGACACCCGGTTCCTTGGGCAGCGCCAACACTTTTTGATGCAGCTCCTCCCGACTCGGCATCCCAACAGCCTCCTTTCCCCAAACGTTCGTCTCCGTATATAAAAGAAGCACCGCCCTTCCGCGGTGCTTCCCATCGTTGTACAGACTTAGTCGTTAAAGTTGGAATCGCTGAAATTGGACTGAATCAGCTCAGCCAGAGCAGCTACCGCTTCGGACTCATCCGGACCATCAGCAATCAGCGTAATCGTCGTGCCCTTGGTGATACCGAGGGACAGAATGCCCAGAAGGCTCTTTGCATTCACACGGCGCTCTTCCTTCTCTACGAGAATCGTGCTCTTAAAGCCGTTCGCGCACTGAATGAAAAAAGTCGCCGGACGCGCATACAGTCCAACCTGATTTGTTACCTGAACTTCCTGAGAAAACATAACAGCATCGCTCCTATAGTAATCTAAATTTATTTACATCTAATTCACAATACAATAATAGAATACCCGTTTTTCCTGCTTTCGTCAATATACTTTTGTTACAAAAGAATCCGCCGAATCACCGGTTTTTGTAGGCATTTACTATTTTCTGCCGATTGTCAAGTCTTAAAACGTAACGAAATCCTGTGATTTGCACAAAAATCACTTGAATTCTATAATCGTTACGCCCAAATCGCCCTCACCGTACCGTCCGTTGCGGATGCTGCGAATATGTTTGTCGTGCCGGAGATGGTCCTGTACGGCGGCGCGCAAGGCGCCCGTACCCTTGCCGTGGATAATCGTGGCGATGTCCAGACGGGCCATCAAACAGTCCGAAATATAGCGATCCAGTTCGATCAGTGCTTCTTCTACCATCATACCGCGCAGATCAATCTCACTCTTGGCCATGGAACGGCGAACTTCCTTCGCGCCTCCGGTCCGGATCGGCTTCTGCTTGGGCTTTTGCGGCTGCTCAATCAGCTGAAGCTCATTGAGCGGGACATTCATTTTCATAATTCCTGCCTGTACAAAAACGTTTCCATCTTTATTCACGGTTTTCAGGACGGTTCCCTTGACACCAACATTCACCAGCAGGACCGCATCTCCTACCTTGAGCGGACGATTAGCATCCTGCTCCACCGTCTTTTTCTCCCGCTTCATGGCCTTTTTCTCCGCCTGCGTCAGCGTACTGCGCAGTGCGGCGCGGGCTGCAGCAAGATTTTGCTCCGCCGGATTGGTTTTGGACTCCTTTTTCAGCTCATCCAGCTGTGCCATAACCGTATCCGACGCCATGCGGGCATCACGGATAATCTGTTCCGCCTGCCTCCGGGCGCGCTCCAAAATGGCATCGGTCTCGTCCGCGGTCTTGCCTTTGAGCTGAGCGGCCTTGTCCTTTTCGGACTGAGCCGTACGGCGCAGACGGTTGGCATCCTCGCGCTCCTTTTCCAGCTTGTGTCGTTCGCTCTCCAGCTGTTCGATAACATCCTCAAACCGTGCATTTTCAGCAGAAATCTGCTCCTTTGCCCGTTCAATGACAACCGGAGGCAGTCCCAGTCGCTTGGCAATCGCAAATGCATTGGACTTGCCCGGGATACCGGTGAGCAGACGGTATGTCGGCTGCAGCGTGCGCACGTCAAATTCACAGGATGCGTTCTCCACACCCTCCGTCGTCAGCGCATACACCTTTAATTCTGAATAGTGCGTGGTCGCCGCGACGAGCGCACACATCTGCCGTCCGTACTCAATAATGGATACTGCCAACGCCGCACCCTCGACCGGGTCGGTTCCGGCTCCCAGCTCGTCAAACAAAATCAGATCGCCCTGACGGCATTTGTTCAGGATGGAAACTGTGTTTTTCATATGCGCCGA
>JBJEZE010000015.1:0-5226 GCA_051887235.1 Butyricicoccus sp.
GTCAGATGGTGCGCCGTTCCGGCAGATCCTCTGCGATGTATCTGCAGAATGTTTATACCGGTGTAAATCCGGAAAAACAGGATATGTCCATTGCGCTGGCGCTTGCCGAGAATATTCTGGATGGACGCGGTGCGGTCCGCGTGCATGGCGGCGGCTTTGCCGGAACTATTCAGGCATTTGTACCGAATGATATGCTTGCATATTTCAAAACGACCATGGAAGCGGTTCTCGGCAAGGATGCCTGTCATGTATTGACCATCCGTCCGGCGGGCGGCGTGGTTCTGATGAATTGAGGAGGTTTTCTATATGGCAATTTTAGTATTGGGCGGCGCGGGCTATATCGGTTCCCATACCGTGTATGAGCTCATGGATGCCGGAAAGGATGTTGTCGTCGTTGACAATCTCGAAACCGGACACATTGAAGCGGTACATCCAAAGGCAAAATTTTATCAGGGTGATATTCGTGACCGGAACTTTGTGGATTTGGTGTTCGAAAAGGAAGCGATTGACGGTGTGATTCATTTTGCCGCCAATTCACTGGTCGGAGAGTCTATGATCAATCCGCTGAAATATTATGACAACAATCTGTGCGGCACAAAGGTTCTCCTGAAATCCATGGTCGCGCATGGGATTGATAAGATCGTCTTTTCCTCGACAGCGGCAACTTACGGGGAGCCGGAGCGCGTACCGATCCTGGAAACCGACCGAACCGAACCGACCAACTGCTATGGCGAGACCAAATTAAGCATGGAGAAAATGTTCCGGTGGACAGGATTGGCGCATGGCCTGCGCTATGTCTCCCTGCGATACTTCAATGCCTGCGGTGCGCACGTGTCCGGTCAGATCGGTGAGGCTCACAATCCGGAATCCCATTTGATTCCGCTGATCCTGCAGGTTCCGAACAGACAGCGCGAATTTATCTCCATCTTCGGTGACGACTATGACACAAAGGATGGCACCTGTATTCGGGACTACATCCATGTGACCGATCTTGCACAGGCGCATATCCTTGCAATGGATTACCTGATGCGCGGCGGCGAGAGCAATCTTTTCAATCTCGGCAATGGTGTCGGCTTTACCGTAAAGGAAGTCATTGACACAGCGCGAATGGTTACCGGACATCCAATTCCGGCAAAGGTCACACCGCGCCGTGCCGGAGACCCGGCACAGCTGATCGCTTCCAGCGAAAAGGCTCGTTCTGTACTTGGATGGAACCCGCAGCATGCCAATCTGGAAGAGATCATCAGCTCAGCATGGAATTGGCACAAAAATCATCCGAACGGATTTGCAAAGTGAGGGACTGCGCTGTGTTATGTGAAAACATCAAGGCACTGGTGTGTTATGCGGAGAAGAACGGACTGCTGGAGCCGTCTGATGAAGCGTGGGCGATCAATCGTCTGCTTGAAGTTATGCAGGCCGATACCTATGAGGAGCCAGAATGCGCTGTATCCGGCAGCCTGGCAGCTATTTTGAATAATTTGTGCGACTGTGCGTTGGAGGCCGGCGCACTGGAGCAGAACAGCATTGCATATCGTGATTTATTTGACACCAAACTGATGGGAGCCGTTCTTCCGCCGCCAAGTGACATTCAAAAAACCTTCTTTTCGCTCTATACAGCGTCACCGCGCAGTGCGACAGATTGGTATTACAAATTCAGTCAGGATACCAATTATATTCGCCGCGACCGCATTGCAAAGGATGTCAAATGGAAAGCATCGACTGAGTACGGAGATCTGGATATTACGATCAATCTTTCCAAACCGGAAAAGGATCCGAAAGCGATCGCGGCGGCAAAGAATATGCCGCAATCCTCCTATCCCAAATGTCTGCTCTGCCGGGAGAATGAGGGCTATGCCGGACGAATCAATCATCCGGCGCGGCAAAACCATCGCATCATACCGGTGACCATTAATGACAGCGCGTGGTTTCTGCAGTATTCGCCCTATGTATATTACAACGAACACTGTATCGTATTCAATGCACAGCACACGCCGATGAAAATCGAGCCGGCAACCTTCCGCAAGCTGCTGGATTTTGTCAGACAGTTCCCACATTACTTTGTCGGATCGAATGCTGATCTGCCGATTGTAGGCGGCTCGATTCTGGCGCATGACCATTTTCAGGGCGGGCATTACACATTTGCCATGGAATGCGCACCGATCGAAACACCGCTGACGTTTGCGGGATTTGAAGATGTGGAAGCCGGTATCGTCAAGTGGCCGATGTCGGTGATCCGTCTCCGCAGCGCGGATGATACGGCGCTGGTCGAACTGGCATCCAACATCCTCGCCGCATGGCGCGGATACACGGATGAGGACGCGTTTATTTTCGCGGAAACCGAGGGGGAACCGCACAACACGATCACACCGATCGCGCGCATGCGGGAGGGAAAATTTGAGCTGGATCTGGTGCTCCGCAACAATATCACCACGCAGGAGCATCCGCTCGGCGTCTATCATCCGCACGAAGAGCTGCATCATATCAAAAAGGAGAACATCGGCCTGATTGAAGTCATGGGACTGGCAGTGCTTCCGGCGCGACTCAAGGAAGAGCTTCGTCTGCTGGCAGATGCGTTGGTGTCAGGCTCGGATATTCGTACGGATGACCGCATAGCTAAGCATGCGGACTGGGCGGAGGAACTGAAAACGCGCTGTGTTTTCACGGCAGACAACGCGATGGATGTTCTGCAAAAGGAAGTCGGTGTGGTATTTGCCAAGGTACTGGAGCATGCCGGCGTATACAAACGGAATGAACAGGGCAAACAGGCATTTTTGCGCTTTATCGATTCGGTTTAAGCAGGCATTGACATCCCAGCCGTTGCATACATACAAAACATCAGAACAGCATCTCACACTACACGGCTGGGATGTTTGATGTGAGAGAGGTAGAAGCGTATTCGCACACAGCCGTTTCTGGATTCGCATAAGGAGGAGTGACAATGGTGAAATCATATGCGTTTGGTGTCGATCTTGGAGGAACGACCGTAAAAATCGGACTGTTCACCCGAACCGGTGAATTGGTAGAAAAATGGGAGATACCCACGAGAACGGAAAATCAGAGCAACAACCTCCTTTCGGATATTGCGGAATCGCTGCTGGACAAGCTGGGGGAACGGGGTATATCGCTGAGAGAGGTAAACGGTGTCGGGCTGGGGGTCCCGGGCGCCGTGATTGACGAACACTTTGTAGAGCCGTGCGTGAATCTGAACAAATGGGGAGGTGAGGTCGCGGAGAGGCTGTCCGAGCTGTGTGGACTTCCGGTAAAGGTGGTCAATGACGCCAACGCGGCGGCTCTCGGCGAAATGAGCCAGGGCGGCGGAAAGGGTCATAAGAACATCGTGTTTGTCACGCTGGGAACCGGTGTCGGCGGCGGAGTCATCGTCAATGGAAAGCTGATTGCGGGCGTGCACGGCGCGGGAGGAGAAATCGGTCACATCAAGGTGGCGGAGCCGAATGACATGGTCTGCGGATGCGGAAAATCCGGCTGTTTGGAACAGTATGCTTCGGCAACCGGACTGGTAAAGCAAGCGGCGCGCAAGCTCGCGCAGTCTGACAAGCCGACAAAGTTGACAAAATATCGCACACTCACGTGCAAGGACATTTTTCAGTGTGCAAAAGAAGGAGATGCGATCGCGCTTGAATTGGTTGATTTGATGACGAAAATGCTGGGAAAGGCACTGGCGACGGTATCATCGGTATGTGATCCGGATATTTTTGTCATCGGTGGAGGTGTGTCACGAGCAGGAGACATCATTCTGGATGGGGTAAGAAAGCACTTCATTGAATATGCGTTCCCGGCGTCATCATCAGCACAGTTCGCACTGGCGGAACTCGGCAATGATGCCGGGATGTACGGCGCGGTGCAGCTTGTGCGCGATTAAATGCGCTGTTTGAACAAACAGCTGCAGGGAATACAAAAATCAGAGGATAGCTCATGTTGAAAAGTTATTTTATATAACTTTTTGCTGGGATATATCGCAAGGAAGGAAACACAACCTGCAAAGAATGAAAAAAGAGGAGGAGAATGCAATGATTATACCACGACATTATGAGAATCTGCAGATTCTGCACGACAACACAATGCCAAATCGCTGCTACTACATCCCGGCATCAAAACGAATGGACGATTTAGTGGAGTGTCGTGAGAATTCTGACCGGATGCAACTACTGAGCGGAGAGTGGAGTTTTCGGTACTACGAGAGCATCTATGACTTGGAGGATCGGTTTTATGAAATAGACTACGATTCATCCAGTTATGACAAGCTGCCCGTTCCAAGCGTCTGGCAGATGCACGGATATGACCATCAGCAGTATACGAACATCAGATATCCGTTCCCGTTTGACCCACCGCATGTTCCGTATGATAATCCGTGCGGCGCATATGTACACACGTTCCAGTATCAGAAGGATGCTGAGGCACCGCGGGCATATCTGAATTTTGAGGGCGTGGACTCCTGTTTCTATGTGTGGCTGAACGGCGCATACATCGGTTACAGTCAGGTATCTCACTCGACAAGCGAGTTTGACATTACGGATAAGCTGAACGAGGGAGAGAACAAGCTGGCGGTTCTGGTGCTGAAATGGTGTGACGGAAGCTATCTGGAGGATCAGGACATGTTCCGCATGAGCGGCATTTTCCGCGATGTCTACATCCTCAAACGTCCCGAAGAAGGCGTATTCGACTATTTCACGACGACAGACATCCAGGAGAACGAGGCGGGCATTCACGTCCGCGTAAAGTATTTCAATCATATCGTTCCGACACGGATCACAGTCTATGACGCAGAAGGTAATCAAGTCGGTACAGAAACAGCGGATGAAAAGGACAATGGTGAGTATCAGCGAAGCGCAGTGATCCGGCTGTCCGAACCGAAGCTCTGGAATCCGGAAAAGCCGTATCTGTATACGATGATGATGGAAACCGAACATGAGGTTATAACCGACCGCATCGGTATCCGCGAAATTCATGTTGCGGATAAGATAATTTATGTAAATGGTCAGAAAATCAAATTCAACGGTGTGAATCGTCACGATTCCAATCCGGTGACCGGATATGCAATCAATTTGGATCAGATGAAAAAGGACTTGCTGTTGATCAAACAGCACAATTTCAACTCGATCCGCACCAGTCATTATCCGAATGCGCCGCAGTTCTACCAGCTTTGCGATCAATATGGATTCTTTGTCATTGATGAGGCAGACCATGAGAGCCATGGTGCGTGTCAGC
>JBJEZE010000016.1:0-5199 GCA_051887235.1 Butyricicoccus sp.
CATAGATTCCATGCACCGCCGTGGTCATGTCAAACACACCCTCCGGCAGCTTTACGCGAAGGCTTGTGGCCTTGTTGATCAGGTCGTACAGCAGCTTCAGCGCAAAGTCGTCTGCAAAACGCGGCTCCAGGACTTCCAGTTCGCAGATGTCCAGATACCGCCGGGCCGTGTCCGCTTCCTCGTTCAGCCGCTGGATGATGCCCTTGACCGTATTGCGTTTGGCGCGCATTTTGGCCTCGTACTGGAATACCAGGAAGAAGCGGTGCCGGATGGACTCGCTGGCGATGCCCTGGCCGATCTGCTCGATGTTGTCCGCGATCTCCTCCCGGCAGTAGGCGTTGGGCTCCGCCTCCATGCACCGCCGCATCTGCTCCACATAGTCGCTGGTATCCGCCGGCAGCGTTCGCACCTCACAGCTCATGCTGTCCGGTGCGATTTTCAGATAGGAGGCGTAGGCCGTGATGATATTCTGCTGGTCGTTGGGAGACTTGAGATAGAAATTGACCGGCAGGATCTCCAGTATTTTAATGAAGCGGTTGTCCTTGGATGCATCTCTCTCGAACTGTTATACTGATGTTAGGCCAGATGGAACAAAATGTTTTTATGGGGGAGTGGAGCATGATAGGTGTTCAGATACCGTTCCACCCAGTCTGCCAGCGTCAAGTCTGCCTCCGCATGGGGCATGGCATGTTTATTTTTTCGGATGTTTGCCTTTTATAATAGACGGAAGGATTGCCGCCGGGCAACCCTTCCGTTTTTTCCAGTTCAACTTTATCATAGATGACCGTTCCATTTCAAGAACACAAAGCTGAGGTTTTATGCGCAATTATGGGACAAAATGTGGGCGTATAAAGAGTACCTGCACCGTCCGGCGCCAGTTCAAAGGATATGCATTGCAGTTTACCATCGGCGTCTTGCTCCAATACCTCATTTGCTGGTAGTTGCATTGCACCGCTGTCGGTATCATGCTCCGTCCCATCACAGCCGTCGCAAAAGCGGTAACATACGCGGCAGACAACTACGGTTTGTCCGGACTGCTCGTATTACGTAGATACTAATCGCGAGAATACAGATGTCCGAGTTATACGAGAACTTAACAAAAAGCTTTCAAAGCTTTTTATAGCGCGAAGCGCGTCAAGTTCTTATGATACTGCGCAGCATGCGGAATTCTTGATGAAAGAATTTCATCAAGAATCAGGATTAGGCGCCCGGTTCCGCACAGTAACGGCAGCGTCAAACAAAGCGGCATCACGCTCTGACAATTCAACCTGTTCTGCGCAGGGATTGGGAAGCACAAGCTGGTCCACCGCTTTGGCTTCATTCCACGCAATCATGTCTTCAAAAGTGTATTGGATATTAACGGCACTCTAACACTCGATCTATTCCAAATCGAGGCTCGACTACTTCGAGCCACTTGCCAATGCCCATAAGCTGCCTGGCAAAGTCTTCATCGATCAGATTTGTGGAGCAAACCTCTCGAGCAGAGGCTCAATCTTCATTGACTTCATAAACATCTATGATTTCCGCATTGCCTTCAATCACTGTAATTTCAATTGGCTTAAGTGCAGCCTCATATATCAAAAACAGAAATGCCGCTGTAAGCAATGCCGCAAGCACGCCCCGGTTTATGTACCTCCAACGCTTTTCCGCTCCCGCAGGAAGCTCTTTCCGGAGTTCCTCTGTGATTTCTTCCGGCATTCCCAAACCCTGGACTAGCTGATTCAGGTCCGGCATGGGGCTCTCTTCCAGAATTGGCTGGAGCATTTGGTCCAACACGGCCATCAGCCGGCGCTTCTGACAAGGACTGCAATGCAGGCAACGGCGGACCCTGCGTCGGTAGGCCTTTACAGCGTTGTTCATTTGTCCGTACCTCCGTTCTGCGATAAAATCCTGGAGACGGAACCCAGAACACGGTCATAGGTTTCCAGGAGACCGGCCAGATAGCTCCGGCCCGCTTCTGTAATCTGATAGTACTGACGTAGGCGTCCATCCGGCGCAATACGCTTCTTTTCCTCAGTAATCAGCTCCGTTTTATAAATTCGATAAAAGGCGGCATAGGGAAATACCACCGTCAGATCCCCTCCACTGCGGGCTTGGATGATTTCGGTCAATTCCCCGATATAGCGCGGCTGCTCTGAAAACAACTGCAGCACCAGCATTTCTGTCAGTGCCTTTTTCAAATTCTCCTCCAGGTTATCTGGAGAACGGTCCTTTTGCAAATCATTTTTCATGATATACTTACCAACATGCACTGTTTATTATCATCTACACTAACATTATAGTGATTTATATCGATATGTCAATAAAATTGCTTAAACAAATATTTTTATTATATAATAATTTTGCATTGAAAAAATATTAAGCGGATAGTATAATGTAATCGGCAGGAGCTTTCTCTCGGAAGGGTCTGGTCCGGCGAGTGGACAAACCAACTGTGATCGGCTCCTGATTGCTTCATTGTGCCGCGTTCACGCAGTATCTTCGCAGTTTGTTTCGTACGGCTCTAGGTTACGCAGCATATATTGCAGAATACACATGGATAGAAGCACCACGAAATTTGTCCCCTCTGCACAGCTTGTCAGATTTCACCAGATTTGTTGAATGCAGGTGCTGTAGGCTGCTATCATAAGACACTTCAGATCGTCCGTATCGCAACAGGACCGGAGGACTGCTATGCGAAAGCTGCTAAAGAATAGGAACTTTGTGAAACTAATACTTTCCAATTCCATCGGTAGATTTGCAGATTCGCTGGATGCAATTACTTTTTCTTGGCTGATGTATTTGATCAGTGATAATGCGGTCCTGATCGCTTTGATTTTTGCAGTCAACTACATTCCCAATATTGTGATGATGCCCTTTACCGGTGTCCTTGCTGACCGCATCTCCAAAAAACATATGGTATTCTTCTGCGACTGTGGCCGTTTTTTGCTGCCTGTACTCACATTTGTCCTGCTTCAGTTGCAGATACTCCAGCCATGGATGTTGTTTTTCCTCACATTTTTTGTATCCACTTTAGAATCGTTCCGAATTCCTGCTTCATCCGCCATGCTTCCGGAAGTTTTAGAGATGGAGCAGATCAAAGCTGGCAATGGATTAAATTTGGCGCTGCGGCGCATTTTTGAAGCAATTGGCACCGCATCAGCGGGTATTCTCATTGCTGGTTTTGGGTGCCCGATAGTCCTGGTTGTCGAGGGAAGCCTGTTTTTATGCAGCGGCATTGTAAGTCTAACCATTACAAAGGCAAACGAACCTTTGACGGCAGTACCCGAGCGTTCCAACTTTTTCTCAGACTTTCGCGCAGGGCTCCATGTGCTGGGAGGCAATCATACGATTATGGACCTGATTGTCTTAACAGCTGGCTTTAACTTCCTCTCGGTACCTTACAGCGCCCTGCAAGCTGTCTTTTTTGGAGATATGCTGGGCTTCTCTACAAAGGCGCTGTCGTATTGCAGCAGCGCATTGCTCGTTGCAATGAGCCTAAGTGCCGTTCTGATTGCAAAGCAGCAGAATCAACTAAAAAAGTACGGTGAGAAAACGCTGTCCTTGCTTTCTCTGTCCTGGTTTTTTCCATTTTACCTATGTCTTTCATTATGCACGAATATCCTGCCTGATATGGTCCGCTTTTCCCTGGTTTTTCTCTTGTATTCCGTTACTGGAATTACATCGGCAATTTTTTCGGTCTTGGTCGGAAGTGCAATGATGAAGACAGTCGACCCTTCTATGCTGGGCAGAATTTCCGGCATTTCCTCTGCCATCGGGGTCGTTATGGTCCCGTTGAGTTCCCTGCTATGCTCTGCACTATCTGGTATCTTTGATGTTGCAGGCGTCTATCTATGCTTTTCTGCTGCCTCCATTTTGTTCCTTTTTGCTTGGCGCGTTGCGCATGGAACAAAAGGCAATCAAACTTGATTGCAGAATACTCTTCTGCTTAAGCCATATCTTATCTCAATTTCGGGCTATACCCGAAATGGAACCTATACATCTGTTACTTCCACCGGATTTGTTGCTTTGAACTTTGATGCAGGTGCTGTAGGCAACTATAGAATATATACCCGATAGCGAGGGAAGAAACAATGAGACATTCCCATTTTTGTCCGTATTTCCACAACGCCTTTGTTTCTGCGGTGGCTGCCACGATTTTCGTATGCGTTCTCCTGCTTTGCGGCTGCGCTGCGGGCGGGCCAGCCGTACAGCCGGATACAAACGCTTTACCGAATACATCTGACCATATGCAGTTGAATGCAGATGTGCCTGAGATTACTTATGAGCAGTTCTGCAAACAGATGAAAGCATGCGAGAGCATCGCCGGTGCATCAGACGCCCTCTCGTTAGAATTGTTGCGTGCGCAGCTGCCGGACTTTGCACAGAGTATTGAACGCGAACCGGAACAGATCAGCTTGTTCTGCTTTCAGGACCTGTTGGATCCGGCTGCTGGAACGAATCCTATTCGGCTCGAGTCTGCGCCACAACAAAACGAGCCCCTCGAGAGCGAGAAAATCAAGGCTGCAATTCTCTGCGACATCATTGATTTGTATGATCCGTGTGGAGAACTAGAGCCGTTTGAAGGGCTCGATCATTTTGCATGGCTTGCCTTATACTCGGATTACGTGCTCAAACAATTTTCTGCGCTGGATTTCAGATTTGACGATTCATTCTATGAAGACCATCCAATTCAGAAGCAATTTCTGACGGCTGTTCTGCGAGAGCCTTCCTGGCGGATATGGAAAGCAACACCGACCAGTAATCCTTCTGATGATTTGGATGCGCAAATGATACGTGTGGATGCCGCAAACAGTTTTATTACGCTATTTGAAACAGGCACATGCTCTGAGAACATCTCAATTACACCGCTTTCTTCAAGCGTGGACACGGAGCAGCTCTGTACGGAAACGACAACATGGTCTATTTTGCAGGCAGATGACCAAACCGTCACATTGCACATAATCACAGATGGTGATGAAACGGTTGACATTGTCTATACGCCATAGATTATTCCAGAACGTCGTTGAGGATTTTGAGGAAACAGTATCAGAAGAACCTGACGCGCTGCGCGCTATAAAATCGACAAGCCTCTGTCGAGACTTGTCGATTTTGATTCATAGGAGGAATATTCATGGGAGAAACATTCATCTGTGACCTGTGCCGGCAGGAACATCCTTTGTCGGAACTGTCTGATACTGATTCTTGATTAAATTCTTT
>JBJEZE010000017.1:0-4987 GCA_051887235.1 Butyricicoccus sp.
TCCTCGTCGAGGTCCTGCTCGCAAGTGGTGTAGCCCAGCTCTTCGTCGTATACATAATAATAGCAGTCGTCGCAGATGGTTTTGTCAGACATGGCAGCGCCCTCCTTACTTTGCCTGCTCCGCCGCGCGTTCCAGACGGCGGTTGCGGAAATACAGGAAGATGTCGGTTCCGACCATGATTGTGTTCGGAATGTAGAACCAGAAGGCCAGGTTCAGGTTGTGTGCGAGCAGTTTGGATGCGATGCCGCACCAGTAGCCGAAAAAGATGCAGAACAGGAACAGGACGCTCTTGCCCTTGGTGGAACGGGAGGTGTAGGATTTGTGGATGGACATCGGCCAGGATACGCCAAAGCCGATGATCATTAAGGTTTCCAGAATTTCAGCGGGAGCGAGGGACATGACGGTTCTCCTTTCGGTGGTTGGATGGTTTTGCAGGACGGCGGGACGGGGGACGGCGATGGGACGCCGCTTTCTGGTCGGGGAACAGGGCGGTAAATTCAACGTCCGGTACGGTGAAGGTTCTGCCGTTCAGGTAGCCCAGCCCCTCGGCGTCCGTCGTAAAATCAAAGGTCAGTTTATAGGAACAGAGGCACTGGGTTTTGCGGTGGTACTTGCGGTTCATCTCGTTGAGCCCGTACTTGCTGTCGCCCAGAAGCGGGTGGCCGATGGACGCAAAGTGCGCACGGATCTGGTGGGTGCGCCCGGTGATCAGGTCGCATTCGACCAGGGACAGCTCATCGGTCTCGCGCAGCACGCGGTATTTGGTGATCGCGGTGCGCGAGCCTTTGACCTGCGTGCGGTGGACCGAGACGCGGTGTTCGTCCTCGTGGCGCAGGATGTACCCGGTGATCTCGCCCTGCCGCGGGCGGATGGTGCCGCAGGCCGCGCACAGATAGGACTTGTGCAGCTCGCGGTCGCGGATCTTCTGGTTCATCACGCGCAGCGCCTCCGCGGTCTTGGCGGCGATGACGATGCCGCCCGTGCCGCGGTCGATGCGGTTGCACAGCGAAGGCGTAAACGATGCCTCGTCCGCCGGATTCCACTGGCCGCTCTGGAACAGGTACGCCTGAATGCGGGCGATCAGCGTGTCTGCGGTGCCGCTGTCGTCGGCGTGGACCACCACGCCCGGCTCCTTGTTGACGAGCAGAAGATGCTGGTCCTCGTAGACAATGTCAATCTCCGGTCTGGCGCGCAGATAGGCGGTGTCCTCGTCCGCCGGCTCGAAGAATTCGTCGTTGATGTACAGCTGGAGGACGTCGCCCTCCTCCAGACGGCAGGAAAACTCGGTGCGCTTGCCGTTTCGCTTGATCCGCTTGAGGCGGATGTATTTGTGCATCAGCCCGCCTGGCAGCAGCGGAACGGCCTTTTCCAGAAACTTGTTCAGGCGTTGGCCGCTGTCGTTTTTGGTAATTATGAATTCCCGCACGGTCCTCTTCTCCTCAAAATTTGGTGATTGCTTCTATTTTACCCTGTCGCGGCGAGAAAAGCAATCTTTCTCTGCAAAAAGACTGTACTTTTGCGGGCAGGTGTGCTATAATACCTTCGCTAAAAAATATAGGGAATGCGGAAAAGGTTATTGACAAACCGCATTTTAATGGGTTATACTAATACTTGACCGTCAGCGAGGATTGCTATGAAACTCGATTTGAAACGTATACTGGCAGCGTCGGAAGGAACACTCCCGTTTTCCTATGACGCAGACCTTTCCAACATGGAGATGTACGGGAGCTATCCGTTCAAGACTCCGGTTCATATCGAAGGTGAGATTCGGAATCATCTGGACATTCTCAAACTCACCGCGTCGATCCACGCACTGTATGAGACTGCGTGTTCGCGCTGTCTGGCGCCGGTCAATGTCACGCTCGACGTTCCGTGCGAGACGATCCTGACCCGGGAGGCGCAGGACGAGGAAAGCGACGATCTGTATCTGCTGGAGGGCGACTCCGTGGATGTGGACGATGTTGTGATTCCGTCGCTGCTGCTGGAGGTTCGGATGACCTACTTGTGCCGGCCGGACTGCAAGGGCATCTGCCCGACGTGCGGAAAGGACCTGAACGAAGGAACCTGCAGCTGCGGCGGGAAGCAGATCGACAGCCGGATGGCTGTGCTCCAGAAGCTCCTGGACAAGCAGTCGTGAAGGACGGCCGCATCCGTTTGTAAATGAAAAACATTTAAGGATAAATAGAGGAGGTGTTACCAACATGGCAGTACCGAAGAGAAAAACTTCCAAAGCGAGAAGAGATACCAGAAGAAATAATGTATGGAAGCTCTCTGTACCGGGTATGGTTAAGTGCCCGAAGTGCGGTGAGATGAAGCTTCCGCACAGAATGTGCAAGGCTTGCGGTACCTACAACGGCCGCGAGGTTGTTAAGGTCTCCGAGTAATTTCACACAGGACAAAAAGGTAGAGAAAGCGGGGCGGATAACCGGCTTTCTCTATTTTTTTGCCCCGCTACGGCGGGGTATGCAAAACACCTCGAGAACCGGAAACGGCTGAAAGAAGGGAGTGCAGCCAGATGGCATCGAACATTGTATCCATTGACCGCCACAGTCCGGCGGAGCGCGCCGGCATCTGCGCCGGAGAGGCGCTGGTTGCCATTGACGGACATCCGATCTGCGATGTTCTGGACTATAAGTTTTACGGGTACGACCCGGAGATTGTGCTGACGATTGCGGACGCGCAGGGCGTGCAGCGGACCGTCACGGTTCGCAAGCGGGAAGGGCAGGACCTGGGACTGAATTTTGAGCATTACCTGATGGACAAAATGAAGCGGTGCTCCAACCACTGCGTGTTCTGCTTCATCGACCAGCTGCCCAAAGGGATGCGGGACACGCTGTATGTTAAGGATGACGACGCGCGCATGTCCTTTTTGATGGGAAATTACATTTCCCTGACCAATCTGTCCGACGCGGATATTGAGCGCATGATCCGCATGCGTATTTCGCCGGTCAACATCTCCGTGCAGGTCACCGATCCGCAGCGGCGTTTGGAGATGCTGCGCAATCCCAAGGCGGACCGTCTGCTGCCCATCATGCGACGGCTGGCAGAGGGACACATTGAGATGAACTGTCAGCTGGTGATCTGCGCCGGCTTGAACGACGGCGAGTATTTGAAGAAGTCGCTGACCGATCTGGAGGCCATGTATCCGGCGGTGAACAGCATTTCGGTGGTTCCGGCCGGACTGACTGACCACCGCGAGGGACTGTATCCTCTGCGGCCGATGACGCAGCAGGAGGCGCGGGACGTGATCGCGATCACGGAGGAATTTGCCGAGCGGTGCAAGCGGCAGTACGGAACCCATCTGGCGTTCTGCGGCGACGAATTGTATATCAAGGCCGGATTGCCGCTGCACGATGTGGAATACTATGAAGAGTTTACCCAGTTTGAAAACGGGATTGGGATGATGTCCCTGTTCATGGAAGAATTCCGCCTGACGCTCCCGGCGTACGCCGGACAGCATCCGCGCCCGTTCAGCATTGCGACCGGAACGGCGGCCGCACCATTTCTGTCGGTTTTGCTTGACGAAGCGCGTGAGAAATGCGATAATTTTTATGGAACTGTGTATGCGATTCAAAATAACTTTTTCGGCGGCGGCGTGAGCGTCGCCGGACTGATCACCGGTACCGACCTGGTTGACCAGCTCAAGGGCAAAGACCTGGGAGAGCGCGTGCTGATTTCGGAAAATATGCTGCGGGATGGCGGCGATGTCTTTCTGGATGACTGGACGCCGGAGCAGGTTGGACAGGAACTCGGGGTGCCGATTGTTCCGGTCCGCATTGACGGCGGCGATCTGCTGGATAAGATTTTTGAAGAGGAGTTTTAAGAGATGCTGCGGATAGGCAGCGGTCTCGTGATACTCTCTAAGGATAGATGAGGAGGCGAGAGAGATGGCGAAGCCAATAGTGGCGATTGTGGGACGGCCGAACGTGGGAAAGTCCCAGCTGTTCAACCGCTTTGCAGGAAAGCGGCTGTCGATTGTGGAGGATACTCCGGGTGTAACCCGTGACCGCCTGTATGCGGATGCGGAGTGGCGCGGACGGGAGTTTCAGATTATTGATACCGGCGGCATTGAGCCGTCGACGGACAGTGAAATTTTACAGTTTATGCGGATGCAGGCGGAGACTGCGATTTTCTCCGCAGATGTGATCATTCTGATTACCGATCTGCGCACCGGCGTGACGGCGGCGGACGAGGATGTGGCAGCGATGCTGCGGAAATCCAAGAAACCGGTTGTGTTGGCGGTCAATAAGTGTGACACGCCGGGCGAGCCGCCGGCAGAATTTTATGAATTTTATAATCTCGGTCTGGGTGATCCGATGGGCATTTCCGCCCTGCACGGCTACGGCACGGGCGATCTGCTGGATGCATGCTACCAGTACTTCCCGGAGGAGGAAGAGGACGACGGACGGAACGACTATATTAAGGTTGCCGTCATCGGCAAGCCGAACGTCGGCAAGTCCTCGCTGGTCAATCAGATCCTGGGTGAGAACCGCGTCATTGTCAGCGACATCGCCGGCACCACCCGCGACAGCGTAGACAGCTACTACGAAAACGCCAAGGGCAAATATATGTTCATCGACACGGCGGGTATCCGCAAGAAATCCAAGGTAGATGAACGGATTGAACGGTTCAGCGTGATGCGGTCGCTGCTGGCGGTGGAACGCGCGGATGTGTGCGTGATCATGATCGACGCGACCGAGGGCGTGACCGAACAGGATACCAAGATCGCCGGAGAGGCGCACAACGCCGGCAAGGCCTGCATTATCGTCGTGAACAAATGGGACTTGGTAGAAAAAGAGACCAATACGATGGAAAAGATGCGGCAGCGGGTGCGCAATGACCTGTCCTATATGCCGTATGCGCCGATTCTGTTCCTGTCTGCGATGACGGGAGCCCGGGTCTCTATGCTGTTTGACGCCATCAATTCGGTTTATGAGCAGAACGGACGGCGCATTCCGACCGGACAGCTCAACTCGGTGCTGGCGGA
>JBJEZE010000018.1:0-4966 GCA_051887235.1 Butyricicoccus sp.
ACTCATGCAAGTCCAAACAACTGTCGCAGTCTCTCGGATGTTCGCATCTCACACAGAATTCAAGAGCCTGCCCCATCATCCGCACCTCCATTCATCTCCGAACCATACGACTTGTACGGTTCCGGCAACGGCATCCAGGCGATTACGCCGGACATAGAGCCGCTCCCGTGCCATGATCCGCCAAAGTAATACGCACGGTTTACATTCAGCCAGCCTCTTTTCGTCCGGCATGTAACAAGCATCATCGTGTCGTCCTCCGGCAACCTCTCCGTCACCGGAATCCACTGTGGCCGCATGCTATCCGGGTCGATGGTGGGCATACGTTCTAAAACATCTAACGCTATATCACGATCCGTGTTGTTCCACCAGCCATGTCCAGCCATGCGCAAGTACAGCGCATCCGCATCAATCAGTCTCATTGTTTTGCCTCCTCGCATAATTATAGCAGTGTCATTTGCTCACCCTGATTCAGGTAAGCCTCTGGATTTCGCCATTTCACGCCGATGTAATCCAGCACATGTCCCCATCCATACCACGTTCCGTCTGGCATTCGGTCAACGTGGTTCATCCACATATCCCACTCGTTTGGATTGCGTTCATACAGCAAATCGAACCGATGCGGGCGTTTTTCCATATGAATTCCAAATCCGCACATGCTGCATCCGGTGCGCTGCGCTTTTGTTGTGCGTAGTGTCCCATCACTATCACGGACAATTTCGCCGTATATTTCCGGCACCGGTACGTGCAGATCAAGCGCTAACTGTAACAAATCCTGCCGAGTGAAGATAGCAAACGGGCAAGATCTCTTCGTCGTCTGGCTGACATAGTTACAGCCATTCAGCATCAGCGTCTTTGCTCTTCGGCCGCCTTCGCAGGCCATAAGTCCCATGTATGGGAATCTTCCCGTCTCGCGACGGTAATTATCACATGGCTTTTCTTTTAGGTAATAGCAGCACTTGTCCGATACGAGAAAATCCGGTGTTGCATAATTGACGTCTTCATTTTCATTTTCGTATCCACCGAACTTGTCCAGCCATTTTTGTGACAGTTTCATTCTGCTGTGCTTCTGAAATCCGCCGTATTCGCCAGTCTCACCGGTTATAATCGCATGGCGCACCGTTTTGTTTTTTTCTGACGGGTGCTGTAGCAGATTAATTTTGTTTGCAATTTCTTTTGACAGAACGGGCCATCCAAATTCACGGATGACTTCTACCTTTGACTTCGTAGGTTTCAGCGCGATAACACCCAACTGTTTGTGCACACATTGGATAGATTTATCTTCCAGAGCAGATACAGATACCGCCGGAACGTCAATGCCGATGCTACGCAGGAACATCAGCAATGTAATGCTATCCAGTCCGCCTACAGCAACATAGGCATTTCCGGTAATATCCGGATGTTCGTAAAACTCTCTGGCTCTCGTTTCTGCATACAGTAGCTTGAAATCGTAGCTCTGTGCCTGTTTTACACGAAATTTTGCAACCTTTTCTTTGGTATCTCCAGCTCTCTCAAGCGCATTCATAATTTAACCTCCTACCCGCACACCGACCGCCGCCGGTGCATTTGCCAACGTGATGATCGCGACAGTCAGTGCGTCAATCAGGCATTTTGCATCCATGTGCATCCCGCCACAGGTTTGGTCGTATATAGTCTGTGTCTGACTTCTAACACATTCCAGTATTCTCCTCGCTTTTAATCCGAATAATTGGAAACATCATAATGAAATCACCTTTCTGCTTCTTTGCGCTTTTCTCCTTATACTGCAATGATCTTCTCCAGATCATTCATTGTTCTAATTTCCTCACTGCACCACTCTGGCAGGTTCGCTCGTACCAGCGCCGTAGCAAACGGCGGCGGCACGGCGTTACCGCAGCGCGCTACCTGTTTGGATTTACCGTATGCTTTTCCGGTATAATCTCGGTCAATGATGTAGTCAGGTGGAAAACCATTCGCACTGTACAGTTCCCGCGGCGTCAGCATCCGCAAACCGATGTCCGCCAGATAATACGCTGTGTCTCCAATCCAGATCAGAAGGATTTCGTCATCGGCCAGCTCATATCCGCAATATTCATTCAGCAATTCACGGATTTGTGGCCAGCGTCCAAAGTTATTATCTTCTCGGTATTGCTGGATTGTACTATGTACTACGGCGAATTCTCCGATGCTCGCTGTAATCGTTCGCAGTGGACGATCTGCTGCTTGCCCTTTGTCCTGCCCCTTAAACTCCGCAATATGTGCAACTTGAAGTGCATTATGGTCTTTTGAGGTGATCGTAGGCAACGGATTTTCCATTTCTGTTCCGGTCACACCGCCAAAATATTTCATCAGGCTCGCAGCAAGCACACCCTCTCGGTCTTTTGCTGTAATTGTGTGCAGAGGCGAATCTAACGACTGTCCGTGTTGATCATTGCCGTAGTATTTTACCAATGTACCAACAACCAGTCCATATCGGTTTGCGGCATCGACCGTCATCACCGGATCTTTGATTCCCTGTCCGCGCACATGCTCGGATTTCTCGGTGTGGTACTGGATCAAGGTGGGCGTTATAAGAAGTTCCTCCGCCTTGCTAACCTGAGTATGTGTCGGTTCTGTGACTGATCTTCCCCGGTCGCTTTGCCTTCCCGTCTGTCCCAGCGCCGATAGGATTGGTGTAACAAGCATTTGTCCGCCGCCTCCACCGGTGCGGACTGTGTTGATAGGCTGATCAGAAGCAGATCCAACAGAATTACTTGTGTTAGTGGCCGTGTATGGAACGATCATTGGTTCTGCAATTCCGTATCCATGCTTGCTGGTCACTGTCGCAAGAGGCTTTTCTGCGCTCTGACCCCGGAACCGCTCTCCTCCATGGTCACAGCGCACGATGAATGGTTTTGCACTTTTCAGTACGAATTTATCCAGCCCACGAGCCACGCGTCGCATCGTATTCCGCGCCAGCGGACGTACCGCTGATACACCATACTGCTCCTTGATTTCTGCTTTGTTGGCAAATATGGACGGTGCCGGGATTGTCCAATCAATAATCTCTGCTGCTGACCGCCATACTTTCTTCTTTCCGACTTTTATGTCTGGATGATCTGCCGGCGCATATGTTGGCTCCGGCCATATGATAGGACGTCCATCGCACCGTGCAATCAGAAAAAACCGTTTGCGCGTTGTCGGCGCACCGTAGTCAGCAGCAACCAACTCACGGTAGTCCACGTCATATCCCAAATCTCTGAGCTGAGATAACCATCGATGGAATGTCTCTCCGATTTTTGATTTCACTGGACGTCCTCTGCGTACCGGTCCCCATGTTTTGAATTCCTCAACATTTTCAAGGATGATTACTCTCGGCCGTACTGTTCCCGCCCATTTCAGCACGATCCATGCCAGACCGCGAATATTTTTGTTCACTGGCTTGCCGCCCTTTGCTTTCGAGAAATGTTTGCAATCCGGCGAAAACCACGCCAGACCTACATGCCGCCCCTCACATACTTTGATCGGATCAATATTCCAAACCGATTCCTGATAATGCATTGTGTACGGGTGGTTTGTTTTGTGCATCAGAATCGCATCCGGATCATGGTTAATTGCGATTGTTACCGGCCTTCCTGTTGCCAGTTCGATTCCCGTTGACGCTCCCCCTCCGCCGGCAAAATTATCTACGATGATTTCATCAAGCAAAGAAATTTGTAGCCGTGTGTCAATCATTTACTCATCTCTCCATCTTCCTCTCCTGCTCAAAAATCATCTTCCATAACGCCTGTACCTGCAGCCACCTTACCCGGAACCACGGATCAAAGGACGGGCAGTCTCCCTTCTTCTGGCACACTGTCCGCCGGGCACAGCGGTTGCAAGGGGATTCCTTGCCTTCATGTTCATTCACTAAAACGGCACCTCCCCATCATCCGCAATTTCCTCGAAGTCCATCTGTGACGGCTTCAGCGGCGCAGTGAAATCTTCCTGGCTTTCGCCGCTTTGGAATCCCGCCTGATTTCCGGCGTTTTCGCTTCGTGCCGCCTTTGTTTCTCCAAATTGCACCTCTTCCGCAACGACCTCAATGGATGTACGGTTGTTTCCGTTCCTGTCCTGCCATCGTCTGGACTGAATCCGTCCCACTACGATAATTACGCTGCCTTTGTTGAACCAGTTCTGTACGAACTCCGCCGTTTTGTTCCATGCGACGATGTCAATGAAATCCGCCTGGCGATCTTCACTCTTTCCGCCATAATTTCGATTCACGGCAATCGTAAACGCGGCAACCGGGGTGTTGTTCTGTGTGTAACGAAGCTCTGGATCACGGGTCAGGCGGCCCATGAGAATTGCTTTATTCAGCATCGCGCTTTGCCTCCCTGATCTGCTCCTGGATAACCCACAACAGCCGTTGCAGTTCACTCTCCGTATTTGTGGATCGTACTGTGTTGCCAAAACGCATCGGCAGAATAACCGCAATCAACTCCATCTTTTCCCGGATGCAAATATATGCCTGTCCGTTTTCCATGTGCCGGATGGTAATTTCCGCGTGGGCCATGTCGTCAATCGGTTCCAGGTATTGCGTGTTCACTAACTGCACTTCGGCGTCTTCCGTTGCGTAAACGCCCTGCAAAACATGGTCCATCACTCCGATCGTCACCCCGAATACGTCCGCTGTCTTTTCTTCCTTTGTGTAATCGTCCCAGTCGAACGCGTCCGGCATTTCTCTCTGCTGAAAGAAAAATACATCCTTCTTTTTCATCGGAACATCATACTGTTTGAACCATTGCTCCTCATTCTCAATTCGCGGCATCCCGGATAATTTGTAAAATGCCGCACCGTCGCCGATCCACTGCGTTCCCGACAAGCGCACCAACCCATTTTCCACATCTTCTTCGTTCCATGTGGTTACGCCTTCCTCTTTTTCTACTGTTTCATTTAGGATTTCTACACTCGCATTTTGTTTGCAAATCTTTGCAATTTTGGCTAGTTTCATCTTCTTCCCTCCCGCCGG
>JBJEZE010000019.1:0-4932 GCA_051887235.1 Butyricicoccus sp.
ACGGCAGATTGATGACGCCGTCTTCGCAGACAACTTCGCAGTTGATGTCGTAGCCAAAGCCGCAGTTTACGTTTACCTCCAGGATGGTAACAATGCCGGTCTTGGTCTTCATGATCATGACCTGCGGATCCTTCAGGCCCTCGTGCGCGTTCTTGGTCACCTTCGGCATGATGCACTGAACCTCATCCCACTCGTCGTTGATCAGCCACGGCAGAACGTCGATCTCATGGATGGCGGTGTCCGTAACGGCCATCTCGGTGGTGTAGTCGTCTGCGACGGCCTCGGCGCGGTGGGTGCACTTAATGATCATCGGAGCACCAAACTCGCCGGAGTCGATCATTTCCTTGACCTGGTTGTAGCCGCGGTCGTAACGGCGCATGAAGCCAACCTGTACCAGGTGCTTGCCGCCTGCGATCTCTGCGTCAACGATTTCCTTGCACTCCGCAGCGGTGTTGGTCAGCGGCTTCTCGGTGAAGACCGGCTTGCCGGCCTTGATTGCCGACAGGATCGGATTCTTGTGGAACTGGCCCGGGGTGGTGACGACGATAGCGTCGACGTCCGGATCGTTGATCAGAGCGTCCGCGTCGGTGTAAACCTTGGCGACACCGCCGATCAGATCGTTGCAAGCCTTTGCGCCAGCCTCGAATACATCGCAGACGGCGACAACGGTTGCGCCCTGAATCTTGTACTGGAGACGCTTTGCGTGCTCCTTACCGATCATACCGCATCCGACGATACCTACACGTAAATCCATAATACTTACCTCCATCTTCGTGTTTTAAGAGTGTGAGACGCGTGCAATTTTTTGATTGGCACGCTCTTCCTTTTGTTGAGTTTAGTATATAACTATGTTCACGAGAACGCAAGAGAAAAATCAAAAATAATTTAATTTCGTCTAAAGATACAAGGGAAAGATGGATAAATTGTAAGAAGTGCACAGCAGAGGTGCGCATTTTTCAAAAGTGCACGCAAGAAAAGAGAAAAAAGCGCACCGCCCGGCTGCGGGCGATGCGCGTGCAATGTGTGCGGATTGTGCAAATGCGGTGGGATCAGTCCAGATTGTATTTGGTCACCACGCTGAGATGGGTGAAGTCGTTGCGGTCTGCGGGCGGCTGACCCTTGGCGACGTAGTCGTACAGAATATGCAGCGGGCGGTAGCCCTCCAGGTCTGGATGCTGGTCCAGAATCATGGTAATGTAGCCGTTTTCCAGGTCGTGGCGGTTGGGCTCGTTTAAGTCGAACGAAATAATGCGGACTTTTCCGATCAGATCGGCCTCGCGGATCGCGCGGACCGCACCGTGCACGCCGTTGGACGCGGCGTATACACCCTTGAGATCGGGGTTTTCCTGAAGAGCGACCTTGGTGATCTCGTAGGAGAACGCATCGTTGTCAAAGCAACCCTGCAAGGGGAGCAGCTCAATGTTGGGGAAATCGCTTGAAATGACGTCAATAAAGCTCTTAGCACGGGTGTAATGTGCGTAATTGGCCAGATGCGCAGTCAGGGGGAGCACTTTTCCGCCGTCCGGCAGCATGTAGCCCATCATGGCGCCTGCCATGCGGCCGCCGCGTGCATTGTCCAGACCGACGTAGCACAGACGGTCGCTGGTGGGGACGTCGCCGTTGAACACGACGATCGGAATGCCGTCTGCGGTCAGCTGATTGATGCGTGCAATGATCTCTTCGTCGGTGGTGGGTGTGATCGCCAGAGCCTGACATCCGTCTTCGACCAGCGTGTCGATGGCGGACAGCGCAGCTTTTTTATCCAGAGTCGGGTGCGTGATAATCTTCGTGGTTACGCCGAACGCTTTGAGTTCTTCTGCGGCGCGATTCACACCGCTCAGAACGATTTGCATGGTTGGCGTGTCCAGAGACTGAAGATAAACGCCGAATTTGAACTGTTTGTTGGAAAGAACCAATGCCTGGCCGGCCGGATGGGGCGCGTAGCCCAGGTCGGAGGCGATCTGCCGGATGCGTTCAGCTACCTGAGGGTTGACGCGACCGCGGTTGTGCAGTGCACGGTCAACCGTACCACGCGAGACTCCGGCAAGTTCTGCAATTTGTTTCGATGTTACTGCCATAGCTTCCTCGCTTACTATTGTTTCAAATTATCCGAAATATTATACAAAATTCGCAGCGGATTTATATTTAGTATAGCTAACGAGGACAAAAAATGCAACTGATTTTTGCACACTTTTCACAGGCAAAAACGCAGAAAAATGCGTGCAATTTGTGTGCACTTTGACGGAATGTGCGGAAAGCGGCATGGCGTGCAATGCGTTCGGCGAAATCCGCAAGGAGTTTGGGCCGACTGTGAAGGGTGGAAAAATGGCTGGTTTGGGCTGGAAAAGCGTTATTTTCGGCCCTGATGGCTCTTGCGGTACTGGTTTGGGGATTCTCCGACGCGCTTGACAAACAGATTGATCAGGCTGCTGCTGGAGCTGTAGCCGACCTCGTAGGCGATGTCGGAAATAGAACAGTTGGTGCGCAGCAGCATGACCTTGGCCTTTTCGATGCGGGTGTTGATCACATATTCCATCGGGGCGAAGCCGGTCTGCCGCTTGAAGCAGTGGGAGAAGTAGTAGGGGCTGAGGTGGGCGATCCCGGCCAGCTCGTCCAGCGTAATCGGTTCTCCCACATGAGAACGTATATATAGGATGGCTTCCTCGATGGGGGTCTGCTCCTTTTTCTCGTTTGCAGTTGGGGACAGCAGCAGCTCGAACAGCCGATAAATGCGCATGGAGGTCTGGATTGGCGTTTCCAGACCGTCGTGGCTGTAGAAGTCCACTAAATGATACAGGACGGTGCCGATCTCCATGTTGGACTCGCGGGAGATCAGCCAGCCGTGCTTGTCTACAATATATTGGCACATTTCATGCGCGTTGACGCCGCCGAAATGCAGGTACAGAAACTCCAAACCGTCCTCTGCATAATAATGATGCGGCTCCAGGCACTCCAGCAGTACAATGTCTCCGCGGCGCGCCTGCTTGTGCTCACCGCGGTAATTGACGTGCAGCGTCCCCTCGCGCACGTACATCAGCAGCGGTGTGGGGAAGGAGTCGCGTTTGAACTCGTATTCGCTGGTACAATAATAATGTCCGCACCAGGTGTGGTAATACAGCAGCTCGCGGGCAGCTTCCGGCGGGGTGTGATAAAAACAGACGGAGTGCGGGAGCACACCGCGGTCAACGCTTTTCATAGTCAAAACCTCCGTGTCGAGTCGGAAATGGACTGCCTTTTTGGCGGAAAGAGCCAAAAAGCAAAATGGGTGAATTAGGAAGCAAAAATGATGAAGAAGAAAATCCAAAAAACAAGAACGATGAATTTTTAAGCAATAATCCCTACAGACATTCCGGTAGTTCTAGTATATAATACAAACAACGAACAGGGAAGAGACAAATAAAACAAAAAAATCGACCCGAATTCGTCAATTCGCAGCAAATGCTCCTGCTTCCGGAAGAAATGAGCAAATTCAAGAAAGAACATAAACCAATTTATTCAACAGTCCAAACAATCTACATTTAGAAGAAAGTGAGAGTGTCATTATGCATATCGGAGAAAAGCAGATCGCAAGACCGTTTCGTTGGGGTATCGTTGGCGGAGGCAAGACCAGCCAGGTAGGATATAAGCATCGTCTGGGCGCGATGCGCGACAACACTTCCTTTGTACTGACCGCAGCTGCATTTGATGTAGACGCAGAGCGCTGCAAGGAGTTCGGCCGCAACCTGTGCATGGATGAGAGCCGCTGCTACCCGGATTACAAGACCATGTTTGAGGAAGAGGCAAAGCGTGAGGACGGCATTGAGGCGGTTGACGTTGCCACCCCGAACTTCCTGCATTATGAAGTTACCAAGGCTGCTCTGGAAGCCGGCCTGCATGTCATCTGTGAGAAGCCGCTGTTCTTCGAAGTAGAGCAGGGCGAGGAAATCAAGAAGCTGGCAGAGGAAAAGGGCAAGATCGTTTGCGTTACCTATGGCTTCTCCGGTTTCGATATGCTGTACCAGATGCGCCACATGATCGAAAACGGTGCGATCGGCGACGTTACCATGGTTGACCTGCGCTATGCACACGGCTTTGGCTGTGACCCGTACGGCGACTCCCATGCAGAGGGCCAGATGTGGCGTGTAAACCCGGCAAAGGTTGGACGTTCCTTCGTGCTGGGCGACCTGTCCACCCATACGTTCTACATCTCGGAACTGGTTTGCCCGCAGCTGAAGTTGAAGCAGGTTCTGTGTGACCGCCAGAGCTTCATCAAGACCCGTGCTCCGCTGGAGGACAACGCATACGTTCTGATGCGCTATGAGAACGGTGCAGTAGGCCGTATGTGGTGCTCCTGCGTCAACGCCGGCGACATGAGCAGCCAGACCGTCCGCATCGTTGGCACCAAGGCTTCTCTGGAGTGGAACGACATGCATCCGGACGTCCTGAAGTATGAGGTACAGGGTCAGCCGATCCAGACGCTGGTTCGCGGCATGGATTATCTGGCACCGGAGGCACAGGAGTACGAGAGACTGGGTGCACTGCACTACACCGGCCTGATCGAGTCCTGGTCCAACCTGTACAACCGTTTTGCGGTTGCGATGGATGCCAAGAACCGCGGCGACGAGGAGACCCTGAAGAATCTGGTATACCCGGATCTGGAACACGGCATCAACGGTACCCGTTGGATCAACAAGTGTGTTGAGTCCGCTGACAAGGGCGCTGTTTGGGTTGATTTCGAGTAATGATTGAATATGTGCCGCTTAGCCACTTTCTGGCGGGCGGCACAATTTTACCGGCTTAGAAAGAATAAAGGAGATTACTATATGAAGCTTTCGATTTGTACCGACGTATTCGGCAAGATTCCGTTCACTGAAATGCTGGACAAGGTCAAGGCCTACGGTCTGGATGCCATCGAGATGACCGCAGGCGGCTGGGGCGGCTGCTGCTTTATCC
>JBJEZE010000020.1:0-4882 GCA_051887235.1 Butyricicoccus sp.
ACCCCCGACCTTTTGGTTCGTAGCCAAACACTCTATCCAGCTGAGCTACTGGCGCATACCGTCTTCTCTTGACTGCTCAATTAGTATACCAAGACAGACGGGAAATGTCAACACTTTTTTCGTTTTTTTGTAATTTATTTTTCTTCCCACTTTTCGGCCCGCTTAACGGCTCTTTTCCACCCGTTCAGCAGTTTTTCGCGCTGTTCCGGTTGCATTTTCGGAGTGAATCGTGTTTCACCGGAACGACTTTTTTGAAGTTCTTCCCGATTGTTCCAATATCCAACCGCCAATCCGGCAAGCGCCGCCGCACCCCACGCAGTCGTCTCGACCGAGGCTGGGCGCACAATCGGAACCCCAATGATGTCCGACTGAAACTCCATCAGGAAGTTGTTTTCGCTGGCTCCGCCGTCCACGCGCAGAGAGCGCAATGCCACATCGGCATCATTCTGCATCGCTTCCAACACGTCGGCCGTCTGGTACGCCAGGGACTCCAGCGTCGCCCGCACGATATGTGCCCGGCCGGTGCCGCGCGTCAGGCCGATCAGCGTCCCGCGCGCATACGGATCCCAGTACGGTGCACCCAGACCCACAAAGGCCGGGACCAGATAGACTCCGCCTGTGCTGTCCACGCTGCGCGCGATCTGTTCAGTCTCCGCCGCATGGTCAATCAGCCCTACCTCGTCCCGCAACCACTGGATCGCGGCTCCGGCGACAAACACCGAGCCCTCCAGCGCATACTGCACCTCTCCATCCACGCCGCACGCGATGGTGGTCAGCAGACCATTTTTGCTCTCTACCGGCGTGCATCCCGTATTCATCAGCAGGAAGCAACCCGTCCCGTAGGTATTCTTGGCGTCGCCCGCCTCGAAGCAGCCCTGTCCAAACAGCGCCGCCTGCTGGTCTCCGGCCGCTCCGGCGATCGGGATCTCCCCGCCCAACAGAGTGGTCGTCCCCATCACGCCGCTGGACGGCACAACCTCGGGCAGCATGGTCGCCGGAATGTGCAGTTCCTGAAGGATGTCCGGATCCCATTGCAGCGTATGAATATCAAACAGCATGGTGCGCGCCGCGTTGGTGTAGTCCGTCGCGTGGACGCGTCCCTCGGTCAGATTCCACAGCAGCCAGCAATCCACCGTGCCGAACAGCAGGTCGCCCCGCTCCGCACGCTCCCGCGCGCCGTCCGTATGCTCCAAAATCCATTGAATCTTGGTCGCGGAAAAATACGCGTCAATCAGCAGGCCGGTCTTTTTCCGGATCACCGGTCCCAGCCCACGCTGTTTGAGCTGCTCTGCCGTCTCCGCCGTGCGGCGGCACTGCCACACGATCGCCGGGGCAACCGGCTGTCCCGTATGCCGATCCCACACAATGGTGGTCTCCCGCTGATTGGCAATGCCAATGGCGGCAATCGCATCCGCGGTAATGCCCAGCTTGCGCATGGCCTCCCGGCATACCGCCAGCTGAACCGTCCAGATTTCCATCGCATCCTGTTCGACCCATCCCGCGTGCGGAAAGCTGTTGTGCAGCTCCTGCTGCGCCACCGCGCACACCGTTCCGTCGTGGTCAAACAACAAACACCGGGCACTGGTCGTGCCGGCATCCATGGCCATACAATATCGTTTCATTCCCGTTTCCTCTCCCTGTTGCAAAACAGCTCCTCTGCTGTTATACAAAGGAGCTGTATCGTATCAATGTGACCCTTGTGCCAGCAGATCGGCATAATACTCCGATTCGCCGACCTGACCCACTGCACCGATGGACGCGCGGTCAAACCGGAAGGTCTGCTGTGCCAACTCGGCGATGTCCGCTTCGGTAATCGCATCATATCGCGCGATCACCTCTTCCACCGGCGGGTTATAGCCGTAGAACATCTCTCCGCGCGCAATCTGATTCATGCGTGCCGAGGTGCTCTCCAATCCCAGAAGCATGCTGGTCTTTGCCTGTTCCTTGCAGCGGCTGAGTTCGGAATGATCCGGACCCTGCTCCGCCAGATTGCGGCATTCCTGCAGGATCAGTTCAACGGCACGGGCTTCCGTGTCCTTTCCCAGCGCCGTATAGATACTGAACAGACCGACATCCTGATGCGCCGTATGGAACGAATAGATGGAATAACCCAAACCATTCTGCTCCCGCACGGTCTGGAACAGGCGCGAGGACATACCACCGCCCAGGATAGTTCCCATCAGTGCGTTGACATATCGTTTCTCCGAACACAGCGGAATGCCTTCAAACCCAATGCAGATGTGATTCTGCTCGATGTCCTTCTCCTTGACAAAGACCGCCGGCTGGTAGGTCGCCTGCTGGTACTGATTGCGTCCGGATCCGCGCATCTCCTCGAACAGGCTGCAGATAAACTCCACGTCCTCCAGGGTAAACGAGCCGGCCAGCGCGACGACGGTATCCTCCGGGCGGTAAAACTCGTCCACAAACTCGTGCAGCTCCCTGCCGTGAATCTGCGCGAGGTTCTCCGCATGTCCCAGAATCGGCCGTCCCAGCTCGCTGCCGCGGAAGCACTGTTCAAACAGCGATTCCGTCGCCGTATCCTCCGGCGAGTCCTCGTACATGTCAATTTCCTCTTCGATGACACCGCGCTCCAGATCGACATCGCGGTCGTCAAATTTGGCATGCAGAAACATGTCCGACAGGATCTCCACGCCGGTCTGCAAATGGCTGTCCAATGTTTTCAGATAAAAGCAGGTGCATTCCTTCGTCGTAAAGGCGTTGACCTGTCCGCCGATTGCGTCCATCGCAATCGCAATATGCTTGGCCGAACGCTTTTCCGTCCCCTTAAAAACCATATGTTCGACGAAATGGGAGATGCCGCTCCATTTCTCGGGCTCATAGCGGGAACCGTTCATCACCCATATGCCAACTGCCGCAGAACGCACGTTTGGCATGCGTTCGTAGATGACACGAACGCCGTTCGACAGAACTATTTTCTCATACATTCTTTTTATCGTCTCCGCTCTCGAGTGTTTGCTCGATTATATGAGGATAGTATATCATACTTTCCGGCTGTTTGGCAGACTTATTTTGTGTTTTTCGCCAGAGTTCCTTCTTTTTTTCAAATAAACTTGTGGAAACTCCTGCATTTCGATATAATAAATAACAATATACCGCACAACTGCCGCTGCTTTTCTTTCAAAGGAGGTATTTTCATGCCGCGCATTCTGCGTTTGATCATCTGGGACGCCCTGTTTTTCCTCATCCTGTCCGTCGGTTACGCTGCCGGTCAGGCCCTGAACGGAACCGCACTCCTGTCCTACGCCGTCTCGCTGGCGACCTGCGTCCTGTTCGGCATTTTTCTGGCGCAGCTCGCCCTGTGGGGCGTCGGCTGGCCCGAGCTGATTCTGGTGGGGCTCCCCGCGCTGTATCTCGCCCTCTCCCCCTTCCTCGCCCCGCTGGTCAACGGCATCGCGCCGTTCCCGCTCGTGCCGCAGGTTCTTCTGAACTCCTCCGCCCTGTCGCTCCGTCTGGGCGGCGCACTGACCTTCGGCTTTCTGCTGTGGCACCGTCTGCGCTGACCGTCGGCTCTTGCCGTGTCCTGCAGAACATGGTATACTGCATTCGTGGCAAAGGAGACCAATACGATGATGAATCAACCCTGCATTGTTTTTGATATGGACGGCGTCCTGATCGACAGCGAACGCATTGTCCTCGCGTCCTGGGAGGCGATCGGCCCGCGCTACGGCGTGGAGAATCCGGCGGATTTCTGCCGCTCCTGCATGGGCACCACCCCCCAGAAAACCGCGGAAAAGCTGTACGCGGCCTACGGCACGGCATTTCCCTATGAGGACTTCGTCGCGGAGCGGCGCAAATTTTATTACGACACCGTCGAGCAGTTCGGCTTTCCCATCAAGGAGCACGTACGCGACGCGATCGAGGGACTGCACGCCATGGGCTGTACGCTGGCCGTCGCGTCCTCCACACGGGAAGCGCTGGTGCGCGAGGAACTGGACGCCGTGGGCATCCTGCCCTACTTTTCGGTCGTCATCGGCGGCGACCGCCTGAAGCGCAGCAAGCCGGAGCCGGACATCTACCTGCTGGCATGTGAGACCCTCGGTGTGGACCCCTCCGCTGCATACGCGGTGGAGGATTCCTACAACGGCATTCTCGCCGCTCACCGCGCCGGAATGATCCCCATCATGGTACCTGACCAGCTTCCGCCCAACGACGAGATGCACCGGCTCTGCCGGTATATCTTCGACGATCTGGGCGCGCTGTACCGGCATTTCGCGCAGCGGAACCAATAAAAAACGTGCCCTCGCGGTCACAGAACGCTCTGTGGCTGCGGGGGCACTCTCTTTCCTTGACTTACTTGACCACGCAGTTCAAATACATGGCCATCGTGTCGTACTCCTCCGGCTGAATCTCCGCCGGACCGGCATCCGGGTTCACACCCCAGCCGTCGTCGCGCAGTTCCTTATCCGGAACGACGCCGACCAGCTTGCCGTTTTCGACGCATACTTCCGCCGAGATCGTATAGTCATCCGTGTTGAACGAGAAGGTATACATGGACGCCTTGCCGAACTTTCCCATCATCTTGAAATAATAGTCCAGCCCTTCCTCATTGATCGCACGGCCAATGAACTTCTCTTCGATATCCTGCTGTGTCATTTCCTGCGCTTCCTTTCCCTGCGTTACAGCGTCGCCGCCATAACCGCCTTGATGGTATGCATCCGATTCTCCGCCTCGTCAAAGACGATGGACTGCGGGCCCTCAAAGACCTCGTCCGTGACCTCCATCGCGTCGCGTCCGAATCGCTCTCCCATCTCCTTGCCAATCACCGTCTTGTGGTCGTGGAAGGCCGGCAGGCAATGCATGAAGACCGCCTGCGGTCCGGCATTGTCCATGATCGCCTGATTGACCTGATACGGTCCGAGCT
>JBJEZE010000021.1:0-4848 GCA_051887235.1 Butyricicoccus sp.
TGGGCAAGGTGGTTGTTGTCGCTTCCGCCAAAGGTGGCGCACAGCTGAGGGGACAGACCGATGCGCTGGCAGGCGGAGGAGAATCGGCGGACAACGGGATGCGTTTCGTCCGTACAATACGCCGTGACATGGCGGGTATAGGTGACAGATGCCTGTGCTCCAAGCTGTTCTGCGGTCTGACGGCATTGCTGTGCCAATGCTTCAAACCGCGCCAATGCGTGCGCATCATTATAGCTGCGGATCTCTCCGGTGAAAACACAGCTTGGCGGCACAATGTTGTTGGCTACGCCGCCGGAAATCGTGCCGATATTGACGGTTACATCGTCAATGCGTCCGTTTGGGATGGATGCTGCGGCCAGTGCCGCTGCCTGAATCGCGTGGATACCGCTTTCAGGAGAGAATCCGGCGTGGGCGGATTTTCCCAGGAATTCAGCCCGAAAAGACAAAATCGTCGGAGCCTGGATCGCTGCACTGCCGACCGGACCGGTCAGATCAAACACGTACGCTTCCTTGGAACGCAGAGTGGAAAAGTCAAACGCCTGTATACCGACGCAGTACGGCTCTTCCGCCGCTGTGAACAACAGCTCGATCGGGCGATGAGGCAAAGCGTGTTCGTGTATTGCGGTCAGTGCTTCCAGAATCACAGCGAGAGCGGCGGCATCGTCTGCGCCCAAAACGGTAGATCCGTCAGACATGATGGTTCCGTCCTCGTGCAAAACCATATGCTTTCCGCAGGAGGGCTCAACGGTATCCATGTGCGCACAAAACAGGAGCGGCGGCAACGGAAGGGAACCCTCCCAATAACCGTATAGATTGCCGCAGCTGCCGCCGATTTGTCCGGCAGCGGCATCCTCGTGCAGGGTGACACCGACAGCGGCAAATGCCTGCTTGAGAAAGTCCGCCACCGCTCGTTCGCCGCGGGACGGACTGTCCAAAGAAACCAGACTGCGGAATTGATCCAGCAGACGGTCGGTATGGATCGAAATCATAGAACTATCATCTCCGGTTTGTTTGATTAGAAATTGGTTCTTCCTGTACGGAGGTAATGGTAATGCTGGATGGCTTCCCATTTCGTTTGACAAAAATGGTGATGGCCTGGACGGGAAGCTTCATAATACGGTGGTGGGGGAAATGGTACAGAAGAAACGTGAACACGCCGGCGCTGAGCAGAACGGTACACAGATCAATGAAAATGTACAGCGCGTTCGGCGAAGCCGTGGATGGCAGCAGGTAAAAAACCAATTCGCCCAACGCGAACAGCAGTCCAACGAAAACCGAAAAGAGAAATCCGAAACTGCAAACCAGTTTGGCGTGACTGCGTTTGCGTGCAACGGGATAACGCGTACATGGGATGAGCAGTCCGACGATGACAAAAAAGATGCCGGTAATCACATGACAGAATGGATCGTAGCATGGAATCCAACGGCCGAGCCGGAACACAAGATTGCCGGTATAGCAGATAAGGATCATTCCAAAGTACAAAAGATTGAGCGGGAACGATTTCTTCCAATGCAGCAGTTTTTCTGTGATTTCCGGCAGCATAATGAATACAATGGTGAACAACGCCAGCGCGCTGCTGCGAAGATCAGCGGTAAAAAAGAAGCTGATGGCACAGGCAACGCTCAGCGGTACATAGAGCAGCACAATCATGCGGCAGATCATTAGATAAGTCTGCTGTTCGTCCTTCACGGAATTCTCCCCCTCGTGGATAGGTTTTGTATAGTATAGCACGGATGACGCGGAAATACAACAATGCAATTTGGAAGGAACTCTGTCGAGCTGCTGTAGTTTTCCATGGAAGGTGGATATTTGGTATGATATCTTGAGATTGGTGGACATTAAAAAATCATTCAAAATTCGAATGCAATGTGTTGAAATTCCGATGTATAGGAACGCAAAGCATGGATAGCAGTTTGATAGCCTGGCATATGGATTTCTCGAATACCATATAGTAAGTTCAGGAGGGATGTGCGTGAAGAAATGGATGAAACAGAGGTTTGTCTTGACCGCCTGGCTGATGGGCAGTGTCGTGCTGATGCTGTTTCTGTCTTCGGGAGAACAGATACTTCCCGTGTTTTCTGCGTCGGATGCAGAAGAGAAGACACTGGTTCTGGATGCGGGACATGGCGGATGTCGGTAGCGGACCTGTGACAAGTACATAGTTTGAACCGGCAAGGCGATTGCTGTCCTGGAAACCCGAGAGGTTCAGAGCGTTGTCAGCTGGGACATCTGTCAGCGATATTACATTACCGGCGTAAAACCGCTGCCATTCCGTTTTCTGCAGCACTGAATGAGAATGCAGTCATCAACCAGAACACCAGTCTGAGTATGGATGGATATTTCAAGGATGAAGTTGCGGATGAGTGCTATAACGAGCTGGAAATTCGAACGGCGCACAGCTGGAGTACACAAACAACTATTATCCGAACACAACGTCCAAAGTTCGGTATCATTAAGGTATAGGATAAAAAAGTATTTGTAAGTAAACAAAAGGGGCGGCAGATGAATTGATATGCTCCCTGTATGAGAGACAGTGAAATAAAACACTGTCAATCACGGAGGGAGCATATCAGAACGACTGCCGCCCGCTTCGATTGAAAGCCTGAAGTGGAAATGGTATAATTTATCTGACAAATCGGAATCTTTGACAATGACCTTGACAAATTCTTTTTTGAGTAAGCAGAGGATGAATGATAATGGACATAAGAACAAGTATTAACGCAGCGAGAGAGGGTTTTGAAGAGAGCTTTTCTTCTGGAGACTTTTATAATAAACAAACTCAGGATTCTGAGCATTTGGAACAAATAATGGATTTCCTTCCGATAAAGGACGGAATGAAGGTGCTTGACCTTGGAGCAGGAAGCGGTTATATGTCGTTTCCGATAGCAAAAAGAAATGCTGCATGTAAAATTATTGGATTAGATATTGTTCCCAATGCTCTGACAGCAAATCGTGTCAGAGCTGATAAAGAAGGTGTGGGTAATCTTTCTTTTGTATGTTATGATGGGATTGATTTTCCGTTTGAAACAAATAGTTTTGATATGGTTATAACAAGATATGCTTTACATCACTTTCCCGATATATATTACAGTATAAGTGAAGTTGCACGGGTTCTTAAAACCGGCGGAAGTTTCTTTCTTTCTGATCCAAGACCAAATGAATGTGATACAACAAGATTTGTAGACGATTATATGCAGCTGAAGAAGGACGGGCATATAAAGTTCTACACCAAGGATGAATGGATGGAAATTTGTGGAGAATGCAATATGCATTTGGTCAATTCTTTTAATTCAGAAATTCGTTTTCCAAAGAAAAAGAGTACAGCTGAGGGATTTGAGGATGTTCTTGCAAGGCATGGAAAATCAATTATTGATAGTTATCAACTCACTCAGACTGAGGAGGAAATATGGGTGACAGAGCAGGTGAATAATCTTTTGTTTGAGAAAAATAAATGATAATTCTTTTACACAAAGAACACGACAACTTCCAGTTTATTGAATTGAAAAATAACAGATGGATGAAGGAAACCGGATATAGTAGTGATTAAAAGGAGAAATTTTATGATCGTAACGATTGCAAGACAGGTTATCAAAATTGTGACCGTCATTGCGGCATGTCTGCACGGGTTTCAAAACCATCCGGCGGTGAAACAGTTCTTTTACGGACTCAGACCGGCGGTTGTGGCCGCGATTGCGACGGCGGTCATTGGGCTGATGGGACTGATGCTGGTGCAGGATGGAAAACCCTATTTTCGTGCGATCGCGGTCTATCTGGTCGGCATAGTTGTGACACACGTGCCGCAGCTCAAACGAGTACATTTGAGATCCCGGAGCTGCCGGATAACAATCAACGGATTCTTGTCTATTGCCGAAGCGGGAATCGCAGCAAACAGGCTTCCGCAAAGCTGGCCGAACTGGGGTACAGCAACATCGTTGAGTTTGGCGGGATCAATGACTGGACGGGAGGAGCTGTCAGCGGCGCTTCGTGACAATATCACGGAACTTGCAGAGAATACCGGTTATCATGAAGACATCGAACAAAAGAAATCAAGGAGGACAAAACGATGTCTGTTGTCAATATTACAAAGAACAATTTTCATGAGGAAGTAGTAAATTCCGAGAAGCCGGTTCTGCTGGACTTCTGGGCAAGCTGGTGCGGTCCCTGCCGGATGGTCAGTCCCATTGTGGACGAGATTGCGGCAGAGCGCAGCGATATCAAAGTTGGCAAGATCAATGTGGACGAACAGCCTGAGCTGGCGGTGCAGTTCCAGATTGTGAGCATCCCCAGCCTGGTTGTGATCAAAGACGGACGAATTGTCAATCAGATGGTGGGCGCAAGGCCAAAGAGCCAGATTCTTGCCATGCTGTGAGGAGGGCGCGGTATGGGATTTTTCGATTCTTTGAAATCTCCTGACATCAGCCGGGGAGTAGAAGCGTTTCAGGATACTCCTGACGCAGTCCTGTTGGATGTCCGCACACCGGAAGAATATCAGGAGGGCCATATTCCCGGCAGCAGGAATGTGCCGCTTCAGTCCCTTGACAAAGTGACCAGCGTGGTAAAGAATCAGGATACTCCTGTGTTTGTCTATTGCTACAGCGGAGCCAGAAGCAGCCAGGCAGTCAGCGCGCTGCGGCGCATGGGATACACCAATGTCAAAAATATCGGCGGCATCGCCGACTATGCAGGAAAGGTGGAACATTGATATGAAGGTCATTATCGTAGGCGGCGTGGCAGGCGGCGCTACCGCTGCGGCCCGCATCCGCAGGCTGGACGAACAGGCGGAGATCATCGTCTTTGAGCGGTCCGGATATATCTCTTATGCCAATTGCGGATTGCCATACTATATCG
>JBJEZE010000022.1:0-4717 GCA_051887235.1 Butyricicoccus sp.
TTAAGGTTTCGATCACCTTAGATCACCTCGGCCTTTCCTCCTGCGGCTTCGATTTTCTCCTTTGCAGAAGCGGAGAATGCTGCAGCCTGGACAGTCAGCTTCTTGGTCAGCTCGCCGTTGCCAAGAACCTTAACGCCGTCAAGGGTCTTCTTGACCAGGCCTGCTGCTACCATATCAGCTACGGTAACAACTGCGCCGTCCTCGAACTTTTCCAGATCGGAGACGTTAACAACTGCGTTTACGGTGCCGAAGATGTTGTTGAATCCACGCTTCGGCAGACGGCGTGCCAGAGGCATCTGGCCGCCTTCAAATCCCGGACGGACGCCGCCGCCGGAACGAGCCCACTGGCCCTTGTGACCGCGGCCTGCGGTCTTGCCATTACCGGAGCCTGCGCCGCGACCCTTGCGGTATGCGGGCTGCGTAGAACCTTCTGCCGGCTTTAAATCCTGTAACTTCATGTTCTACACCTCCTTATACGTTTGCCTCGACCTTGAGCAGGTAGCCGATCTGCTGGATCTTGCCACGAGTCTGCGCGTTGTCGGGCTGAATGGTTACATCATTGATGGTTTTGAGACCCAAGGAATGAGCTGTGGCAATGTGCTTCTGCTTTCTGCCGGACAGGCTCTTTACAAGGGTAATCTTCATGTTTTCCATTGAACTACCCCTCCTGATTAAAGTTCATCCACAGACTTGCTGCGGACTGCAGCAACCTGCTCTGCGCTGCGCAGGCTCATCAGACCAGCGACCGTTGCGTTGACAACGTTCTGCGGGTTGCGAGAGCGCAGGCACTTCGTACGAATATCCTTGATACCAGCTACCTCAACTACAGCACGAACTGCGCCGCCGGCGATAACACCGGTACCGGGAGCAGCCGGCTTCAGGAGGACGCGGCCAGCGCCGAACTCGCCGATCGTCTCGTGCGGGATGGTGCTGCCCTTCAGGCTGATGGTCACGAGGTTCTTCTTTGCGTCCTCGATTGCCTTGCGGATTGCGTCCGGAACCTCGGCAGCCTTACCCTGGCCAACGCCGATAGTACCCTTCTGGTCACCGATGACAACGAGAGCAGCAAACTTCATGACACGGCCGCCCTTAACGGTCTTGGATACTCGGTTTAATGCGACAACTCTTTCTTCGTACTCAGATGCGCCGCGATCATACTTTCCAGCCATTTGCTTACCTCCTCCCGATTAAAACTTCAGGCCGCCCTCACGGGCGCCTTCTGCCAGTTCCTTGACACGGCCGTGGTAGATGTAGCCGCCGCGGTCAAACACGACTGCCTCAATACCCTTAGCCTTTGCACGCTCTGCAACCATCAGACCAACCTTGCGGGCTGCGTCCTTGTTGCCGCCGTACGCGCCAAAGTCCTTCTCGGTGGAGGATGCTGCTGCCAGCGTTACGCCTGCAACATCATCGATAACCTGAGCGAAAATGTTCTTCGAGCTTCTGAACACATTGAGACGCGGGCGCTGTGCAGTACCGGAAACTGCGCCGCGTACTCTCTTATGGCGTCTGAGACGCTGCTTATTAGAGTCTTTCTTTGAAACCATTTAGGCACACCTTCCTTTACTTCTTCTTTGCGCCGGTCTTGCCTTCCTTGCGGCGGATAACCTCGTAATCGTACTTGATGCCCTTGCCCTTGTACGGCTCCGGCGGACGCTTCTCGCGGATTTCTGCTGCAAACTGGCCAACCTTCTGCTTGTCGGGACCGGAAACGATGATCTTGTTCGTGCCCTCAACGGTCAGAGTGATGTCGTCGTTCTCCTCGACAGTAACCTGATGGGAGTAGCCCAGGTTCATGACAACCTGCTTGCCCTGCTTCTGAACACGGTAGCCAACGCCGTTGACTTCCAGAGTCTTCTTGTAGCCTTCCGTTACGCCGATGACCATGTTGTTGATCAGGCTGCGGGTCAGGCCGTGCAGGGAGCGGTTCTGCTTCTCGTCGTTCGGACGGGTTACAGTGATTACATTGCCATCCACAGCAACGTTCATTGCCGGATGGAGTTCACGGGTCAGGGTACCGTTCTTGCCCTTGACGGTGATGACGTTGCCGTCCAGCTTGACGTCTACGCCTTCCGGTACTGTGATCGGCATTCTACCAATTCTAGACATTGCTCAGTACCTCCTTACCATACAAACGCAAGGACTTCGCCGCCGACGTTCAGCTCGCGAGCCTTCTTGTCGGTCATAACGCCCTTAGACGTGGAGATGATTGCGATACCCAGGCCGCGCAGTACCTGCGGCAGCTCCTGTGCGCCGGCGTATACACGCAGGCCCGGCTTGGATACGCGCTTCAGGCCGGTGATAGCCTTCTCACGGTTTGCCGAATATTTCAGCGTGATGCGGATGGTGCCCTGGCCGCCTTCAATGATCTTGAAGTCCTTGATGTAGCCCTCGTCCAGAAGAATCTGAGCGATCGACTTCTTTACGCTGGAAGCCGGTACATCAACGGTGGCATGACGAGCATTGGCCGCGTTTCTGATGCGGGTTAACATATCCGCAATCGGATCAGTGATCTGCATTGAATTGCTCCTCCTTACAGAAGTTAGAGAGTTCTCTCTCCACTTTTCTTTCACCACTGCACCCCTTGTGCAGCGGCACGGGGTGTCCGGACTGCTATTGGCATCGCGCACTCCGAACCTATAAGACAAACAGGCAGCAGAGGGTCTTGCGACCTCTGCCATCTGTCAATCAGCTATTTACCAGGATGCCTTGCGAACGCCCGGGATCTGGCCCTTGTACGCCAGCTCGCGGAAGCAGATACGGCAGATGCCGTAGTTGCGCAGGTAAGCGTGCGGACGGCCGCAGATCTTGCAGCGGTTGTATGCACGAGTAGAATACTTCGGAGCAGCCTGCTGCTTCAGTACCATTGCCTTCTTAGCCATTGTCTACTCCTCCTTACTTTGCAAACGGTGCGCCCAGTGCTGCGAGCAGCTCGCGCGCCTCTTCGTCGGTGTTCGCGGTGGTGCACATTACGATGTCCATACCACGGATCTTGTCGATCTTGTCGTACTCGATTTCCGGGAAGATCAGCTGCTCCTTCAGACCGCAAGCGTAGTTGCCGCGACCGTCAAAGGAGTTCGGGTTGATACCGCGGAAGTCGCGGACACGCGGGAGTGCGATGTTGAAGAAACGGTCCAGGAACTCCCACATACGGTTGCCGCGCAGCGTTACCTTGACGCCGACCGGCATGCCCTCACGCAGCTTGAAGTTTGCAACCGACTTTCTTGCGTGGGTTACAATCGCCTTCTGGCCGGTGATTGCGGTGATGTCGCGGACGATTGCGTCCAGAACCTTGGAATTGCCGTTCGCTTCGGAGCCGCAGCCGACGTTGATGACAATCTTGTCGAGCTTCGGGATCTGCATCGGGCTCTTGTACTCAAACTTCTTCATCAGAGCAGGTGCTACTTCTGCCTGATATTTATCCTTTAATACTGGCATTTGTCACAACCTCCTCTTAGATCGTCTCGCCGCAGTGCTTGCAGACCATTACCTTGCTGCCGTCCTCCAGGAACTTTGCAGCCGGGCGGGTCGGCTTGTCGCACTTCGGGCAAACCTTCATTACCTTGCAGGCGCGGATGGCGCCTTCCTTCTTCATGATGCCGCCGCTCTCGCCCTGGCGGGTCGGCTTCTGATGGCGGGTGATAAAGTTAACGCCTTCCAGGACAACCATGCCCTTCTTCGGCATTACCTTGATGACCTTACCGCGCTTGCCCTTCTCCTTGCCGGACAGGACGACTGCGGTGTCGCCAGTCTTTACATGCAGTGAATTCATTCTAGCGACCTCCTTACAGTACTTCCGGAGCCAGGGACAGGATCTTCATGAAGTCCTTGTCGCGCAGCTCACGGGCAACCGGTCCAAAGATACGGGTACCCTGCGGGTTTTTGTCTTCTCTGATGATGACTGCTGCGTTCTCGTCGAAACGGATGTAGCTGCCGTCTGCTCTGCGCACGCCCTTGACGGAGCGAACGATAACAGCCTTAACTACCTGGCCCTTCTTGACGCCGCCGCCCGGGGTGCACTTGCGCACCGAGCAGACGATAACATCACCGATGTTACCATACTTGCGGGTGGAGCCGCCGAGAACACGAATGCATTTCAGCTCCTTCGCACCGGAATTGTCAGCGGCGCGGAGAAATGTTTCCTGCTGGATCATTTACGCTCCTCCTTACTTCGCCTTCTCGACGATTTCAACAAGTCTCCATCTCTTGTCCTTGGACAGAGGTCTGGTCTCCATAACGCGAACGGTATCGCCTACGCGGCACTCGTTCTGCTCGTCATGAGCCTTGAGCTTGTACGTTCTCTTAATGGTCTTCTTATACAGCGGATGCTGTACCGCATCTGCGATCGCAACGACAATCGTCTTGTCCATCTTGTCAGAAACAACCTTGCCGACTCTTGTCTTGCGGAAAGCTCTATCAGTCATGTGTAGTTACCTCCCTTAGGCCTGCTCTGCGAGCTCACGCTCACGGAGAATGGTGTTGACTCTGGCAATGTCGCGCTTAACTTCTGCGATTCTGGTCGGATTGTCGAGCTGGTTGGTAGCATGCTGAAGTCTCAGATTGAAGAGATCCTTCTTCAGATCGGTCAGCTTGACAGCCAGCTCCTCAGCGGACAGCTCTCTGATTTCTGTTGCCTTCATCATTCTTCACCACCGTTCTCGTCTTCACGCTTCACGAACTTGCACTTAACCGGCAGCTTGTAGCTTGCCAGACGCAG
>JBJEZE010000023.1:0-4660 GCA_051887235.1 Butyricicoccus sp.
AAGCCGCTCTCTCCCGGCAGATTGATGTCCATCAGGATGAGGTCACAGGGCTGGGATTCCACCGGCAGGTAGCCGTTGCTGCGGAGCAATGTGATCAGTTCCGTCCGGATTGCGTCATCATCTTCAATAATCAAAATTTTCTTCATATGGTTACACGCACTCTGCCTTTCCATCATCATTTGATGTTAGTTTACATGATTTCAGGAACAGTTGGTAGACCGTTTTTTAGGTCAATTCGTCAAAATGATAGTTGCAGAGACATAGACGCGGGACACAACACCGTTTGTTGGTGTTCTGCTCCGCGTCTATCTTCCGTAGAAAGAATGCAATAGCAATCACTGTGTCCTGTTCGATCCAATCGGATAACCCGACAAACCGGAAACGATCAAACGATGCAGTCTATCCGTTCAGATTATTCCGGGCTTCGGGATTATTTGAGAGAATCATTCCAACCGTCTGACAGTTTGCCATGTCCGGGCAGTCGCCGCATGTCGTCACACCTTTTTTCAACGCGCACTGACGAATCCCGCAAAGACGATCGCAGAATACCGTTTTCACCCCATCAGCACGACAGCCTTGACAGTTGATCTGTTCAGGCAGAATGGGAACATGATTTAACGCAGTCCATAATTCTGCGGTTTTTTCCCGCAATGCTTGATCGTCATGGATTGTTGCAAGATATGCATCGCATTTTTCACAATCCAATCCGCAATATGCAATCATTTTTTTCATGGTTATGTACCTCCGTAAATACTGATTTTTACTCGGACCGACTCTCTGCTAAACTGGAAAGGAACGGTCTGTTTCAAAAAACAATGATGAACAGTTCACTTCCTGTTTGCGTTTCGCCATACGATTATCCCAATAAAAAGTCGGCACTCTCCTTGTCAATCTGAAAGCATCATAGTTGCCAGAAAAAGTGTCAGCAGTGTGGCTGTAAATGGATTACAGTGTTTCATGGTTGTCATGCCTTGCCGTTGACGATCTGTGCGTAGACTTCCTCCGGAATCATCGGTGCGCTAATCTCAGCCAGTAATTCCGCGTTGATCGCACCACATGCAGCATATTGTTTTCCTGCGGTTTTGACAAGCTCCAGTCTCGGGACGGTAACGACTGCCGCTTCCGGCGCATGGAACATGGGGCTTTCCGGGACGGTCATAATGGTGTGGTTGCGGGGGAACATCAGCTTGAACTGCGCCACTGCGGGTTCAAAATTATGCGCACTGTTGGGAAATCCGCAGCCGCAGATCATCAGATAATTCAGGTGGGAGAAATCCGCCTGACCCACATGCTCGTAACGGTCCCCGACTTTCTGCATCGCCAGGCTGGACAATGGAAGGGTGCGGTCAATCAGGTTTTTCAGCACGGCGGGCATTCCATAGCAGTAAAGCGGGAAGCTGAACAGCAGAAGATCACTGGCAAGAATCTGCTCCAGAATAACGCGCATATCATCCTTATGGTGACACACACCGCCGTTTCGCATACAGGCAAGGCAGCCGGAGCAAAACTCGATATGCTGATCAATGACATGGATCGTCCGGATCTCCTGCGGCTCCGCTTGCTCCATTCCCTCCAGAAATGCGCGGGTGATGTGCATCGTATCGCTTTTTTCCTTCTTCGGACTTCCGTTAAAAACAAGTATTTTCACGCTCTCATCCTCCTTTTCCAGCTTACATATCCATTTTACATGATCCTGTGTTCTCCCGATAGGCGGATTTTTGAGCTGAATGTGTCTGTTTTATAGGTGTGAAAAATCCACCGTGCAGGGAAGTTCCCATACACGGTGGATGGATCCTCTGTCTTCCGTCCGGTTGATTGGAAAGGGGATGCTTCTTTATGTATCAGTAAGTAATTGGCGTCCGGAACAGAAAGCGCAGGATGCAATCAGTAAGAAACAACGCGATCAAAATGAGACAGCCTGTGTGCATGCTGTATTCCGGTATCCTGCGGAACAGCTTGGCTCCCATCGGCTCCAGCAGGTAATGAAAGACCAGTCCCATAATCCCAAAGCTCACTACGCTGCGGAAACAGATGATCCCATCCAAGTTCAGGAACAACCCACGGTAGTCCCACAGCCGCATGCCGAAATAATGGATACCGGCATAGCCGATGATATACTCCACCACTCCGGCAACGGCTGCGCAAAGCAGGAACAGCAGCGCGGGATGCCGCTTCAGCGGCTTCAGGACATAGATTCCAAGGGCTCCAATTCCGTAGATCGGCAGCCAAGGTCCATACAGAACGCCCCGGTTCCGAAACAGTCCTTCCGTGATCCCATAGAAGATCTCCTCATAAATCCAACCCACAAGACAGCCGGTGAGGAAGATCAGGAAAAGATAACACAGCTTATCCACCGATATTTTTCGGTGATCCTTGTTGATTACACAGCGTTCCATTGTTTTGCCTCCTTCCGGATTTCCAGCACATTTCTCAATCTTCGTTTATATCTTACATAAAAAGCTGCTTGACGGATAGGCGCATTTTGCAGAGGATTGTGTGTGTTTTATAGCTTCTGACCCGATTGACGCATGGGCCATTGATAAATCCAAACCACTGGTTCACCAGTGATTTTGACTTTGCACCCAGTTGAACGGGGAGGGAAGAAACAGGTTTGCCCTTATAAGATGCGAATACAAAATACGCTGCCTTCCGTAACTCCGCAGAATGACAGAAGACAGCGCTTGGGGGTTCGATTGAGAAAAAATGCATTGTCCGCACAGAGAAAAACTTATAAAAACGCTTTCATCTGTTCGATATTGGCTTCTTCGGTTTTCAGAAGCTTTTCAGCAAGAGAGGTTATTTCCTTGTCTGTTCCGGCGTAGGTATTCAGACATTGGATGGATTTGGTCATTCCCTTTGTATTTCCCTGAATCATCATTTCTGCAATTTTGGACTGGGAATGATCGGACATTGTTTTCATAGAAGAGGAAATCTCACTGGACAGCTTTGCAAATGTGTTTATTTTTTCCGGCTGTACGTTGCGGGAGCGGAGCATGGTGTCTGCCGAACGATACATGGAGGCGTATTCGGCTTTTTGCTGCTGCAGTGCGTCGCGCAGGGATGGGTTCTCGGCATAGTCCATGACCATATCAATGCCGCGCTGTCCCATCTCCGTCGTTTGATGAATGTGATTGAGCAAGTCGGTATCTTTGAGCATAATGGTTCACCTCAGATACAGTATGGTCAGAAAGCAAAAAAAATAATCCTGCGTGAACGGAGTTGTTCACGCAGGATCGGAATATCAATCTTCAAATAACGGGGTGCTGAAATAGCGTTCTGCAGTGTCCGGAAGGACGGTCACAACGGTTTTGCCGGGGCCAAGCTGCTTGGCCAGCTTACGCGCGGCGGCAACATTCGTGCCGCTGGAAATGCCGCACATCAGGCCCTCCAAACGGGCGAGATCCTTTGCCGTCGTGATGGCCTCGTCGTCGGTGACAATATAGATATCATCATAAATTTTGGTGTTCAGAATACCCGGAATCAGGCCGTCGCCGATGCCCATCTGCAAATGGGTGCCGACGGTACCGCCGGCCAGAATGGCAGCGTTCTGCGGTTCCACGGCCCAGATAACCATGTCGGGATTGTGCTCGCGCAGTATTTCTCCAATACCGGTGATTGTACCTCCGGTGCCGATGCCGGAACAGAATCCGTCAATCGGGCCGTTCACCTGTGCTAAAATTTCCAATGCAGTCTGGCTTCTGTGCACCTGCGGATTCGCCGGATTTTCAAACTGCTGAGGGACGAACACGTGGGGATCCTGCTCTGCCATGCGCAGGGCGGTGGCAGTACATTCGGCAATGCATTTGCCAATATCGCCGTCATCATGAATCAGAATCACCTCGGAGCCATAGTGGCGAACCAGCTTACGGCGTTCCTCACTGACGGAATCCGGCATGATGATGATGGTCTTGTAGCCGCGTACCGCGCCGATCAATGCGAGACCGATGCCCTGATTACCGCTGGTCGGTTCAACAATAATGGAATCCTTGTTCAGCAGTCCCTTGGCTTCCGCATCGGCAATCATGTTGAAGGCGGTGCGGGTTTTGATGGAACCACCCACGTTCAAGCCTTCAAATTTCACGAGAATCTGTGCGCTGTCCGGATCGGACAGACGGTTCAGGCGGACGATTGGGGTATGTCCCATTGCGTCCAATATCGTATCGTAAATCATGGTGAAAAAACCTGCCTCTTGTAATCAAATGTCGCCTATATAGTATACTGCAAAAGAGGAAGAAAAGCAAATATTGTTTTGTACAAAATAAAGACATTGAAAAAATCATCCGACAGGCAAAAGCCGTGCCGGATGAACGAAATTATTGCGTTGCAGTATTTTTGCGTGTGGTTTGGGATTCCGATTGGTTGTAATTATCTTCTGCATTGGAAATCTGCCTGCCGGTATGATCCATATAGTAATTGTCCTTATAGATCAGCTCGCTGACCGGAACGAAGGAAAACCCCTGCTCGATCAGACCGTCAATGACATCCGGCAGTGCGGTCGGTGTGTTGGTGGCAGCATTGTGGAACAGGATGATGCTTCCGTTTTGTGCTTTGCTGCACACGCGGGAGACGATTTCAGAAGGAGGAGGATCTTTCCAATCCAGACTGTCGACATCCCACTGAATCGTGTACATCCCCATATCCCGCAGCGTGGAGACGACCA
>JBJEZE010000024.1:0-19499 GCA_051887235.1 Butyricicoccus sp.
TAAGGCCCTTATAGGGCCAGTGCAGGCCACCGGCTATGCCGGTGGTCCTGACTTGCGTTTTAGAAGGAGTGAAGGGAAATATAGATAAACCGGCTGATTTGCGAACATTTCGTAGGTCAACCGGTTTTGCTATTTTTCATATAGAGATAAGAGCACACAGAGAATGGAAATATGCAATAAAATATGGTATAATATCATAATTGAAAAATTTAGAATAATACAGCATAAAAGCTGCAAATCAAAATAAATACAAATTCGCATTTTTGAGAGTTGTTCATACCGGGGGGAAAATAACATTGGAAAAAGAAATATTTTATGCCAAATCAAAATTATCAACCGGACATCAGCCTGTCGTAAAAGAACACCTCATCAAGGTTTCTGAGCTGGCTGCAAGGTATGGAGCGGAAATCGATTGCGCAGAGGAAGCAAAATTGGCCGGGATGTTCCACGACTTTGGGAAATATAGTGAGGCATTTCAGGGTGTCTTAAAAGGAATTTGCTCTCATATTGACCATGCCATCTGTGGAGCAGCAGTGCTGAATGATATACTTTGGAAATACCAACGTGTTTTGTACGGTTATATTCCTGTGATGGAAGCAATCAATGGACATCACGACGGAATTTTGGAATACGATCTGCTGAAAAACAAGCTGAGAGAAAGTGTAAAGGCGGTTGAACCAGTCGAAGGAAATCAGCGAAAGCAGGCCGCTTTGGCTGGTGGTATGCAATATAAGTTGGCGTTGAAGCAGTTCAAAAAGGACTTTCCGGAGTTTGAATTTCCGGTTCTCGATCGGTTTGCAAAAGTTGGTTCATCAAAGATAGAGACAATGCTTTTTAGCCGGATGCTTTTTTCATGTCTGGTTGATGCGGATTACAGTGTGTCCGCCAGTGACGAAGATCCGGAGTATTTCAATCAAACCGAGAAGACGGACTTCGATGTACAGCAGGTATTGAACCAATTATATGCATACAGAGAACGTGTTCGTCAAAAATCCGATGCGGATTCCTCTCTGAATTGTCTGCGTGATGAATTATTTGAGCAATGCGGAAGAATGGGAGAAAAAACAGATAGTCTGTTTACATTAACTGCGCCTACGGGAACCGGAAAAACGTTGGCATTATTTCATTTCGCTCTGCGTCACTGCATCGCGACCGGAAAGAGACGAATTATTATTGTATTGCCGTTTTTGACTTTAACCGAACAGAACGCAGGGATTTATCGGAGCATCTTCCCTGAAGTGCTGGAAGACCACAGTCAGAGTGATTTGGAGGATACAGCACGAGAATTTGCTGCTCGATGGAGTGTGCCGGTTATCATTACCACTTCAGTACAGTTTTTTGAATCACTGTTTGCGTACAAACCGACAGACTGTCGAAAGCTGCATAACATTGCTAACAGCGTAGTGATTTTTGATGAAGCGCAGACGCTTCCTACGGAAGTTACCGGCGCAACGCTTCGAACAGTTAATGAGCTTTGCAGAAGATATAACTGCGCGATGGTGTTTTCTACGGCGACGCAGCCGGATTTTGACGCTCTGGAAACGATATCGTGGAAACCAACGGAAATCATGCAGGATAACGCCAGATTATACAAAGCGTTGCAGCGAACCAATGTAGAGTGGAATTTGGATATTGCACTTTCGTTTGATGAAATTGCGGAACAAATGTCACAGTTCCGCAGTGTGTGCACGATTGTCAATCTGCGCCCTCATGCAAGGAAGCTGTATCTTGCATTAAAAGAGCAATGTCCGGATGAAGAAACCTTTTTTCTGACCACAGATTTATGCACGGCTCATCGAAGTGCGATTGTCAATCGAATCAACCAGCGTCTGAAGAATCGTCTGCCCTGCCGAGTCGTAGCAACACAGTGTATTGAAGCGGGGATTGACTTCGATTTTGATGTGTTGTATCGTGCGCTGGCACCATTGGATTCGATTATTCAGGCTGCCGGACGATGTAATCGCAACGGGAGACTGCCTGAAGGCGGCAGAGTGATTGTATTTCTTCCGGATGAAAAAGAGCCGCTTTATCCGAGCGATTGGTACGAAGCGGCTGCGCAAAAGGTTACATTTTTGGACTATAAACATCCGATTGATATTCACAATCCCTCTCACATTGAAGAATATTATCAACTTTTGTTTCGCTCTCAGAAGGATAAAAAAGAGCTGACGGATGCGATTGATGCCCGCAGCTTTGAGGAAACAGAGAAAGCATATCAGCTGATTGACAATCGAGGTGTGAGAGTGATTGTTCCGTATGCAGAAAATCTCGAAGAGTATTGGTTCATTCGAGATCAGGCACTGAAATCGGGTATTACGCCTGGACTGATGAAAAAAGCAGCGCACATCACCGTTGCAGTTCATATCGGACAGAAAAAGAAATTGGAAGATATTGCGGAGGTGCTGCATTATTTTGAACGCGGGTGTAAATCGAACAAAGAAAGTGAGTTCTATGTGCTGCGCCCGCAGAATCATCATTGTTACACCGATGATATGGGCTTGCAGCTGCCGGAACAAGTTGAATTTGATCTATTCTGTTAATAAGACGGGGAAAGGAAAAAATTTCTTGACAAAATTTGTGTTATAAATTAAAATATAACTGACAGAAAATATTCTGTTTAGTTTCTCCTGGACTAACTGCTCCGGGAGCGAGTAGAAATAGTTATATTTTTATGTATGTGGCTCCATAGACCCGATCTGTGGAGTGCGAACATCGGAGGTGAAGAATTTGGAAGAAATCATCATCGAGGTCTGGGGAGAGTTAGCTTGTTTTACACCTCCACAGAGTAAAGTAGAACGATTAACGTATTCTTTTCCCACACCATCCGCAGCCAGAGGAATCCTTTCGTCTATTTATATGAAACCAAAGGAGTTTTACTGGCAGATTAACCGGATTGAGGTGTTGAAACCGATTAAATTCATCAGTTTCAAGAGGAATGAGGTCAAATGCAAGGTCAGCAGCAAACCGATTTATACGGACGAGGAACGGACGCAGCGTCAAACTGTTGCGCTCAAGGATGTCCGCTATCGTATTGCTGCATCCATCATTCCGCGGCCTGAATTTGTTGGACGGGAAAGACAGCTTTATGAACAAGCGCGGCGCCGAATCCGCACCGGAAAGTGTTTTATGCAGCCGTCTTTGGGGCTGCGAGAGTTTATAGCTTATTTTGAAGAGTATGATCCGAGCATTCATACGGATGTACCCATTGATGTCACTATGGATGCCGGCTTGATGGTTTATGACATCTTTGATCTGCACGATTACTCTGTAAAGAAGAAAACACAGCCGAAGCTGTCTCTGTTTCATGCAGTGATGAACAGAGGCGTTATTCAGATTCCACCGTATGATAGCACAGAAGTCCTGAAAGGAGGCTGAGACATGCTGAAAGCATTATATGATTATGCCATCCGGCATGAGCTGACGCTTCCTGCAGGATATGTTGAAAAGACTGTAAAAGCCTATATTTTGCTGTATAGTAGTGGCGAGTTTCAGGATATCGAAATGGGAACGGAGGAGGCGGTCGCAGCGCCGGACATTGGAAGTCTGGCAAACGGAAAGGATAAAAGTAATGTTTTGGTAGAGAAGCGTGGTGTAGTTATACCGGATGAGCCTACGGCAAAGAGCCGATTTTTTCTGGATGCATTGAAATCCGGCGGTGAAATAGAACCGATGCTGTCTGTCTGTGCAAAAGCACTGGAAAATGAAGAGACGGCTGCCCGGATCAGAAAACGTTTGGATGAGAAAAAAATCAAGGAATCTGACCGCATTTCCTTTAAAGTGAACCAAATCTCCATTTTGGAAAGCGAGAAAACACTGGAATGGTGGCAGAGTTTTCGCTTGCTGTTTCGGAAAACAGATCCGGACGCAATGTCGGTCTGCCTTATTACTGGAGAACCGATTCTGCCAGTCGCGACGACAACACCCATTAATGGTCTTCACATTGTAGGCGGTCACGCCAGAGGTGATGCCCTGATTTGCTTTGATAAGAACGCATTCTGTTCCTATGGGTTGAAGAGAGCAGCAAATGCGCCGGTATCTGAAGAAGCTTTTGCGGCAGTCAAGGTGGCGTTGGATCATCTGCTGAAGGACGCTCCGGTTTTGGCAGGGATGAAATTTGTACATTGGTACGATAAAAAGATCCAACCCGAAGAGGATCCGATTATTCAGTGCGGAGAGTTTTTTGATCTTGAATCGATATTCGAAGATTTTAGTGACGCACAGCTGACAGAAGACAGTATGGAAGATTTTACTGCGGACGAAACAAGTGCGCGTAAGCAGGCTGACTGCCTGATAGAGAGCGTGGAAAGTGGGAAGAAGGAAATTTTATCGAGTGATACGAATTATTTCATTCTGTTATTGACTGGTGTCGGCGGACGAGTTATGATTCGGCGCTATGAGCGAGGCAGCTATCAGGAGTTGCAGGATCGGCTCAATCAATGGCATCAGGATTTGAAACTGACCAATGCAGTGGGCACAGGAGAGATAAAATCCTCCAAGCTGAATGCCCGACTGCTGCGTCTGCTCAAATATCAGAAGATGGATGACAACCCATTTGCGCGGTCGGGAAAAGAACTCGCCGGTATTACTCCGACGGTTATCACATCGATTCTGAGCGGAGGACCTTTGCCGGATGCTGTGGCGGTGCGGGCGCTGGCATATATCCGCTCAAAGATGATGTCTGATGAAGAGGCAGTAAACGATCTGTTTGGAAAAGAGGCAAATGTCTGGCAGTGGCTCAAGGTCTGGCTGCTGCGCAATCGAGGAAAGAGGAATGTATTGATGGAAAACTATAATCCGAATCATCCGTCAGCGGCCTATCACAGCGGAGCGATTATGGCAGTATATGAAGCGATCCAGAACGCAGCGATGAAGGATGTCAACGTGACAGTGATGCAGCGCTACTATTCGTCGGCAATTCAAATGCCTGCTCTGGTGCTCGGAAGGCTGAGCCAGTTGTCTGTACATCATCTGGAAAAGGTAAGAGCCTCATATGGCAGGCTGGCAGATGATTTCAAGGAGAAGCTGGAACAGAGCTACTGCGCAGCGCAGAATAAAATTCCGACAACGCTGAATCTGGAGCAGCAATCTGAATTTGCGCTCGGATACTATCAGATGAGTGCGGAGCTGAACCGGGAGAAAAGGCAACGTATCGCTGAGAAAAAAGCGAGAGAAGCCGCTGCAAATGATGACAAGTGAAAATAAGGAGGAAATAAATTATGGCAATCCAAAATCGTTACGAATTTTTATATTATCTGGCTTGCACCAATGCGAATCCAAACGGTGATCCTGACATGGGAAATACACCGCGTGTAGATCCGCAGACCATGCAGGGATACATCACGGATGTAGCGACGAAACGCCGAATCCGAAATTATGTGGATATTGCGCATCACGATGAGGATGGGATGAATATCATCATTCAGCAGGCCACAAATATCAATCGTCATATTGCCAGAGCGAAGAAAGCAGCGGGCTTTGAGGAATGCGCCAAGGGAAAGGACGCAGTTTATGCTGCTCGCAGAAAGGCGTGTGAAATGTTCTACGATGTGCGTACCTTTGGAGCGGTTATGTCCACCGGACCAAATGCGGGTCAGGTACGCGGTCCGGTTCAGATTTCCTTTGGAAAAAGTCTGGATGCAATTCTTCCACTGGACATTGCAATCACGCGTATGGCTATTGCAGATCCTGCCAACAACGCTGCCACGGTTGAGGAATTTGAAGAATGGGAGAAGAAACAGCCGGAGGATAAGCTGCGCACGATGGGACGCAAGCAGATTATTCCGTTTGGTTTGTATGAGATTCGCGGTTTTATCAGCGCCAATCTGGCTGAGGAGACCGGATTTGACGAAACGGATTTGAAGATCCTGTTTGAGTCCATTCTGAATATGTATGAGCACGATCATTCCGCCAGCAAGGGCGAAATGTCAGTAGTTTCTCCGTTGATTATTTTTAAGCACATTGGCACGGACAGCGATGAAAAGCAGCGTATCCGTCAGGCAAAATTGGGATGTGCTCCCGCACACAGGCTGTTTGATCTGGTTAAGGTACAAAAAAAGGCGGATGTAGACTATCCAAGAAGCTATCGGGATTATGATGCTGCTGTTATGCTGGACAAGGTACCGAGTGGAGTGCAAATCGGATTTCAGAGAAGTCCTTACGAGGAGCCGATTTGGGACAAGATTCCGGATGATGAAACATGGTTCCATGAGATCTGAGGATGAATACCTGCTTTTGAGCCAGCTAACTCACGCGGGTTATTGCCTGCGTCGGAGTGCATTGGTGATGAATGAGCAGCTTTGGAGCGAAAGTGCGGATACAGCTAAGGGACATGCCGAGCATGAACGGGTTCATACACAGCGGATCGAACGGCGTGGTCAGGAGATTAAGTTGTTTGAATACGAGGTTTTTTCCCATGAGTTAGGTATCCGGGGAAAATGTGACTGCATTGAGGCATTTGCAGACGAAAATGGATGTCGCATTCCGGGTGTGGATTTTCCGGTTAAACTATATCCGGTAGAATTCAAGCATGGCAAGCTGCGCGCAGAAGAGGAGTACGAAATCCAACTCTGCGCACAGGCCATGTGCCTGGAGGAAATGTATCAGATAACTATTTCTGAGGCTGCGCTGTTTTATACTTCTTCTCACAGGAGATACCCAGTCCAATTAACAGAAGCACTGCGGCAAAAGGTTCGTGTCACTATATCAGCGCTGCGGGATATTCAGCAGAATTATACGGTGCCGGTAGCAGAGTACGGACCTAAGTGTAAAAAGTGCTCGATTCGTGATATCTGTATGCCGAAAACACAGCGTTCTGCAGAACGATACTGTAAACAGCTGGAAAAAGAGGCTGTGGAGGAGGTAGAGATGCCTTGAAAAAACTGCAGGAAACCATATATATTTTGACACCAGACAGCTATGTCTATCACCGGAATGAGAATATATGCATTTCGATTGGTGGACAGGAGAAAGCCTCTGTTCCCGTCAGCCGAGTGGATGCGATCGTGTTTTTTGGGAAAAATTCGTTATCAACCTCTCTTATACGGTTTTGTGGCCAACATAACATTACGCTAAGCTTTCTGGATTCCAACGGGCAGTTTTATGGAAATGCTTTTGGCCCGGTCAGCGGAAATGTACTGCTTCGGAAAAGACAGTATGAGAGCATTGGTCATTCGGACTTTACAGTTTGCTTGGTCAGAGATATTCTTTATGGGAAAATCTGCAACAGTAAAAATATACTGATGCGTTATGCCAGAAACTGCAAAAGGAAAGAAACTGCGGAGCATCTTTATCAAGGGGAGGTCTTGCTCAGTGAAACTGCGAAAACGTTGAGCGAATGTCAAAATGTTGATTCACTAAGAGGTGTGGAAGGCGCGGCTGCAACAATTTATTTTGCTCGTTTTGACGATATGCTTGCCAGCCCGAATGGATTTCAATTTGAAGTGCGGAGCAGAAGACCACCACTCAACGAAGTGAATGCAGTTCTGTCTTTTCTCTATACGCAATTGGTTCATGATACTCGTTCAGCATTAGAAACCGTTGGATTGGATCCTGCTGCGGGTTACTTACACACGCTCAGACCAGGACGCCCTTCCTTTGCGTTAGACTTGATGGAAGAACTGCGTGCGCCACTGTGTGATCGATTGACAATCACATTATTTAATCGAGGTCAGCTTTCAAATTCGGATTTTCAAAAAGACGCATCGGCTGTTTATTTGAATGATAAAGGGCGTAAAAAGGTGTTAACTGCATGGCGTAATCGAAAGCAGGAGGAAATTAAGCATTCTTTTTTGAATGAGAAAATTCCCATTGGGCTAATACCTTATGTACAGGCAATGTTGTTCGCCCGAGTGTTGCGCGGTGATTTAGATCGCTATCCGCCTTTTGTATGGAGGTAAACTGCTTATGATGTTGGTCATTACTTACGATGTGGATACCACTGATTATGCTGGATCAAAACGCTTGCGCAAGGTGGCAAAAATTTGTGAACGGTATGGCATTCGCGTCCAGAATTCTGTCTTTGAGGTTCTTATAGATGCAGCACAGTTCGTTATGTTGAAAAACGAGCTTGCGAAAATTATCGATAAGGAAAGTGATTCCATTCGTTTCTATCGTTTGGGTAATTCCTATCAGCATAAAATTGAGACGATGGGAAAAACACCTCGAGTGCAGAGTGGTGAAGCTCTTATGTTCTGACGCATGTTGCGCCGATCTGTTCCATACATGACGCTCCTGGGAGATCGGCGCAGCAGAATGCTTGTTTTCTCTACAAATTCACAGTATTCTGAGAGTCATACTGTTTAGTATGATACATTTCATGAAATAAATTAAACATTGTGTAGTAAAATATCAACAATATTTTGTTGAATTTTGCTGTCGCCCCTCACGCAGGGGCGTGAATTGAAATGATTAACGCCCTGCATTCTAAAAGGGAAAATACAGGTCGCCCCTCACGCAGGGGCGTGAATTGAAATTATGCCGCTGCCGCGCGCTTCGGATAACGTTTTGCGTCGCCCCTCACGCAGGGGCGTGAATTGAAATTTAGTAGCACAGTGCGTTGATACAATCGCTGGAACGTCGCCCCTCACGCAGGGGCGTGAATTGAAATTGATGAATTACAAGACAGACTTGCCGCGTATGATGTCGCCCCTCACGCAGGGGCGTGAATTGAAATTACCAAAGTCAGACCCGCAGGAAGTCGTCGTTCGTCGCCCCTCACGCAGGGGCGTGAATTGAAATAACAAAGCCCTCTGCCTCCCGCGCTGGCGTTGCTGTCGCCCCTCACGCAGGGGCGTGAATTGAAATGCGCTGGATTGAAAAGGAGCTGATTGCAGGTACGTCGCCCCTCACGCAGGGGCGTGAATTGAAATAGCGCACTCATCAATTCCGATAATTTCATGAAGTCGCCCCTCACGCAGGGGCGTGAATTGAAATAGACGTTCTATGCGCGCGGTGCGAAGCAGACAGGGTCGCCCCTCACGCAGGGGCGTGAATTGAAATTTCCACTGCGGGAGCTGATCGGCGCGAAGGGTTCGTCGCCCCTCACGCAGGGGCGTGAATTGAAATCCGGACAAGTTGGCGAAAGCGATTGAGGTGTTACAGGTCGCCCCTCACGCAGGGGCGTGAATTGAAATGTAAGTACGACACAGACACCGCACAGAAGCTGGCGTCGCCCCTCACGCAGGGGCGTGAATTGAAATTGCGTTATAGAACTGTACGCCGAGTTTTTCGGGTCGCCCCTCACGCAGGGGCGTGAATTGAAATCACCGCCAGCCTCCGGCAGAACGGAAGATCGTCGGTCGCCCCTCACGCAGGGGCGTGAATTGAAATCGCATGTCCATCCGCACTTTCGCGTACAATCAGGTCGCCCCTCACACAGGGGCGTGAATTGAAATCCCGTGGGAAGGGCTGGAAGAAGGAAAAGATTTCGTCGCCCCTCACGCAGGGGCGTGAATTGAAATATGAAGCGCAGATATAGAATCTTTTATGGTTCGTCGCCCCTCACGCAGGGGCGTGAATTGAAATATACTCTCGTATGGATGGAGGCTGGATCGAATACGTCGCCCCTCACGCAGGGGCGTGAATTGAAATGCACAAGATTTTGTTATGAAAGTGCGAAATCTGCAGGTCGCCCCTCACGCAGGGGCGTGAATTGAAATACGTATGATGGCGTTGTGTACAAGGTGCTTCAGTCGCCCCTCACGCAGGGGCGTGAATTGAAATAACGCATGTATGCTGTGCAATACCCATGCCGGGGGTCGCCCCTCACGCAGGGGCGTGAATTGAAATAAGTAGGTATATGCGTTTACATCTTCATTGATACGTCGCCCCTCACGCAGGGGCGTGAATTGAAATCCGGTGTGGATTCCGAAGAAATACACTGTTTCAGCCGGTCGCCCCTCATGCAGGGGAATGGAACATTCTAAGATGCATATAGAATCATCCGGTTCTTTTTGTATCTCCGGAAGCGGAGGGATACTTGAAATTCTCTCTATTATACCGTATACTAAAATAAGAGATCGGTCTCGTGAGAGAGGTAGCTGGTTTCACGCAGGCTTTGGTATCAAGGAGAGAGGACAGATGGGAATTACATTAAAGCAGATTGCGGAGTTAGCGGGTGTTCATAAATCGACGGTGGACAAGGTCATTCACAATCGTCCGGGGGTCAGCGACGCCAAGCGGCAGCAGATCCGGAAGCTATTGGATGAGTATGGATACGAATCCAATCCGCTGGCCAAGGCGCTGAATTATCAGAAGAATAAGATGACGGTTGCGGTTGTCATGCCGGAGGTCGATGCATTGCCGTTTCTCAAGCACGGGATGGAACTGGTTCATCAGGATTTCAACAGTTTTAATATTGAAATCGAGTACCATACCATGCCGTTTTCCGATCCGAAAGGGCAGGCGGCCTGTCTTCGGAAGCTGGGAAAGGACGGCGTATCCGGCGTGGTGCTGCTGCCGATTGAGGATCCGGCGGTGGAAGCGGCGTTGGTACAGCTGCATCAGGACAATATTCCGGTGGTTACCGTGAACTCGGACTTGAGCAATGCACCGCGTCTATGCTTTGTAGGGCAAGATATGGAGCAGGCCGGACGCGTCGCAGCGCGAATGGCGGAGCTGTTGCTGCCCTTTGGCGGTCAGCTTGGCATTGTATCCAGCCGGCATATGCGTGCGGTCAAACAGCGTGAACAGGCGTTTCAGGAATATCTCAAACAGCATTCCAAAGAGATTGTGGTACAAGAGACCGTGATTACGCAGGAGAGCCCGGAGGATGCGTACCAGACTACGATGGAACTGCTGGAGCGCCATCCGCAGATGAATGCGCTGTTTATCACCTGCGGCTGTGTACCGGACATCTGTAGGGCGATGCAGGACGCGGAAAGAGCAGATCAGATGACGGTTCTGTGCTACGAGTGTTATCCGATGATCAAGGAACTGCTGCAAAAGCAGACGATAGACTGCACCATCAGCGGCGATCTGGGCGGACAGGGACGGCTTGCAATGCGTATGCTGTTTGAGTATCTCATTTACGACCGCCAGCCGCAGGCGCTGCGTGTGTTTACCAAAAATGAGATCCTGCTTCGGGAGAATATTTAAAACGAATCCGAACTGACAGACACAATCTGTCAGTTCTTTTTTTGACAGATTCAGGCAGTATTCGATATAGGGCAAGATGCATAATAATTTAAGATAAAAATTGGTGCTTATTCCTAGTAGACAACACAAAGGAAATATGATACTATTTAATCACATTAAGAGACCGGTCTCGTAAAGAGAGATACCGGTATCCTTGAAACAAATAACAGAGAACTGTGCAGAGAAAAACAAAAAAGTCAACGCACAGAATTCTTTTTTATGGTTTTAAGAGACCGGTCTCGTAATCGGCGTACCCACAATAAATTATTTTTTGTAAAGGATGGTTAGAACAATGAGTGAACTGAGAATCGGCCTTGTCGGCACTGGCGGAATCGGACGTACCCACATCGAGCGAATCAACAACACCCTGCAGGGCGGCAAAGTGGTTGCCTGCGCAGATCCGGCAGGAGCATTTGGACTGTCTGTTGCAGAGAAGTATGGCATCAAGGGCTTTGAAAACCCGATCGATATGATCAACGATCCGGAGATCGACGCAGTTATGTGCACCACCGCAGACCCGTACCATGAGGAGTATGTTATGGCCTCTGTCAAGGCTGGCAAGTACGTTTTCTGTGAGAAGCCGCTGGCTCCGAAGGCAGATGCCTGCAAGCGCATTGTCGAGGCAGAGATGGCTGCCGGCAAGAAGCTGGTTCAGGTTGGCTTCATGCGCCGCTATGACGAGGGCTACAAGCAGCTGAAGGCTGCAATTGAGAGCGGCAAGTATGGCGAACCGCTGCTGCTGCATTGTGCACACCGCAATCCGTCCGTTCCGGACGATTGGGACAACAGCATGGCTGTCGAGAATTCCATGGTTCACGAGATCGACGTGCTGCGCTGGCTGCTGGGCGAGGACTACGCTACCGCCGAGGTGCGTTATGGCAAGTCCACCAACAACGGTCCGAAGGATCTGCATGACCCGCAGATCATGATTCTGACCACCAAGTCCGGTGTCCGCATCGACGTTGAGTCCTTTGTCAACAACCATAATGACTATGACATTAAGTGCGAGATCGTTTGCGACGGCGCAGTTTTGAACATGCCGAAGCCGAATTACATTTCTGTCAATTCCAATGCCTTCACCGGTCAGGCAATGTATACCGACTGCTTCCAGCGCTTTGCAGATGCATACAATGAGGAGATCCAGACTTGGATCAATGCTTCCAAGGCTGGTTATGTCGATGGCCCGACCGCTTGGGACGGTTATGCTTGCCAGGTAGCTGCTGCAGCTGCTTCTCAGGCTCGTGAGACCCAGACCATTGTGCCGGTTGTCTATGACGAGATGCCGGACTTCTATAAAGCGTAATAAAAACGCAGCATTCTAACTTTCGCGTAATACCAATTATCTTCTTTCTTTTGTGGACGGGGCGGCGGCCCTCTCTCTTGCAGTTGCCGCCCCGCAAAAGAAAACAGAAAAAACGGCGCAACAGCCGTACGAAAACGCACGATCCATACTATTTTTTATCTTCTTTCTTTTGTAGATGGCAACGGAGTTTCCCAGCTCCGTTGCCCAATCACAAAGATAGAGAATGAAATCACCGAAAGGAGTTATTTTATGAAACTTTCGATTTGTACCGACGTATTCGGCAAGATTCCGTTCACGGAAATGCTGGACAAGGTCAAGGCCTATGGTCTGGATGCCATCGAGATGACCGCAGGCGGCTGGGGCGGCTGCTGCTTTATCCCGTCCGCGGAAGAGCTGATCCGCGACGATGCCAAGCGTGAGGCATTCAAGGCGGAGATCGACAAGCGCGGTCTGGAGATTTCGGCGCTGAACTGCTCCGGCAACCCGCTGATCGACACGCCGATGGGCCATGCACACAGCAAGACCATGCGCGACACCTTTGTTCTGGCGGGCAAGCTGGGTGTTGACACGGTCGTTACCATGTCCGGTCTGCCGGCAGGCGCACCGGGCGACAAGACCCCGAACTGGTTTGTCTCCACCATCTCCTGGCCGGAGTACGACGGCTTCAACTACATGGCAGAAGGCGTCAAGTATCAGTGGGAGGTTGCCGCTGAGTGGTGGAAGGAGACCTGCAAGATCGCCAAGGCAAACGGCGTCAAGAAGATCGCGATCGAGGAGTTCCCGGGCGCGCTGGTACATAACGTTCGCACCTTCAACAAGCTGTGCGAGGTTGTCGGCGAGGATTCCGACGTACTCGGTCTGAACCTGGACCCGTCCCACCTGATGATCCAGGGCGCGGAGCCGATTGCGGCAGCACGTGCGCTGGGCGATAAGATCTTCTATGTACACGGCAAGGACGCCCGTCCGGAGCAGTACAAGGTGGATGTCGACGGCCTGCTGGAGAATCTTCCGGTTGACTGCTCCAAGGAGCGCACCTGGAACTATGTTGCCGTTGGCTGCGGCCGTGACCTGAAGTGGTGGAAGGAATTCTTCTCTGTCTGCCATATGATGGGCTATGACGGATACGTGTCCCTCGAGATGGAAGACCTGACGATGAGCGTAGAGGCAGGTCTGGAGACTTCTATCGACGCGCTGAAGGCGACCATCAGCAAGTAAGTACATTCGTATGCTGTCCTCTGCGGGGTTCTGCCCGCAGAGGATGGATTTAGCAACCAATATCTGGGGTAATTTTCCCTGTAGCCTGAGGAGGGCTATTATTTTTTGCCTTTCAAGAAGACAAATAATAGCATACAAAATAGATAAGATTGGTCGAAAAGCGACGGAAAACACGCGGATCGAGAAAGAAATACAGAAATTGTCCGCGAATTTTTTAATAATTGTACGGTATTATGAAGAAGATACAAAAAATAATATAGACAAATAAAATAAAATGTCTATAACATAGATGACAAATAAAATTCTATGTGCTATAATACAGTTGCTCGGGAAAAGAGAGGACAAGCAGAAGATTATCTCCATTTTTTCTATTTCTTTCTTTTGAACGGGACGCTCGGATGAACGGTCCGGGCGTCCAACCCCTTTTCACGGTTGGCTTGTTACAAAAAAGGAAAAGGGAAGGAAGATGGACAATGGAGTTTATGGTTATAGAGGTGACCCGACGGGAACGGGTCAGGGAAAAAGATAAAGGATAAGATTTGGAGGAGCGTATGATTTGGACACTTGCAACATTCGTAGCGTTTACCGTTCTGGTTGCCGTCATTTCGGCGGTCGTTACCAAGGATGATAAACAGGATTCGACAGACGGCTATTTTCTGGCCGGACGCGGATTGCCGGGCTTTGTTATCGCCGGTTCGCTGCTGCTGACAAACCTGTCGGCGGAACAGCTGGTCGGCACCAACGGTCAGACCTGGCTGGTCGGCATGAGCCCGATGGCGTTTGAGATTGTCGCTGCACCGTGCTGTATTGTACTGGCACTGTTTGCTGCGCCGCGCTACCTGAAGAGCGGCATCACGACGATCCCGCAGCTGATCGGTCTGCGTTATGACCGCAGCACCAAGCTTTGGTTTTCCATCGCGTACATTCTGCTGTACCTGGTGGTACAGATTCCGGTTATTCTGTATTCCGGTTCTCTGGTATTTGAAAATATCTTCCACGTTTCGGACATGCTGGGCATCACAACCTTCCAGTCGGTTGTCATCCTCTGCATCCTGATCAGCATCATCGGCTCTCTGTACGCCATTGTGGGCGGCCTGAAGGCGGTTGCTGTTTCGGATACCGTCAACGGCGTCGGCCTGCTGATCGGCGGCTTCATGATTCCGTTCCTGGCGCTGAGCAAGCTCGGCAGCCTGGCAACCGATACCTCCGGCGTACATATCGTTGCCGGATGGAAGTACCTCGTAGAAAACTATTCCGACATGCTGAACTCGATTGCACCGCTGCAGTCGTCCGCACCGGCCGTACCGTGGCTGACCGTCTTCACCGGTCTGATCTTCCTGGGACTTCAGTCCTGGTGCACCCACCAGTCGTTCATCCAGCGTGTTCTGGCAGCCCGCGACCTGAAGGAAGCACAGAAGGGCGCGCTGTACTGCGCATTCCTGAAGATTATCGGCTTTATGTATCTGGCTCTGCCGGGTGTCATCGCGTTCGCTATTTTTGAAATTCAGGGCAATCAGGTTGAGATGATGGACGCTGCCTATCCGCAGCTGGTTACCGAGGTTGTTCCGGGACCGGTTATGGGCTTCTTTGCCGCTGTTATGTTCGGCGCAATCCTGTCCTCGTTCAACTCGGTTCTGAACTCGGTCAACACCATGTTCACCATGGACATTTATAAGGAATTCATCAACCCGCAGGCATCCGAGCTGAAGTGTGTCTCGGTTGGTAAGAAGATCGGCGTTCTGTTCGCTGTCATCACCACCTGCGTCGGCCCGCTGGTTTACTTCTTCCCGTCCGGTCTGAAGACCTTCCTGGATTCTCTGGTTATGCTGATCGCGCTGCCGGTTCTGACCGCGGTATTCGGCGGATTCTTCTTCAAGTATCTGCCGGCCTTCTCGGCGAAGCTGATCATGGTCATCCATGTTATCTGCTACGGCGGCTTCCTGCTGATCGCTCCGTGCTATCCGGGAACCACCGATACCATCCACTATCTGTATGCCGTCCTGGTTCTGCTTCCGCTGGAGCTGCTGATCATGTTCTTCCTGAACCAGCGCAACAAGGCAAAGCATCCGGAGATGAAGGCATGGATTCAGGAGGATGCCAATGCGGTTGACCTGACCCCGTGGAAATATCGCAAGATCTGTGCCGTTCTGATCATCATCTGCTGCCTGGTTGTCTATGCGCTGTTCTCCCCGCTGGGTGTCGGCACCTGGGCATACTCGCAGCCGTTCTAAACAGACAAAGTTTCATCATTCGGACCGCTCTCTGCAATGTGCAGGGGGCGGTTTTTTTCATTCGCGGGGAAAATCATGGATTGAAATGCTTGTATCATTGTGGTATTCTAACTATGAAGAATATTTTTCCCCTTTGACCGGAGACGTGCGGTTTGATGGGATAGATCAAGGAAAACAGGAGGAAAAACGATGAAAAAACGACTGTTGGCGTTGTTGCTCTGCGGAGTCATGACGACGGGAATGCTGCCGTCAGCGTTTGCGGCGGACATTGTTGTGGATGACGTGGAGATTATGACAGCTGATGCAGGGATCGTGGCCAGCGGAACCTGCGGCGAAAAACTGACATATACGCTGTATGACGATGGAACACTGACAATCAGCGGTACGGGGAAGATGGCGGATTATACGGATCTCAACCCCTATCAAGCGCCATGGTATAATAATCGCAATTACATTACGAAGGTTGTAATTGGCAATAATGTAACGAGCATTGGAGAGTATGCGTTTTATAATTGCAACAAGCTGAAGAGTGTAACGATCCCGGACAGCGTGACGAGCATTGGACAGTATGCGTTTCAGGGATGCAGCTCGCTGACGAGCGTGACGATTCCGGACGGCGTGACGAGCATTGGAACGAATACGTTTTATTATTGCAGCTCGCTGACGAGCGTTGAGATCCCGGACAGCGTGACGAGCATTGGAGAGCATGCGTTTGCTTATTGCACCTCGCTGACAAGCGTAACGATCCCGGACAGCGTGACGAGCATTGGAGCGAGTGCGTTTTATAATTGCAGCAAGCTGACGAGCATTGAGATCCCGGACAGCGTGACGAGCATTGGAGATCGTGCGTTTTCTTCTTGCAGCGCGCTGACGAGCGTGACGATCCCGGACAGCGTGACGAGCATTGGAGAGGGTACGTTTGTTTTTTGCATGCTGACGAGCGTAACGATCCCGGACAGCGTGACGAGCATTGGAGAGCAGGCGTTTGCTAATTGCAGCAAGCTGACGAGCGTGACGATCGGGGACAGCGTGGAGAGCATTGGAAATTTTGCGTTTTCTTATTGCAGCGCGCTGACGAGCGTGACGATCCCGGACAGCGTGGAGAGCATTGGATCGTATGCGTTTTATAATTGCAACGCGCTGACGAGCGTGACGATCCCGGACAGCGTGGAGAGCATTGGAGAGTATGCGTTTTCTTCTTGCAGCAAGCTGACGAGCGTAACGATCGGGGACAGCGTGGAGAGCATTGGAAAGGGTGCGTTTTATTCTTGCAGCTCGCTGGAGAGCGTAACGATCGGGGACAGCATGGAGAGCATTGGACCGGGTGCGTTTGCTTCTTGCAGCAAGCTGACCGATGTATATTATCCCGGAACGGAAGCACAATGGAATGAAATTACGATTGGAGATGGGAATGAGTGCCTGACGGGTGCGACGATTCATTGGCATACGCATACAACGGAGCTTCGGAATGCAAAGGAAGCTACTTGTACGGAAGACGGCTACACCGGCGATGAAATCTGTACCGGTTGCGGTGAGACCATAAAGCAGGGCGAAATCATCCCGGCCACCGGCCATACCGCGGAAGTCATTCCCGCAGTCGCTCCGACCTGCACCAAAAACGGCCTGACAGCAGGCAAGAAGTGCTCGGTCTGCGGCAAGATTCTCAAGACGCAGAAGACCGTCGATAAGCTGGGCCATACCGAGGAAGTCATTCCCGCAGTAGCGCCGACCTGCACCAAGGACGGCCTGACAGAAGGCAAGAAGTGCTCGGTCTGCGGCAAGATTCTCAAGGCGCAGAAGACCGTCGGCATGCTGGGCCATACCAGCGTGGTCGATAAGGCGGTCAAGGCAACCCCGACCAGGAACGGCAAGACGACCGGTTGGCATTGCGCGACCTGCGGTAAGGTGCTGACCAAGCAGAAGACGATCTATAAGGCGTCTGATATTACCCTGTCCAAGACCAGCTACAAGTACGACGGCAAAAAGCATACGCCGACCGTAACCGTTAAGGACAGCAAGGGCAACAAGATTCCGTCCAAGTACTACACGGTTAAGTATTCGTCCGGCCGCACCAAGGTTGGAACGTATAAAGTAACCGTAACCTTTAAGGGTTCCAAGTACACGGGCAAAAAGACCCTGACGTTCCGCATTAAAAAGTAACAGAAACCATAACAAAACGTCCGGCGATGGGAAGTTCCTGTCGCCGGACATTTTTTTCACTTTTCCCATCCCTCCAGCGGGTATCGCTGGATTGCGCCAAAGATCCGCTGTCGGGCGCCGCGGTTTTGCTTTTCGATGGACCACAGCAGGTCTTTGATTTCCTGCCGTTTGGAGCTGCCGTCCTGCGGACAGGTGCTGTGCACGATCGGAACAGACTGCTTTTTGACAACCGACCGGATGTAGCTCTCCGGTGTGTAAATCAACGGACGGAGGATGCTGAGATCTTTTCCGTCCAGTTGGGTCACCGGCCAGAAACAGCTCATCCGTCCTTCATATAATAAGGACAACATATAGGTTTCAATGACGTCGTCCTGATGGTGCCCCAGCGCGACTTTGTTGCAGCCATGCGCCAGCGCTGTGTTCTGCAGCGCCCCGCGCCGCAGCATCGCGCACAGGGAACAGGGGTGCTTTTCGCTGCGCTCGTCAAAGACAATCTGCTTGATCGCTGTGCGCTCCAGAATAAATTCCACATCGAGCTCGCGGCAGAATGCGGCAATCGGGGAAAAATCCATCCCGTCGAATCCCATGTCCAGCGTGATGGCCTTGAGGGAGAACGGGTGCGGATAAAACCGTCGCAGCTGCGCCAACGCCAGCAGCAGAATGAGGGAATCCTTTCCGCCGGACACCCCGACGGCAATGACATCTCCGTCGGAAATCATGTGATAATCGTCCACTGCGCGGCGGACGTAGGAAAGCAGTTTTTGCATAACATATCTCCTCCTGTGCTGCCTTTGATTATACGGTATACAAGGAGAAAAAGTACAGAGGAAATTTTAAATTGCGTTTTGAGAAAACGGGAGTAAATAAGAGAAAACAAGAGAATGAAAGAGATTATCCGGAGATAAATAAAAATTTGAAAAAAACCGCTTGACTTCAAAAAATAGATATGGTATAACATATAAGCAGCTGATTGAGCGGAGAACAGAACATACCGCGTCAATCCTGCACAGTTTCATTCGTAAATCATTATAAAGATATAAAATCGGAGGTTAGATCATGTCCACTTATATGGCAAAAGCGGAAAACGTTGACCGCAAGTGGTATGTAGTAGACGCAGCTGGCAAGCCGCTGGGTCGCACCGCTACTACCGTCGCAGCTCTCCTTCGCGGCAAGCACAAGGCAGAGTTCACCCCCAATGTTGACACTGGCGATTTCGTTATCGTTATCAACGCAGAAAAGGCAATCCTCACCGGCAAGAAGCTGGATCAGAAGTACTACCGCAGACATTCTGGCTGGATCGGCGGCCTGAAGGAGACCAAGTACCGTACTCTGATGGCAGAGCGTCCGGAGTTCGCAATGGAAGTTGCAGTTAAGGGTATGCTTCCGAAGAACTCGATCGGCCGTAAGGCTGCTACCCGCCTGAAGGTTTACGCAGGCAGCGAGCACAATCATGCAGC
>JBJEZE010000025.1:0-4655 GCA_051887235.1 Butyricicoccus sp.
TGACGGCGCGGGACACGCCGGAGGATGAGCTGCTGGCCTTCGGCGTAGGCGGAGATGACTTTATCCGTAAACCCTACAATTCCGCTGTCCTGCTGGCCCGGATCGGCAGAATTCTGAAAAACACTGCAAGTGATTTACGAACCGTCCGTGGTCTGACTCTGGATTTGCCCGACATGAAAGCTGTGTATGCCGGCAGCGCCGTAGAGCTGACCAAGAACGAAACCCGGATCCTCTGGTGTCTGATGCAGAAGGAGCTGTGCACGCGCGACGAGCTGATTGAAGACCTGTGGACGAACGGCATGTACATCGACGGCAATACCCTCTATGTCAACATCCGCAGACTGCGGGAAAAGCTGGCACAGATCGGAGCAAGCGACTTTATCCGCACGGTGCGCGGCGTGGGGTACCGCCTATGAGTGTTTGGAATTACATTTCCGCAAAGGCTGTTCCCCTTTTCATGGCGGCAATAGTTGGGTTGTATCTTATTTTCGTGTGTTATTTTTGCGCGATTCCTTTTTCTTTGATGCTGATCCTTCTGCTCAGCGGTGTTTTCGTTTTGCTGCTTTGCATAATCGTCGGCTGGCGGCGCGCCGACCGGCGGCTGCGGATGCTGCGGAGCCGTCTGGATGCCCTGCCGGAGAAATATCTGATCGGCGAGACTCTGGAGCGGCCCCGGGACTCTGTGGAGCTGGAATACTACCTGCTTATGAAGGAAATCTCCCGCTCCGCCATCGGTGCGGTGGAGCAGGCCAAAGCCGAAAAGCAGGATTACTGCGAGTATGTGGAACGCTGGGTGCATGAGATCAAAACGCCGCTGACTGCCTGCTCGCTGATTCTCGCCAACGGCGGAGATCCGGCCAAACTGCGGCGAGAGCTTCGCCGCGCGGACAATTTGACCGAAACCATCCTGACCTACGCAAAACTGCGGACGGTGGAAAAGGATACCCAGATCACGCTTGCCGACCTGCGTGAGGTCTGCGACCAGGCCATCCGGGACGAGATGGAGCTTTTGATCGCAGCGGATATCGGCATTTCGGTTGACGGGGAGGCTGCGGTCTATTCCGACCCCAAGCTGCTGGTGTTTCTCCTCAAACAGCTTCTCATCAACTGCGCCAAATACTGTCCCAGCTGTCAGATTCATATTGCAATAGAACCGGGCCGCCTGATTTTTGAGGACAACGGGCCCGGCATTCCTGCCCATGAGCTGACTCGGGTGACCGAGCGGGGCTTCACCGGCAGTGAGGGACGAAAACAGGGCGGCAGCACCGGTATGGGACTGTATGTTGTCGGCGAGCTTTGCAGGAAGCTGAACATCGGCTTGGAAATCACTTCAGAAGAACAGCGCTTTTCCCGCTTCACATTTCGCTTTCCAGCCGAAATCTAACAAAACTGTTAGATTGGATAGCGACTGTGTTAGAACAAATCGGACTCTTTTGCGGTACAATAGCTGCGAAAGGTCGGTGAAAAGACATGAATACTCTACTTGAAATCAAAAACATAACCAAATACTACGGCAGCGGAGACAATGTCTCCAAGGCGCTGAACGGTGTGAGCTTTTCTATGGAGCAGGGCGAATTCACCGCCGTCATGGGCGCGTCCGGCTCCGGCAAAAGCACACTGCTGAATGTCATCGCTACCATTGACCGCCCCAGCTCCGGCAGTATCCTGCTGGAAGGACGGGACATCGCCGAGATGCGGGAACAGGATCTGGCAGCCTTTCGCAGGGATCGCCTGGGCTTCATCTTTCAGGAATACAATCTGCTGGACACGCTGACTGTGGAAGAAAATATCGTTCTGCCCCTAAATCTGCAAAAGCGTCCGGTCCAGGAGACGCAGAGCCGGATTCAAAAGGCTGCCGCTTCTCTGGAGATCACGGATCAGCTCTCCAAGTTCCCCCGGCAGCTCTCCGGCGGACAGCGGCAGCGTGCCGCCTGCGCCCGGGCGCTCATCACCCAGCCTGCTCTGATTCTGGCGGACGAGCCCACCGGGGCGTTGGACAGCGCCAACTCCAAGAGCCTGATGCAGACCTTCACGGTGATGAATCAGAGTCTCAGTTCCACCATTCTGATGGTGACTCACGACGCTGTGGTCGGCTCCTATGCCTCCCGCATTCTGTTTTTGAAGGACGGGAAGATCTGGAACGAGCTGTACCGGGGCGATCGTACCCGTCAAGTCATGTATCACGAGATCCTAAATGCCATGGCAGTGCTTGGGGGTGAAGCAGATGTTCGTTAAACTGGCTCTGCGCAATGTGCGTCGTCAGCTCCGCAGCTATCTGATCTATTTTGTCACGGTGGCTCTGAGCATCGCGTTGATGTTTGCAGTCAACAGCCTCAGCTACAGCGACCGGATTCGCGAGCTGTCGGAGATTTCGTCCGACATGCGTACCATGTTCACCATGGTCACGGTCCTGTCCTCTCTGGTCACGGCGCTGGTACTCAGCTACGCCACGGGCTTCATGCTAAAACTGCGGAAAAAGGAATTCGGCATGTACCTGACGCTTGGCATGACCCGGCGGAATATCCAGACGCTGTTCGCGTGTGAGACGGGGATCTTGTCCTTTCTCGCCATGTTGGCAGGCATGGGCGCGGGACTGGTGATCTTTCAACTCGTTGTAGCGCTGTTCGCTTCCATCATGGACATGCCCTTTGCCATTTCCGCCTATTCCGTTCAGGGAATTTTACTGACGCTTGTTGTCAGTCTTGGCCTGTTTCTCCTGTCCTCTCTGGCATCCCTGCGGTATCTGAAAAAAGTCACGGTGTCAGAACTGCTGAAAGAGGAAAACGCAGAGCGCACGGAACGGCATCCGGTGCTCTGGTGTGTCGTATCTTCTCTACTGCTGGCAGGCTTTATCGGCTGCCTGGTGGTTACTTACCGGAATTTGATGGCTGCATTCCGCGGCGATACTGCCGTGGAACTGCTTGCGTGGCTGGTGATTGATCTCGTCATGGTCTTTCTGGTTCACGTTGCACTGTCCAGAACGCTGGCGGGGATGTTACTGCGCAATAAACGCTTGAAAAGCAGTGGGACGAACACGGTGGTGCTGCGGAGCCTGTCCGGGAAGATGACCGTGAACGCCCTGCTTATCGGTGCGCTGGCAACGCTGTTGGTGTTCGCTGTCTGTATGTGCAATGTTGCTTTGAGTGAAAAAATCTACTCGAAATATGTCGTCAGCAAGGACTGCCCCTATGATGTGATGGCCATGTCAGACCAGCCTGAGAGTTTTGAAACGCCCATGGCTGCTGGCAAGGAGATTGTGGAACAGTTCAGTCCCATCACCGCTGAGCTGGACTACCGGCTCTATTCCGCAGGAGAGACAACCCTCTGCCACCAGGTGAAAGGCCACGAGATAATGGAATGGACGGACAAATATATGTCCCTGACCCAGTTTAACAGACTGCTGTCCGACTGCGGCTATGATCCGATCCGGCTGGAAAATCAGTATCTGATGTGTACAAACATCGCGGAGATCAGCAACGCGGATTTTTCCGACGTCACAGTGACACTAAATGGGATACCCTGTAGTTGGGCAGGAACCAGCACCATCTATCCGGAGTTTACCCAGGAGTGGTTTTACTTCGTCGTGCCGGACGAAGCGTTGGAAGGAATGCCGGTTTCGGATGTTTGCGCCGCCTATTCGCTGGAAAACAGCCGAATTGACGCTGTGGCACTGGTGGATGCGTTAGCTTTGTTCCGCGAAGCAGAGAACGGCCCCTACTACAGAGTGCAGGAATACTATCGGCTGTATCAGTACGCCAACGCCGGCACGCTGATGATCGGCACGCTGTATGTCGCCACGGTTTTTGTATGTATGGCGTTGGCAATTTTATCCATCAAAACCCTGTCCACTCTGGATGAAGAGCGCAGACGCTTTGCGATACTGTACCGTCTGGGTGCAGACAGGAAGATGCAGAAAGCGGCTTTGCGGAAACAGATCGGTGCATTCTTCCTGATGCCCGCCGTCCTACCACTGCTCATGACTGTGCCCGTCGGATTGATCTTTGGAAAAATCTATGAGATCTGGGGCTTTGCAGGTCTCAGCGGTCAGAAGGCCATGGAAACAGCTGTGCTGATCGCACTCGTGATCGCCAGCATGTATGCGATGTATTTTCTGATCACTTACTCTATTTCCTGCGACCATGTGATTTGTCACGGGCCGGAAGACAGCAGCAAACGCGGAGCATGACATCCATATCGGATATTCGGCTGCTGAAGAAAAGCGGTGCATCCATCTCTTATTGGGCAAGGAATGTCGAGAATTCGTATCCCCGCGGATGTATGATAGAGAAGAAAGTGAGGCGTTTTTGTGATGAACCAAGATAAAATCGTGATCCGGGGACTTCGGCAAAACAATCTGAAGAATGTCTCTCTGGATATCCCGAAAGGAAAAATCGTGGTGTTTACCGGGGTCTCCGGCTCCGGCAAATCCAGCATCGTGTTCGATACCATCGCCGCCGAGAGCCAGCGGCAGATGAACGAGACCTATACTGCGTTCATGCGGGGGCGGCTGCCCAAATACGAAAAGCCCAAGGTGGAGCGCATTGACAATCTCTCCGCCTCGGTCATTGTGGATCAGTCCCGCCTCGGCGGCAACGCCCGCTCCACCGTGGGCACCATCAGCGATATGTACGCCGCCCTGCGGCTGCTCTACTCCC
>JBJEZE010000026.1:0-4581 GCA_051887235.1 Butyricicoccus sp.
ACACCGTAGATAAACTTAACCTTCTGCTTCTCGTTGAGCTGCATCGCATACTCAGACTGCTTTCTTCTGGACTGCTTCGGCTGTCTCTTGGTCTCCTTGGAGATACCCATAACTGCCGGAGAGATACCCAAAGTCTTGCATCTCTTGAGAATCGGCTGCGTATTCTTTGCCATAGGTGTGTTTCCTCCTTATTAAACTCGTCTTCTCTTCGGCGGACGGCAGCCGTTGTGCGGGATCGGAGTAACGTCCTTGATCATGGTTACTTCCAGACCGGTTGCCTGAAGCGCGCGGATGGCAGCTTCACGTCCGGAACCCGGGCCCTTGACGTAGACCTCTACGGTCTTCAGGCCGTGTTCCATAGCAGCCTTTGCTGCGGTCTCTGCTGCGGTCTGCGCAGCAAACGGAGTCGACTTTCTGGAGCCACGGAAGCCCATCTCACCAGCAGATGCCCAAGAAATGGCATTGCCGTTGAGGTCGCTGATCGTGACGATCGTGTTGTTGAAGGAGGAACGGATATGAGCCGCACCCTTTTCGATGTTCTTGCTTACGCGGCGCTTTCTGGATACAGCGCCCTTCTTCTGAGCCTTAGCCATAATTCAGTTCCCCTCCTTACTTCTTCTTATTTGCAATGGTCTTCTTCGGGCCCTTGCGGGTACGAGCATTGGTCTTCGTGCGCTGGCCGCGAACCGGCAGGCCACGTCTGTGGCGAACGCCACGGTAGGAACCAATATCAACCAGTCGCTTGATGTTCATAGCGACTTCGCGGCGAAGGTCGCCCTCGACCGTATAATCATGAATGACTTCACGAAGCTTGATTTCCTCAGCCTCGGTCAGGTCCTTAACTCGGGTATCCGGGTTAATGTCAGCTTTCTTTAAAATCTCGTTGGACAGCTTCCGTCCGATGCCGTAGACATAGGTGAGGCCAATTTCTACGCGCTTTTCTCTCGGAAGGTCTACACCGGCAATTCTTGCCATTTATTAACGCACCTCCTGTGTGGTTGACTGGGAATTAGCCCTGCTTCTGCTTGTGCTTCGGGTTGGTGCAGATAACCATTACGCGGCCCTTGCGGCGAATGATCTTGCACTTCTCGCAAATCGGTTTTACCGACGGTCTTACTTTCATTGATTTTAACCTCCATGTAAGGCTGGACAGTCCGCCTCGCGGACGTCAATTACTTGGATCTCCAGGTGATTCTGCCCTTGGTCAGGTCATAAGGCGAAACCTGAACGGTTACCTTATCGCCCGGCAGAATACGGATATAGTTCATTCGAAGCTTACCGGAGATGTGAGCCTGAATGACCGGCTTGGCCGGATTGTTCAACTCCACCTTAAAGGTGGCATTTGGCAGCGCCTCTATGACGGTACCTTCCAGTTCGATCAAGTCCTCTTTTGGCATCTCAATTCCTCCCTCTGTCAGAGTAGTCTACGGCCCCGCATTCCGCAAGGGCGCGGCGGATCTCGCTGTTAGAAAGGCTCTTGCCCTCCTGCAGCCGCTGTGCAGCAGAACTGTGCGCGAGAAACTGGGTATGTTTCCGTTTTTTACGCTTGGGCTTTTCCGCTCTCCGCGCTGCTCCGTCTGCAAGGAACAAAAAATCCCCTTCGACGGCGACAACCAGAAAGCGCTTCCCCTGGTCTCTGCCGCTGAGCGAGACCACAATGTCGGTTACATCAGCTGCAATCACAGTACTTCTCCGTTTTCCAGGCAAGTCAGTATCACCGGGTCGCCCGAAGTGATCGCAACCGTGTTTTCGTAGTGCGCAGACAGTTTTCCATCCTTGGTCTTGACGGTCCAGCCGTCGGACAGGACGTTGATGTCATACGTTCCTACGTTTACCATAGGCTCAATGGCGAGGGTCATTCCAGGCATCAGCCGCACACCGTGCCCCGGACGGCCGAAATTCGGAACCTCCGGATCTTCATGCAGCGACGCGCCGACACCATGTCCGACATAGCGGCGGACGACGCTGAAGCCGTTCGCCTCCACGTACTCCTGAATGGCGTGGGAAATGTCTGATATACGATTACCCTTACGGGCAAACTTGATACCCTCATAGAAACTCTGTCGGGTCACTTCGATGAGCTTACGTGCTTCGGCGGACACCTCACCGCACGGAATGGTCGCGGCACAGTCGCCGTGGTAACCGTTAATGCAGGCTCCGACGTCCACCTTCACCAAATCACCCTCGTGGATGACACGGGACCGCGAGGGGATGCCGTGAATAACTTCATCGTTGATCGAAACACAGGCGCTGCCCGGAAAACCGCCGTAGCCCAGAAAGGACGGAACTGCTCCCGCCTTCTCGATCGTGGCCCGGACGATCTTATCGATTTCGCCTGTTGTGACCCCCGGCTTGACAGCACGAGCTGCCGCGGCGCGAGCCTCGGCAGTGATTCGTCCTGCAATCCGCATCAGTTCCAGCTGTTTGCTGGATTTGATTCGAATCATCTCATTCCATCCCCAGAGCAGCAAACGCCAGCTTCTTCGTGCGCTCGAAATCGTTGTCGATCTCGATGCTCTTCAGCTTGCCGAGCTTCTCGTAGTAGCCCTTAACCGGCTCTGTCTGCTCATGGTAGGTAGCCAAACGTGCCAGCACGGTCTCCGGAGCGTCATCCTTGCGGATTACCAGCTCATCGCCGCACTTGTCACAGATGCCTTCCTTCTTCGGTGCCATGGCTGCGTTGTTGACGTTGTAGGTTGCGCCGCACTTCAGGCATACGCGTCTGCCCGACATACGATCTACAATCACCTTGTCGTCGATCTCCAGAGAGAGCGCACAGTCCATGGAAACAACCTTTTCCAGAGCCTCCGCCTGCGGGATATTGCGCGGGAAGCCGTCCAGGATGCAGCCGTTTGCGCAATCCGGCTGTGCCAGACGTTCCTGGATCATGCCGATGACAACCTCATCCGGGACGAGATCGCCGGCGTCCATATACTTCTTCGCGCTCATGCCGAGCGGAGTTCTGTTTTTGATGGCCTCGCGGAGCATATTGCCTGTAGAGATCGACGGGATGCCCATCTTCTCGATGAGAACAGCCGCCAACGTACCTTTACCTGCGCCCGGAGCGCCCAAAAGAACGAGCTTCATATTTTTCGATCCTCTCTATTATACCTGTTCCCAATGCGGATTTCAACAATTTTTTATCGAAAACGCATGGTTAATTTGAATAGAATTTACGGAAATCAAACGTCGGAAATCGGTGTGAATGGACAATTGGAGTTCCAATACCCATCCGCACCGATTACCAGACATCATTTCTTATTCCAGGAATCCCTTGTAGTTGCGCATCATCAGCTGCGATTCAATCTGGCGGACCGTCTCCAGTGCGACGCCGACAACGATCAGCACCGAGGTGCCGCCGATCGCGACGTTGCTCAGGCTGGAGTTGAATGCGCCGACAACCAGCGGCAGACCAGCGATAATTGCCAGGAAGATGGCACCCATGAAGGTGACCTTTCCAAGCGCCTTCATAATGAACTCAGAAGTCGGGCGGCCCGGACGGAAGCCCGGAATGAATCCACCGTTCTTCTTGAGGTTGTTCGCAATCTCAATCGGATTGAACTGAATGGTTGCGTAGAAGTAGCTGAACGCAAAGATCAGTACGAGGTACAGAATGATGTAAAACGGGTTGTTCGAGTGGAACAACGAGAAAATCTTTTCTGCCAGACCGCCGGACTTCGGATTGGTCATCATCTCAATCGTCGACGGCAGGGACATGATGGAGGAGGCGAAGATAATCGGCATAACGCCGGAGGCGTTTACCTTGATCGGCAGATGGGTGGACTGGCCACCGTACTGCTTGCGTCCTACCACACGCTTTGCGTACTGAATCGGAATTCTTCTCTCGGCATCCGAGATGAACACGACGAAGATAACGATCGCAATCGCCATCACAACGATTACCGCTGCGATGAAGATGCTCACGCCGCCGCTGCGCAGCAGCTCGATCATGCTCTGTGCCATGGACGGTCCGCGGGACACGATGCCTGCGAACAGAAGGACACTGATGCCGTTGCCGACGCCGTTCTTGGTAATGTGCTCACCGAGCCACATGATCAGAGCCGTGCCGGCGGTAAAGGTTAATACGATAACAACGCCATGCAGAAAATCGTTGTACTTCAGCAGTCCCTGAGAACGCAGCAGCACATAATATGCATAGCCCTGCAGCAGACCGAGCGCAACACCCAGGTAACGGGTGATGGCGGTCAGCTTTTTGCGGCCCTCGTCGCCGCCGTCGCGCACCATGCGCTCCAGAGCCGGGATGGCAACTGTGAGCAGCTGAAGGATAATGGATGCGTTGATATACGGCGTGACGGACATCGCAAAGATTGTCGCTCGCGACAGGCCGCCGCCGGAGAATACGTTGACGTAACCCAGCATCGTGCTGGACATCTGGTCAAAATACTCCGCCAGCGCGACGGTATCAATATACGGTACCGGAATGGAGGAACCGATCCGGAAAATCGCAATGATGACCAGAGTGTAGATCAGCTTTTTGCGGAGCTCCGGAACATGCCAGGCGTTCTTTAAGGTTTCGATCACCTTAGATCACCTCGGCCTTTCCTCCTGCGGCTTCGATTT
>JBJEZE010000027.1:0-13507 GCA_051887235.1 Butyricicoccus sp.
CCGTGTCAGGTCTCCATGGAGGAGCGCATGGGATGCGGCATCGGCGCCTGTCTGGTGTGCGCCTGCTCGCTCAAGAGCGAGAGCGGAGAGACACGGTACGGACATGTCTGCAAGGACGGTCCGGTGTTTGACGCGAAGGAGGTGGAGTGGTAATGGCAGATATGCGAGTGAACTTCTGCGGTGTGGAGCTCAAAAATCCGGTGACCACGGCATCCGGAACCTTTGGATTCGGGCATGAGTACGGCGAATTTTTTGACCTGAGTGAGCTGGGCGGCATCGGCGTCAAGGGACTGACGCCGGCGGAGCGTCTGGGCAATCCGGCGCCGCGTATCGCGGAGACCCCGATGGGTATCTTGAACTGTGTCGGCTTGCAGAATCCGGGCATCGACCGCTTCATCGAGGAACAGATCCCGTTCCTGCGCCAGTACGATACCAAGATTATCGCCAATGTATCCGGCAGCTCGGTGGAGGAGTACGCCGGAATGATCGAGAAGATTTCGGACGCGGATGTCGATCTGATCGAGATGAACATCTCCTGCCCGAATGTCAAGTGCGGCGGCATGACCTTCGGTACGCAGCCGACTATGGTGGAAGAGGTCGTGGCTGAGGCGAAGCGATACGCCAAAAAGCCGCTGATTGTCAAGCTGTCTCCGAATGTCACCGACATCGCGGAGATTGCCCGCGCGGCAGTCGGAGCGGGTGCAGACGCGCTGTCGCTCATCAACACGCTGCTGGGTATGCGGATTGACATCGAGACCCGCCGTCCGATTCTGTCCAACATCATGGGCGGCCTGTCCGGCCCGGCGGTGTTCCCGGTTGCGGTTCGCATGGTCTATCAGGTGCGCAAGGCGGTTTCCGTCCCGATTTTGGGCATGGGCGGTATCCGTACCGGACGGGATGCGGTCGAAATGATGATGGCGGGTGCGGATGCCGTCGCGGTCGGCACCGCGATGTTTGCCGACCCGATGACGCCGGTTCGTGTCGCGAAGGAAATCGAAGAATTCTGTGACAGCCACGGCGTAAAGAGCGTGACCGAGCTGACGGGGGCGCTGGAAGTATGAGTACGACGGTGTATCTGGTGCGGCACGCGGAGGCGGATGGAAACATTGGCCGCCGGTGCCATGGCATATATGACAGCATGCTGACCCCGCGCGGCCGCCGGCAGGCGAAGATGGTAGGAGACCGTTTCCGGACGATCCGTCTGGACGCCGTGTACTCCAGCGATCTGTCCCGTGCGCGTGCGACGGCAAAAGCGATTGCGCAGCCGCATGGCCTGGAGGTAATCCAGCGTCCGATGCTGCGGGAGATCAACATGGGTGACTGGGAAGACAAGCCGTGGGCGGAGCTGCCGGTGTTTGAGCCGGAGTTGTACGACTGCTGGTGCAGCCGTCCGTGGGACTGGAAGATTCCGAACGGTGAAACCATTTTGCAGGCGGGACAGCGTGCGCTGGACGAGCTTCTCCGCATTGCCGCAGAGAACGACGGAAAATACATAGCGGTGGTCAGCCACGGCACGGTGATCCGCGGTCTGTTGACGCTGGCTTGCGGCCTGAAGCCGGAGCAGATGATGCAGGTTGGCTGGGGTGACAACACCTGCGTGGCGCGTCTGGTATGTGACGGAGACGCGGTGCGCGTGGATTATCAGAATGACAACAGACATCTGCCGCGCGAGTTATCGACCTTCCACAAGCTCAAGTGGAGCGACTCGGTGGACGTGCCGGTTTCGCCGCAGCTGTGGTTCCGTCCGGTGGATTGGGACGATGCGGAGCAGCGCGCATTGGCGCTGGAGCTGTTCCATATGATTTACTGGCCGACCTACGGTAAGGACGCGTACACGGACGAGCAGCTGGTGGAGCGGTTCAAAGGATTTCAGTCAGTAACGCCGAATGCCGTGGTATTCGGCATGCTGGACCAGACACCGACTGGCGTCATTGCGATGAACACGCTGGAAAACGAGGGGACGGACATCGGTGAGATGGCCGGAACATGTACGCTCCCGGCGTATCATGGAATGGGCTTTGGCCCGCAGTACATGGAGCACGCGGTCAGCACCTACCGGAAGCTGGGCAAAAAGCGGCTGCAGGCGAAGCCGCTGGCCAGCCGTCTGCAGGGACCGCATTTCTACCAGAGAAACGGGTTTGTTCCGACCGGACGGTACACGCCGGACGGAAACTATATTATTTTGCAGCGCAACATTGATCCGAACAGCGATTAAACAGAGCAAGCGGGTACCGGGGATTCTCCGGCACCCGCTGTTTTCGTCAGAACCATCTGAGGGCTGTTGCACAAAAGGTGAAAAATAGCAGATCTGTTGCAAACTCTCATTTCGTATGCTACAATGATAACGCTTTTGGGGACAAAGCAAGAAGGTATTCCAGTATTGTATTTGTGAAAGGGGTATAGATATGAATCACAATACGATCCACACAATCAAACGATTTTGCATGACCACAGTTGTGGCGGCGGCAGTCTGTCTTTCGCTCCCGCAGCTGGGCAGCAAGGCGGAGGCCGTGTCGGCTAGCAAGTGCGGCAGCTACTACACGTACGTCAGCAACGGCGCCCTGTACGCGCAGCGTACAACGACCAGCGACCCGAAAGAAATTGTGTCGCAGGGAAAGATTTTCCGTGTGACCAGCTGCGTCACAGACAGCAGCTACATCTACTACACGGCGGTGAATACGAGCGGAAGCAAGACCCGGCTGTACCGCGTCAAGCCGGATGGCAGCGGAAAGACGCAGATGATTGAGCTGACCGGAAAAAACACCGTGCTGCAGGGCAAATGCGGCAGCTCGCTGGTTTATACATACGATTCGGCCACGAGCAACAAGGTACATACCAGACGGTACAAGCTGGGCGGAACGCGGACGTATAAGGTGAGAAATGACATGAACGGCACACAGCTGAGCGGACAGTATGTTGTCGGCATGTCGTACACGGAGTTCCCGACGACGCCGACCAGCCTGTATTCTGTCAACGGCGAGAGCGGCGACTGGCGCCGGCTGTCCCGCAGCTGCGTTGCGTTCCAAGTCATTGACAATACGATATACTACGTTGAATCTGATTTGGCCAATATGGCAAAGGGAAAGGTGCTCAGCGTGAAGGCGTGCAGCCTGGACGGCAAGAACATCCGGACTCTGGCGCAGAATATCACGGGAGTCGACCTTCAGGAGTATATGCGGGTGATTCCGACCGAACGGGCGCTGTATTATGTGGAGAAGAACGGCGGAGCGGTTTGCCGCTATACCTACTCCTCCAAGAGCAAGAAGACGCTGCTCACCGGCACGGCGCACAATATCGACCTGAACTATCTGGAAGGCCGGGTTGTCGTGCAGGATAAAAACGGAAACCAGACCAGCTTCTCCAACAAGGTCTACACCGTTACGCCGCCGTCCTCCACGGTGGTGGCGCAGGCGTCGCTGAGCAATGCCTCGATCATTGCCGTCTCCGGAAAGACCTATTATGCACGGAGCCGCGCGGATGACACGGTTTCATTGGGCCGGTTCTCGTGATAGTTGAAATAAAAAGTCCCTTAGCAAAGCAACAATCCCCCGTCCGGCAGCTGCCGGAGCGGGGGATTTGCTATGAGAAAAGGTGTTGAAAACTGGCAATATATTCTTAAGCGCCGACGCCAAGCGGAGAGAAGAAGGCGTACAGTGCGAGGATCAGAACAACGACCAGAATAGAAGCAACCTTTGCATACTTCCACGGAGTCATATCAACACTCGGGTTATCCAGATTCGGAACCTCGCCAGACGGAGTAACCTTCACTGCGATCAGCATGATGAGGATATCAACGAGGAAGCAGAAGAACAGGATGTACAGGGAGTGCAGCGGCTCCGGAGTCAGCGTGTTCAGACCGATTGCATACAGAACGAAGTGAACCGCAGTCATGATGAAGCATGCCTTTTCCGGTACGCGTGCCTTGGTTACACCGAAGATAGCCATGACGAACAGCGGCGTCAGGATGTAGCCCATGGACTCGTTCAGGAACGCCTGGATGCCCTGGCCGAAGAACATGATGAACGGGGAGATCGCGATCGAGATAATCGCAACAACAGTACCGAATTTCTTGGAGGCCTTAACGACGGTGACGTCGTCAGCTTCCGGCTTGATCCAGCTGTAGATATCCATCGCGAAGATGGTGGATGCGGAGTTCAGAACGGAGTTGAACGAAGACAGGATTGCGCCGAACATAACTGCGGCGAAGAAGCCCAGCAGCGGCTTCGGGATAACCAGCAGCAGAAGCTGCGGATACGCCAGATCCTGAGATTCCAGAGCACCGCCGAAGATCAGGAATGCGATGATGCCCGGGACTACGGTAAAGATCGGGGTGAAGCACTTCAGAACAGCGGTCCACAGAACGCCCTTCTGTGCTTCCGCCATGTTCTTCGCGCCGAACGCTCTCTGAATGATGGACTGGTTGGTTGCCCAGTACTGAGTATCGTTAACGATCAAACCGGTGAAGAACATCGGCCACGGAATCCACGGAGCATGCGCATCAGCCGGAGCGACCGCGTTCAGCTTTTCGGAAGCCTGGAAGAACGTGTGAATACCCTGGAAGAAGCTGCCGTCACCGAGGTAGGAGAAGGCCAGAATCGGAACCAGCAGGCCGCAGCCCAGCATCAGACCAACGCCGTTGATGGTGTCCGATACGGCAACGGCGCGCAGACCGCCGAAGATAGCGTAGATGGAGCCGATTACACCGATGGTGACACAGCAGATTGCAATCGCTACGAAACGGGAGCATCCGAGCATCTCGGAGATACCGAACAGCTGCTCCAGTACAACGGAACCGGCGTACAGAACCAGCGGCAGCATAGCGACGACGTAGTATGCCATGAAACCGATAGCTGCAAGGCGGCGTACAGCGATGCCATAGCGCATTTCATAGAACTGCGGAATAGTGGTGATGCCGCTGCCGATAAACTTCGGCAGGAAAATACGTGCACAGAGAACCAGTGCAAAGGCGGCGATGATTTCCCAGCCAAATACACCGATGGTTGCGACATAGCTCTGTCCGTTCTGGCCGACGAGCTGTTCGGCAGAGATGTTGGTCATCAGCAGAGAACCGCAGATGACAATTGCCGGCAAACCGCGGCCTGCGAGGAAGTAGCCTTCCGTTGTCGTCGTGTCTTCGCCCCTTGTCTTTAAATAGGAGATAAGAGCAACGAGCGCAGTGAAGGCCACAAATGTAGCGATCATAAAGATATTCATGTTGCAATCTTCCTTTCGTCTTTTTCTTAGTCGATGTGTGAATGATGCAGAGCGGCTGCTCTGCTCTGCGCCGAAAAGCAACATTTGCCGGCAATGTTTTTCAGCACGGACAGTATACCAAATTGAACGCTTTTTTTACAATTTTTATCTTGCGAAAAAAACTGGGAACAGAACCGCTTTTTTCGGAATAAAACAAAATAATTTGCGGTTTCTTGCTGTTTAAAAAAGGTTTCTTTTATAAGTTGGCCTTAAAAATGAACTATTTTTGGATTTAAAAGCCTTTAAAAGAAAAGACATGGACGTTTTTGCGAATATTACTGCGATATTAAAATAATCGGGGGAAACAAGTGTTATTTCGGTATCTTGCTGATAAAGTGAGGCGATACGGCATACAATATCAATAAAAAAGACAATAATTGGCGTATGTGGGCCAAATGACATGGTATTTTTTGAGATATAAACAGGATAGATTTCGACTGAAAGAAAAGACAGTTTATTGGTGGATAACGAGCATTCGATAGTAGGAGAAGGAGGAGCGGGTGGAAAAAGAAGATTAAAAATCCCCGTCCCGGCAAAGGCCGGAACGGGGATCGATGATAGGTCCGGTATAGGCAAATACCGGAGCATTTGAAAGAGAGCGAATTACGCGGCAAGACCGATCGGAGAGAAGGTTGCGTACAGGCACAGCATCAAAATGATGCAGATAACTGCAGCGGCCTTGCGGTTTTTCCACGGAGTCATGTCGACAACCTTTGCGTCCTTCATGACATACGGTGTTGCCATTGGGGCGATCTTGCCGACAATGAGCTGGAACACGATCTGGAATACGAACAGAGTAAACAGAACGTACAGATAGTGGCAGTTCAGCGGGAACAGCGGGGTCTTGGACAGTGTATATAAGATGACATGAAGGATGATGCCGATCTTGGGTGCGATGGACGGAACACGGGTGGTGAACAGGCCGATGAACATGGTTGCCAAAATGGGCACATTGAAGAAACCGAAGAACGACTGCATGAAATCGTACAGGCCGGACGGTGCAAAGCTGATGACCGGAGCAACGCAGATGGAGAGAATCGCCAGACCGGTGCCAAAACGCTGGCCGACCTTGACCAAATGCTCGTCCGACGCATTCGGATTGAACAGCGGACGATGCAGATCCAGAGTGTACAGAGTAACGGAAGAGTTCAGCGCAGAATTGAACGAAGAGAGAATGGCGCCGAACAGTACAGCAGCGAAGAATCCAAGCAGCGGCTTGGGCATCATAGTGATAATCAGAATCGGATATGCGAGATCGGAATTGTCCGACAGAGCTGCGACGGTAGCGGAATCCAGCAGACCGTTCTGTGCCATATAAAATACCAGCAGACCGGACAGGGTGATGAACAGCGGGTTGGTGATCTTCAGAATGGCAGCGTAAATCGCACCCTTCTGTGCATGCTCCAGATTCTTTGCACCCAGCGTACGTTGGATGATCGCCTGGTTGCTGGTCCAGTAGAACAGATTGTTGACCACCATGCCGGTGAACAATACCGGCCACGGAATCATCGGAGGCTGGGAATTGGCAGGATTAATTGCGTTGAATTTCTCTGCCGGAATTTTGGACACAAACGCGCTCAGGCCATCGAGGAAGCTGCCGTCGCCAAAGACGGTCAGCGTAATGACCGGAAGCATGATACCGCCGATAATCAGGCCGAGACCGTTGATGGTGTCGGATACGGCGACGGCCTTCAGTCCGCCGAAAATCGCGTAGACTGCACCGATGATGCCGATGGCAGTGGCGGTGAAGACGACGCCCTGAAGTTCGGTCACGTGCAGCATATCACTGATGCCGAAAATCTGGTTGAACACCAGTGCGCCGGAATACAGAACGGTCGGCAAATAGGCGAACAGATAGGCGAGCAGGAATAAAACTGTGACCAGACGGCGGAGGGTGGAGTCGAAACGGTCCTCCAGAAACTCTGGTACTGTGGTAATACCCATCTTTAAGTATTTTGGAATAAAGATAAAACCGAGGATCAGGAGGGCGATACAGGATGTACCATCCCAAGCCATCGGGCCCATATTCGTGGCATAACTCTGTCCGGCCTGTCCGACCAGCTGCTCAGTGGAGAGATTGGTGAGCATCAGCGAACCGGCGATTACGGGTCCGGTCAGACTGCGTCCGGCCAGAAAATAGCCTTCCTTAGTGTCCAGATTATCCCCGCGGGTTTTGAACCAGGAAATCACTGCAACCATTGCGGTAAACAAGACGAAAGTAAAGATAATAAACATATACATCCCCTTTTCATAACGAATGTGAGTAGAAACAAGTGTCAGATGAACCGAAAAGCAACATTGCCGGCTGTGTTTTTCAGCAGGGATAGTATACCAAATTGTCTGCTTTTTTCACAATTTTAATCTTGCGAAAAAATAGTGCACATTGGTGTTATTTTTTGAAATCAGAAGATAAGACTTGTGTTTTCTTGTTCTTAAAGAAAATATGTTGTTTTAAGTGATTGGAAATATGGATTATTTTTTGATAAATAACGATGAAATTGGAAAATTAAAAGATATTTTTACGATTTTTTTGAAATAAAAGCAAGATAGAAAAAACATCATGATCTTGAGAAGAAAAAGGAGATGAGAACAAAATAATATTTTCTGAGATAAAATGGAACAAGAAGAAAAGCAGACAACTTATGGGAACGTTTGCAATCCGGTTTTCCGTCTGTTATAATACCAATAACATCGCGGATGTCACGGAATGAAACGAGGGAGGATATGACGCAATGGAGGACAAGAAGGTTAAGGTTGACTACAACGAAAAGATGATCAAGCAGCAATATGAGCCCATGACCCCGCAGGAGCAGTACAAATGGAAGATGGAAGCGCTGCAGGACATCAAGGACAGCGGAATCGACTACTGCAACTGCCCGGAGCACTGTCCGCACCACGGCAAGTGCTGGGAGTGTGTGATGATCCACCGGGGGCATCGGGATCACATGCCGTACTGCATGTGGGATATGGTCAACGAAAAACTGTATGCGCTGCAGCGGCTGACGGAAGGGTCATTGATGAAGTACCAACCGCATGAACCGGGCTTTGTTCCGACGTTGTCGCACTGTGAGGGGTGCCCGGTCATGACAGAGGAAGAGTACGAAACGCAGAAATAACAGCGGATTGCCAGTCTGTCTTCGGACAGCTGGCAATTTTTTTGCTGTACAGGCGGAAAAAAGCGGGGGAGTTTGGGATGATTTCGTATTTTTTTAGAAAAGGTTGCAAAACGGTTACAAAGTGTGGTAAGGTAATAGTATACCAGATAAGGAGGAACCGACAATCATGAAAAGACGACTGGGAAGTGTTCTGCTGGCAGCGGCCCTGATGAGCGGGATGCTTCCGGCCTATGCGGTGGAGCTGACGGTAGAAGATACCGGAACGGTGATACAGAGTGAAGCGGATTGGGCGGATGTGTCAGCACTGGTGGCCGCCTATGAGGACGACAGCTTTTACGGGGAGATTACGATTGACCCGCAGACCAACGAGGTACAGAAGGATCAGGAGACGATCTCCCTGCAGCAGGAATTTGAGATGACCAAACAGGAGGAACGGGAGATTCTTGGTTCTGCCGATGCTGCTGAGCAATATTTCGAGCAGCAGGACACGTTTGAGACGTACACAGACGACAGCGGCGTCGTGCATGTCACGGAGCCGTACCAGACGGCGCGGCTGATCGTGTTTGCAGACGAGCTGGACAGCGATTACGGCGCGGAAGAGGTGCTGTATCTGGAACAATACGACGAGTACATTCTGCAATTTACGCAATCCGCGGATGCCCGGAACGCCTGTGAGCAGCTGCAATCCGCACTGGGCGAGGAGAACTGTTTTCCGGACGAGATGCAGACCGAGGACATGCTTCTGGCCGAGGACGGACTGGACACACAGTCACAGGAAAGTGTTTCGTGGGGAACCGAGTACATGGGGCTGGATCAGCTCCAACAGCAAGTGGATATCTATGGGCTGAGTGACCGGCACGCGACGGTGGCGGTTGTTGATACAGGCATTGATTCCGACAACAGCATGTTTGCCGGACGCTTTGTGACGGGGTACAATTTCGTCAGCAGCAGCCAGCAGGAGCTGGATGATATGGTGGATCCAAAGGACTGTGTTTCTCTGGACACCAGCGATTACTACGACTACGATGTCCGCAACGGCGGAGGACACGGCACGCATGTAGCGGGCATTGTGGCGGATGCGACCTCGGATAATGTGGAGATCATGGCGCTGCGCGTGTTTGATGCAATGGGAAAAAGCTATTATTCGCTGATCATTTCGGCCCTGCAGTATGCGGACGAGCATGACGCGGATGTGGTGAATCTGAGTCTTGGCATAGAGAATATAGGACAGACAGTCTTTGACCGCACAATCCAGCAGCTGTACGACGATGGCATTGTCGTTGTGGCGGCGGCCGGAAACAAGACGCGGCGAAGCGACGGTACATATATTCTGGAGACGATGTATCCCGCTACGTTGAGCGATACGATTGCGGTTTCCGCATTGAATCAGGACGGCAGCTTTGCCAGCCTCTATTCGTGCTATGGAGAGGAGATTGACTTTGCGGCGCCCGGGACAAGCATTGTCAGCGCGCGCAAGGACGGAACGTACTCGGTCAAGAGCGGAACGTCTATGGCGGCGCCGCATATTTCGGCGGCTGTGGCGATGATTTGCCTGCTGCACCCGGACTACACTCCGGCGGAGTACAAAGAGATTCTGATGGATTATGCGGTAGATCTGGGCGACGCCGGTAAGGACGAGCAATACGGATACGGCGCGGTGCAGCTGGCAGAGTACTATGAAGACGAAGTGGACGGATACCGGCTGGATGTGAAGGGAGCCGTGGAGCTGCAGCTCAAATACACTAAGATGAACTATACCGGAAGCAAGCGGCAGAATCCGGTCACGCTGGTCCGCACCGAAACCGGAGAGGTGATCGACGCGTCCTGCTACAAAACCAACTATTCGAACTGTACCGGAGTCGGAACGGCGACCGTAACGGTTACCGGAGTGGGACAGTATAAGGGGACGCTGACCGCAACGTATTCGGTTGTTCCGAAAAATGTATCCCTGTCCAAGCCCACCAATTTGGCAAGCCGAAAGCTCAAAGTGCAGTGGAGCATGGGAAGCAACTGCCACGGATATCAGATACAATACGCCACCCGGTCGGACTTCAGCAATGCCAAGTCGGTTACGGTGAGCGGAAGAAAGACGGTGTCCAAGACGTTGACCGGGCTGACCAAAGGGAAGACCTACTACGTGCGGGTGCGGCCGTACAAGGTTGTCGATGGCACGAGCTACCGTGGACGGTGGAGCGCAGTGCAGAGCCGGAAAATCAGCAAATAAACGTAAAAAAACCTCCTGAGGAATTCCTCAGGAGGTTCGTTTGTTTTGGAATGTGTGTAAAGTGAATTACTTCAGCTCTACAGTAGCGCCAGCCTCTTCCAGCTGAGCCTTGATGGACTCTGCATCTTCCTTAGAAGCAGCTTCCTTGATGGTGGACGGGCACTCGTCAACCTTAGCCTTAGCTTCCTTCAGGCCCAGGCCGGTGATAGCGCGAACAACCTTGATAACGCCGATCTTGGAAGAACCAGCAGAAGTCAGAACAACGTCGAACTCAGTCTGCTCAGCAGCAGCCGGAGCGTCGCCTGCAACAGCGCCGCCAGCAACAGCTACCGGAGTAGCGGAAACGCCGAATTCTTCTTCCAGAGCCTTAACCAGCTCAGCCAGCTCAAGAACCTTCAGTTCCTTGACGGCATCCATAATCTCATTGATAGTCATGGTGAGATACCTCCAAATTTCAAAATTTAAATAAGTGTGGGGTTGGGACTGCGTCCCGTTGTGCAGAACTTACTCTGCAGCTTCGTCAGCAGCGGCTTCCGCCTTCTCTGCGACCAGAGTGGAGACCAGAGCCTCCTGATCAGCCTCGCCCTTCTCAGCGATTGCGTTAAGCGCAATAGCGAGCTGCATGATCGGGTAGTTGAAGCTGTACAGAACCTGAGCGATAAGAGTCTCGCGGCTCGGCAGCTTCGCCAGGGAGTCAACCTCGGATGCCGGAATAACGGCGCCCTCCAGGAAGCCAACCTTGATGGTAAAATTCTCGTGATCCTTTGCAAACTTTGCCAGAATCTTCGCCGGAGCAACGACGTCATCGGTCGTGCTGATAGCGATTGCAGTGGTACCGTTCAGGTGCTCGATGAAGCCATCGAAGCCCAGCTCCTGAGCAGCGAACTTGAGCATGGTGTTCTTGACAACCTTGTACTCAACGCCAGCCTCGCGGAGCTCCTTGCGGAGTGCGGTATCGTCTGCAACGGTGATGCCCTTGTAGTCAACCAGGACACCGGCCGGGGAATTCTTGATCTTTTCAACCAGCGAGGCAACGAGTGCCTGCTTTTCTTCCAGAACCTTTGCGTTTGGCATAGTCTGTTTCACCTCCAAAACAATGATAGGGACATAAGAAATGCCCTTCTGCTCAAAGACACAGAAGGGCATGATAAATCAGATGGAAATCAATCCATTGGATCAGATGCTGCCTCGGCAGGACGGACGAAACCGGTTAGGATGGCAAGCCATCACCTGCTGTCTTTGAACGAGCTATTAAATTATAGCAGACAGTCATCTGTCTGTCAAGAGTTTTGACAAAAAATTAGTTGGTCAGCTTGGCAGCGTTTACCTTGACGCCCGGGCCCATGGTCGAAGCAACGACGCAGGAACGAACGTACTGGCCCTTTGCAGCAGCCGGCTTTGCCTTGATGATGGCGCCCATCAGCGCGTTGAAGTTCTCCTCCAGCTTCTCGGTGCCGAAGGAAACCTTGCCCAGCGGGCAGTGGATGATGTTGGTCTTGTCCAGGCGATACTCGATCTTACCAGCCTTGGCGTCCTGAACAGCCTTGGCGACGTCCATCGTAACAGTACCAGCCTTCGGGTTCGGCATCAGGCCCTTCGGACCCAGGACACGACCCAGACGGCCAACCAGACCCATCATGTTCGGTGCAGCGATAACAACGTCGTAGTCGAAGAAGTTCTCCTTCTGGATGCGGGTAACCAGATCCTCCGCACCGACGAACTCAGCGCCTGCAGCCTCAGCGGCAGCAGCCTGGTCGCCCTTGGCGAATACCAGAACGCGAACCTGCTTGCCGGTGCCGTTCGGCAGAACGATAGCACCGCGGACCTGCTGGTCAGCGTGACGGGAGTCAACACCCAGCTTAACGTGAATCTCTACGGTCTCGTCGAACTTTGCCTTTGCGGTCTTGATAACCGTGTCAAGAGCCTCGGACGGATCGTAAAGCTTGCTGCGATCAATGAGCTTTGCGCTCTCTACATACTTTTTACCTTTACGCACGATTAAATCCTCCTTTAGTGGTTACTCGGAAACAATGTTCCTCCCACCAGACGGCCTCCTGCCGTCAGTCGTGAATGATGAATTGTTTGATTACTCCTCGACGGTAACACCCATGGAGCGGGCGGTGCCGGCGATCATGCTCATTGCAGCTTCCAGGGAAGCGGCGTTCAGGTCAGGCATCTTGGTCTCAGCGATCTTCTGGACGTCTGCCTTGCTGATGGTAGCAACCTTGGTCTTGTTCGGAACAGCGGAACCGCTCTGCAGGTTGCAAGCCTTCTTGATGAGGACAGCTGCCGGCGGAGTCTTGGTTACGAACGAGAAGGAGCGGTCGGCATAGACGGTAATGATTACCGGGATGATCATGCCTGCATCATTCTTGGTGCGCTCGTTGAATTCCTTCGTGAACGCCATAATGTTTACACCGTGCTGGCCAAGAGCCGGACCTACCGGGGGAGCCGGAGTTGCCTTGCCTGCCGGAATCTGAAGCTTAATAAATCCTACTACTTTCTGTGCCATTTCAGATAGCACCTCCTTGAAGAATGTGGTAATGGCGAGACGCCGTCAAACCTGCGGCGCTCTCCCACCTGCCAGGGTGAGGAATCAATCCTCCACGACTTCGACCTGATTGAGCTCCAGCTCAACCGGGGTCTCGCGTCCGAACATGGATACGATCACGCGCACCCTGTTCTGATTCTGCTCGATCTCGTCGACAATGCCGACGAAGTCGGACAGCGGTCCGTCGCAGACGCGAACCGAATCACCGACCTGATAGCTGATCTCGATGCTTCCTTCGTGCTTTTCAGCACCCCACTGTGCGGCCTCCTCGTCGGTGAGGGGAAGAGGCTTGTTCGAGTTCGGGCTGACAAAGCCGGTGCATCCGCGCGTGTTGCGCACGAGATACCAGCTCTCGTCGGTCAG
>JBJEZE010000027.1:13607-19175 GCA_051887235.1 Butyricicoccus sp.
TTGTTCTTCTTGTTCTTCATTGTGTCATAGTTTCTCTGCTTGCACTCGGTGCAGGCCAAAGTTACCTTAACGCGCATAACGGCACCTCCTTAAATAATTGCCTCCCTATTGCAGGTGGTGGACTTGAAACCGCACAACAGTCGGCTTCTTTTGCTCTGCGTTTCAGAGCAAAAAAAAGAACCCTGCATAGGTGGAATAAGTATACCATGCGGGGTTCTTTGACGTCAATAGAAATTTTCAAAAAACTTTCGTCGATGTTACCGAAAGTGCGCGGGAAAGAGCGGTCATCCCTGGGACAATTCTGCAAACCACAGAAAAGCGACCATGACGCAGTAGACGATGTAGGCGATGATGCTGATGACGCGGTGCTTCTGATCCGGCTGGACCGTCGCGATGCCGATCAACGCGCCGATGAAGGTGACGGGGTAGCCGATTTTCTTGCTGGCGGCCAGGGCGATGACGAAGCCGCCGACCATCAGCAGCAGGCCGATGAAGGACAGGTTCTGCATGCGGCGGAGCGACTTTTCTTCCTCCTTGCGGATGCTCTCCTGCGCCTTGAGGGCGGCGTCAGACATCGGTTTGCTGTGCATGGGCTGACGCTTTTTTCTCTTTTTGCGGTTGTTTTTTGGTGTAGCCATGGGTGGTACTTCTCCTTTGTTACGATACGGTTGTGATTTTTGCTGTTCCGTTTAGGGCTGGAACGAAAACCAGGCGTAAATCATGATGGCGATATAGGCGACGTAGCAGATCAGGGAAATCCGGTGCTTGCCGGGTTCCCGGCGGATACAGAGGATGTCCATCATCGCGCCGAAAATGGTGACCGGAAAGCCGATGATCTGGCGGCCGTACGAGGCGGCCAGAAAGCCGAGAATCATGATTGCCAGGCCGATCCAGCGGATGGCGATGCGGTGCCGGTCGAGAAACGGGAGCTGCTGAGCCTGCTGCTGCATGTGCCGCTGCCGGTTGCCGACAAAGCCCGACGGAGCGGCGTGCGGGGCAGCGCGCTTGGATCCTTTTTTGCGGTTGTTTTTGGACACCGCCATGCGGGCACCTCCTGATTACAAAGATGACTTTATTATAACAACTATGAGAGAAAAGTGCAACGGTCAATGCGGCATTGCGCAGACGAAGGATACTATGGTACAATACAGCGGACAGGAGGTGCTGTTGTGAAAATTATGGGAATTGACTACGGGGACGCGCGTACCGGCGTATCCATTTCGGATCCGACCGGCTTTCTGGCGGGATCTCCGCAGGTGATCGCGTCGTGGAATACCGAAAAGCTGCTGGACGAGCTGGTGCAGCTGGCCAAGCGGGAGCGGATTGAGGAGATTGTGCTGGGCCTGCCCAAGAATATGAACGCGAGCGAAGGCGAGCGTGCGGAAAAGTGCAAAGCGCTGGGCAAGGAGCTGGAGGCGCGCACCGGGCTGCCGGTGGTGCTGTGGGATGAGCGCCGGACCACGGTGGAGGCGCACGCCATTTTGCATGCAGCCGGAAAGAAGCAGAAAAAACATAAAAAAAACGTGGACGCCGTGGCGGCCTCGCTGATCCTGCAGGGGTATTTGGATTACAAGCGTCTGCATTCCTGAGAGAAGAACAAAAACAGAGCCCGACTGAGTTGTGTCAGCCGGGCTTTGTTTCATGAGAAGAGAATGAATCAGCAACAGTCCCAAAGGAGTCGGTTCTGATGCGTCAAAGCAATAGTTGCTGCATGAGGAAAAACCATGAAACAATTTTTTTCTATTGCGTCATTACTATATCACATCCGACGGGAGAAAGTATAGAATTATATTGAACTATCCTTGGATTATTTTGCACAAAATATTTAAAACTGAAACGATTGAGTTCCAGATGATGATAATTTGAAATTATTTTAAGAGAAATATGGGGTATAAATGATGGAAATGACAATAATATGACGGAACATTTGGAATTTTAAAAATTCGGACAAATAAAAAATAAATTGGATTATCTTACTCGATTATTTTTTTGTCCGGATTTTGGGATTTGCGATGGAACAGCTCCTTGGTTCCCAGAATCAGCAGCAGGACGCCGAAGGCGCGGCGCAGCAGGCTGGAGGAGATGATTGTGGCGCAGTAGGAGGCCAGCGGAGAGAGCAGGCAGCCGGACAAGGCGCACCAGAGAAGCGCTTCGCGTACGATGAGACGGTTGCGGAAATGGGATACCAGCGCGGGCGGCGCACAGCACAGGAAGTACAGGAGGTTGATACCGGAGGCGGTGAGCTGTTCCACGCCGCCAACGATGGTGAGCCAGAGAATCAGCAGGGATCCTCCTCCGACGCCGAAGCCAGACAGAATGCCGGTGACCGCACCGACGACGATGCCGCCTACCATAACAGCACCGAGCGCAGTCCACCCCACAGGAGGAGCAGGCCAAACAGGCGGCGCAGCAGATCGGAGGAGACACGGCGGAACAGCGCGCCGGACAGCAGACCTCCGAGAAAGCCGCCGACCAGGTATGGAGCGGCAAAGGAGAGCGATACAGTTCCGCGCGACAGATAGAACACGGTGCTGACGGCGGACAGCAGGAACACCACCGCCACAGAGGTGGCGAAAGCCTGCTTCTGGCTTACCTTGGTCCAGCCGGACAGCAGCGGGACGAGAAACAGTCCGCCGCCGGATCCGAAAAATCCGTTGGCGGCGCCGGCCAGTGCGCCGATGACAAGATATTTCACGCGTTGCTTCACGGGATGATACCTCCAAAACAAAAAGAGCATTCCTCAGAAAGGGAATGCTCCTAGTATGAAAGAAAAACGAGAAAAATATGCGTCAGCCGGCGCAGGACAGCACAGTGGTCTCGCCGCGGACAACGTCTCCGCAGTGCATGCGGAATCTGTCGTAGTCGGATACGATGCACGGAACCGCAAGCGACGGATACTCGCGCAGGATCGTATCGGTATCCAGCGTAAACAGGACATCGCCCTTGGAAACGTGGTCGCCGCTCTGAACGGCCAGATGGAACGCGTCGGGGCCGCACGACAGGTCAGCGGACAGGATCAGCTCACAGCCGGAGGCGTCGTCCATCAGAACGACCGTGTGATTCTCCTGCGAAACGCGGGTGACCACGCCGGAGAACGGAGCGATCGCCGTGCCCTCGGTCGGCAGGATGACGAAGCCGTCTCCCAGCGAGTGGATCATGCTGGACGAAACGTACATCAGATCCAGCGGGACGCATTTGCCGGTCATGGGAGCGGTGATATCAGTGGTTGGAGTGGAAAACATAGCAATACCTTCTTTGACAGCCTGCGTGTGTGCAGGCGAAATTATCTGCATCAGTAGTTTTACACAGCAAGGGGGCAAACTGCAATGCATAATGTTGACAAGAATTTAACAGGGAAGCGCGGAAAACTGTGGACTTCGCTGTTTGAGTAACATTGTGTTTGTGCACAAAAAGAACATGTTGAAATTGGATGAGTTTCACAAGGTGATTTTGGTCAAATGGACAATATGACGCAAAAAAGCCAAAAACTGCCGCTGCATTTGGCAGCGGCAGAAGAAGCGATTTGTTTGTTAAAAAATCAGGAAGCGACTGCGGTCAGTACCGTTGTCTCGCTGCCGACCATATCGCCGTAGTGGGTTTCAGCCGGGAGCATGTTGGTGACCACGCAGGGGATCAGGATGCTGCGGGTGCCCATGCGGAGCTTGGAGGTGTCCAGCGTGAACAGCGTGTCACCCTTGGATACCTGCTGGTCCGGACGAACGTTCAGATGGAAGGCGTCGGAGCTGCCAATGTAGTCTGCGGAGATCACAGCGACGCAGCCGGTTTTCCGATCGACCAGAACGACCGAGCGGCGATCCTCCGAGGTGCGGGTGATGGTGGCGTCGAACGGCGCGGTTACGGTTCCGTCCGTCGGGACGATAACGAATCCATGGCCCAGCTGAGCGAAGAAGCTCTGCGGAATATATGCCGCGTGAAGCGGAATGCAGCGTCCGGAAACCGGAGCGGCGAGCTGAACGGTGCCGTGTGCTTTGGAAGAGGATTTGATCATCATAAGAAATACCTTCTTTCAAGAATAACCGGAGTTATTGCTGTTGTTGTAATTGCTTGGAGAGAGATGTTGTTGTTCTTTTTGTTGAATAGAGTATCGCACATTCCATCCGAAAGAACAATATATATTCTTGCTGAAAAATTCATCGAATTTGCTGTAATAATTCTGCAATCTGATTGTACCTGATTTGGAACATTTTCGGAGGAAGTGAGACAATACAGGTAAAGAACTGGAAAAAGAGAGAACTTTTTCTGCAAAAACGGAGAGGACAAAAAACGACGGCAGTTTTGTGGAACTGCCGTCGTCAAAAACGGGAATCTTTATCTTGCGGATGTTGTGAATTCTGCCTTATTTGGGCTGCAGCGTGCCGGTGGCCTGCGCGGTCAGGTACGCGTTGATGAAGCCGTCGATGTCGCCGTCCATGACCGCGTCGATGTTGGAGTTTTCAAATGCGGTGCGGGTATCCTTGGCGAGGGTGTACGGCATGAAGACGTAGGAGCGGATCTGGCTGCCCCACTCGATCTTCTTCTGGTCGCCCTTGATGTCCTCGATCTTGTCCAGATGCTCGCGCTCCTTGATTTCCATCAGCTTGGAGCGCAGCATTTTCATACAGTTGTCCTTGTTCTGGAACTGGCTTCGCTCGGTCTGGCAGGAGACCACGATGCCGGTGGGCTTGTGGATCAGACGAACCGCGGACGACGTCTTATTGATGTGCTGTCCGCCGGCGCCGGACGAACGGAACACCTGCATCTCGACATCTTCCGGACGGATTTCGACCGTGTTGTCGTCGTCGATTTCCGGCATGACTTCGACCGCGGAGAACGAGGTGTGGCGTCGTCCGGAGGAGTCAAACGGGGAGATGCGCACCAGACGGTGCACGCCGGATTCGCTCTTGAGGAAGCCGTAGGCGTTCTCGCCCTGGATCAGGATGGAGGCGGACTTCAGGCCGGCGTCTTCGCCCTCCAGGTAGTCCAGAATCTGATACGTGAAGCCGTGACGCTCCGCCCAGCGGGTGTACATGCGGTACAGCATCTCGCACCAGTCCTGCGCCTCGGTGCCGCCGGCGCCGGCGTGGAAGGACAGGATGGCGTTGTTGGAGTCGTAGTCGCCCAGCAGCAGGGTCGCCAGCTTGCGGCGTTCCAGCTCGTCGGTCAGCGCGGCAAAGCCGCTCTCCAGCTCCTCCAGCATGGACGCATCGTCCTCTTCAATCGCCATTTCGCACAGGGTCAGCAGATCCTCCTGCTGGGTCTTGAGCGCCTGGTAGCCCTCGATCTTGTCCTTGAGCGCCTTGGTGCGCTGGAGCACCTTCTGCGACTTCTCCATATCGTCCCAGAAGCCCGGCTCGCTGGCGCGGTTTTCCAGTTCCTCTACTTCTTCTGCGGCGCGCTCCAGATCGTAGGCGCGCTCCAGCTCGTCCAGATCCGGTTCCAGATTGGTGAGCTTCTGCTTATATTCTTCAAATTCAATCAGTGCCAAAGCAAATTCTCCTCGTAAATCCGATATAGTATGCGTATTCAATTTACTATTATAGTGAAATTGGGGCGGGAAGTAAAGATTTT
>JBJEZE010000028.1:0-51949 GCA_051887235.1 Butyricicoccus sp.
AAACCCAAGACCGCACGGTTGCGCGTGCGGTCTTGGGCATAAAGAAGATGTCCTCTCCTCGCCGGTAACGGCGGTGAGAGGATATTATTTTAGAAATTTTTGTTACTGTGATATGGTTTTATTGCTCAGTTCCTGCAGCTCCTTTTGGAGATTCTCCTGAATCTCGTCGATGCGCTGGAAGATAGCAGCGATGGATTCGGTTTCGTTTTTGGGCTTGAGCTTCTTGCCCTGTGCCTCCTGCTCCTTAGCCTGCTGATTCCGGGCTTCAATATCCTTGCGGAAGACAAAGCGGAATACAATGCGGACAAATGGCTGGATGAAGAACATCTGCGTGAAGTATGCGAAAGGAAAGTTAAAGCACATCAGCTTCAGCCAGTTTGCCAGAAGCGTGATGAGATGAAAACCCGCATAGTATGGATAGTACAGGAACGATGCGATCAGGCTCATGGTCGGACACATCAGACCGACGGTAGCGCAGATGATCGCGGATTCGAACAGCATAGGATGGTTGCGGCGCGGATCGAACACGCGGGAAGCAAGCCGGAACGAACAGGGGCTGCCCATCAGAATTTCCAGCGCATAGGCAAAGCAGAATTCCACCAGCACAACAGCCCAGATCGGTAGATAGCGTCCGAACATGTATACGCCGCCCTGCTGACGGATTGCAGCCAATACACTGTCTGTTCCATTGATCTGCATCAGGGTATTGCCGTTGACGACATACAGACTGAAAAACACATAGGCGTGCACAGTCACCAGTACGGTGACAAAGGCGAAAAACATTCTCTGAAATTGATTTCTTGGCATGAAAAAACGCTCCTTCGTAGAAATGTGGAAGGACAAAACAAAAACACATGCAGGCTTCGCGTCTGATTTTCGGTGAAAGTATGGTGTACCGTAATCAGATTTACGTGCAAAGCACTACATGTGTCGTTCGTCCATATGAAATTTGCCGTGTATTAGTGTACCATAGTATTTGAATTTGCGTCAAATGGGTGTTTTCACGAAAAATAGATACAAATAAAAGCGCATATTGGGGATTTTGAACGGTGGTTCAGGCAGACTCACATTGGTTTGTCAATTGTATAAAAATGTGGTATGATAAACTGAATTATGTTGTAAACGGAGGAACGGCAATGATTGCGCTGATAGCGGCCTATGCAAACAATCGAATAATCGGCTGCGATGGAAGAATTCCATGGAGTATTCCGGGGGAACAGACGCGCTTTCGCGAGCTGACCACAGGAAAGATTGTCATCATGGGACGGCGCACCTATGAAGAAATCGGACGTCCGCTGCCAAACCGGGAGACCATTCTGGTTTCCTCGACGAAGACCGTGCAGCAGGAGCACTGCTCGACGGTTCGGTCCTTGCGGGACGCGTTGATTTTGGCTGCGGGACGGGATGTCTATATTTCCGGCGGGGAACAGCTGTACTGTGAGGCGCTTCCGTTGGCGGATGTGCTGTATCTGACGGAAATTGAAGCGGAATTTGCCGGGGACCGCTGCTTTCCGGAATTTAGCCCGGCGGATTTTACCCTGGTCGAGGAACAGCGGGTAGAGGGAGAGATCCCGTATCGGTACTGCACGTATCGACGTGTGCCGATGACCTATGTGCAGGCGAGAGAGTATGTGCAGTGCATTGCCGCAGAGAGCGGGATTGTACCGGGGTTGGGACCGATCCGGGAATTGCTTGCCCGGCTGGGACAGCCGCAGGACCGGACGAAGTATTTGCACATTGCCGGCACCAATGGAAAGGGCTCGGTCGGAACCATGCTGCGGAGCATTTTGCAGCAGGCCGGATATCGTGTTGGACAGTTTGCCTCTCCGGCAGTCTTTGATCCGTTGGAATGCTGGTCCGTGGATGGGCAGACAATGTTGCCGGAGGACTATGCGCGGTGGATGACCCGGATTAAGATGCACCGCGATGCCATGCTGCGTGAGGGATTGCCGGTTCCGACAGCGTTTGAACTGGAAACCGTATTGGCATTTCTGTTCTTTGCGGAGCGCAAATGCGATCTGGCGGTTCTGGAATGCGGCATGGGCGGCCGGGAGGACGCCACCAATGTGACAGCTGCAACGGTGGTCAGTTTGCTGACAGCGATCGGATTAGACCACACAGCCTTTTTAGGGGATACCGTTGAGAAAATTGCGGCGCAGAAGGGCGGCATCATCAAGCCGGGCATTCCGGTCGTGCTGCAGGCGCAGAGCGATGCGGTACAGCAGACCATCCAAGAATGCTGCCGCAAGAATCAGAGTGAGCTGAGAATGACGCAGCCGGAACAGGTCCGTTTGCTGCCGGAAGGCGGAACGTCGTTTGTCTATCGCGGAACGCGATGGACGACCGCTCTGACCGGTCTGCATCAGGCGGATAATGCGGCTCAGGTACTGGAAGCGGTTCAGCTCCTGCGGGAGCAGGGATATGAGATTTCCGAACAGGCGGTTCGCCGAGGCTTGGAAACCGCGGTGTGCTGTGGACGCTTTGAGACGGTACACACCCATCCGCGTGTCATTTTGGACGGAGCACACAATCCCAACGCGGCACGGCGCCTGCGGGAGACATTGGATGCCTGTCTGCCGGAACAGACCCCATTGATTTTGATTTTGGGCGTTCTGAGGGATAAAGACTTTGCGGAAGTCGTTTCCCTGCTGGCATCGCGGGCATCCTGGGTATATACTGTCACACCGGACAATCCCAGAGCGCTGCCGGCAGAGCAGCTGGCAGATACCGTACGCCCGTATTGTCCACAGGTTCAGGCAGTGTCGATAGAACAGGCGGTGTCCTGTGCCTTTGCGCAGGCCGGAGCGGACGGCGTGATATTGGCTGCCGGTTCGCTGTCATATCTGGGAGCGCTGCGCAGGCAGCTGAAACAAAATGATGAGGAGAGCGTGCCATGGAGAGGGTGAATACCATCCTGCACAATGAAATATTTTTGCGCGAGTTGGGGAGAATTGACCGTTTGGAGAGGGAACGAATCTATTGCCGGCATGGTTTGCCGCATCTGCTGGATGTCGCACGGACGGCATATATTCTCTGTCTGGAGCGCGGCGCATCGGTTTCACAGGAACTGTTGTATGCCGCGGCGTTGCTGCACGATATCGGACGGGCAGAGCAATACGAGAGCGGGATTCCGCATGAACAGGCGGGAGTCCCGATTGCACAGAGTATTTTGCAGGATACGAGCTTTTCCGCAGAGGAGCAGGCATGCATTCTGGACTGTGTGCGCTGCCATCATGGCCGGACATTCGGTGGTACAGCCTTGCTGGATTTGATTTTTGAAGCGGATAAGCGTTCCAGACCGTGCTACTGCTGCCCGGCGGCGGACAGCTGCAACTGGAAATTGGAGCGCCGAAACCGTTGCCTGACGGTTTGAAGGAGGAACAAGCAAAATGATTATTGGCGGAAAGCAATTTGATACACAGAACAACACCTATATTATGGGTATCTTAAATGTCACACCGGATTCGTTTTCGGACGGCGGGAAATGGAATACAATGGATGCTGCTCTGCGGCATACGGAAGAAATGATTGCAGACGGTATGGATATCGTGGATATTGGCGGGGAATCCACCCGTCCCGGATATACAAAGCTGTCGGATCAAGAAGAAATCGACCGAGTCGTTCCGATGATCGAGGCGGTGAAAATGCGGTTTGACATTCCGATCTCGGTGGATACGTATAAGAGCGCGGTGGCGGAACAGGCCATTCGTGCGGGTGCCGATCTGGTCAACGACATCTGGGGACTGAAATATGATCCGAACATGGCGGAGCTTATCGCGCGCAGCGGCACGGCGTGCTGTCTGATGCACAACCGTGAGCAGGCAGTGTACGAGAACTATCTGCCGGATGTGCTGGATGATCTGCGGGAGTGTGTCCGCCTGGCAAAGGAAGCCAGAATAGCAGACGATAAGATCATACTGGATCCGGGCATCGGATTTGGAAAGACACTGGAACATAATTTACAGCTGACCAACCATTTGGAGCTGCTCAACCAGCTTGGTTATCCGGTACTGCTTGGCACATCCCGCAAGTCGATGATCGGTCTGACATTGGATCTTCCCAAGGACGAACGGGAAGAGGGCACGCTGGCCACAACCGTGATGGGCGTCATGAAGGGCTGTTCGTTCGTTCGTGTGCATGACGTCAAGAAAAATCGCCGTGCGGTGGATATGACCCGGGCGATTCTGCGGTCATAAAAGGAGAAACAATGGATCAGATTGTGATACAGGATTTGCAGGTGTTCGCCCGTCATGGCGTATTCCCGGAAGAAAATGTACTCGGACAGAAGTTTCTGGTGACAGCGGTGCTGGAACTGGACACCCGTTCGGCAGGGCGGTCGGACGATTTGACGCGGTCGGTGAACTACGGCGAAGTCAGTGCGAATATTACGGATTTTTTGCGGAAACATACATTTCAGTTGATTGAGACGGCGGCAGAACAGCTTGCCAGACAATTACTGCTGACCTATCCGCTCCTCCGTGCAGTGGAAATTGAGCTAAAAAAACCGTGGGCCCCCGTGGGACTTCCCGTCGATACGGTGTCGGTGCGCATCCGGCGCGGCTGGCACATGGCGTATGTCGCGCTTGGTTCCAATATGGGAGATAAAAAGGCATATCTGGACAATGCGGTCGCGTTTTTGCGGAGTCAGGATGACATTCGCGTGTGCAAGGTATCGGATTACATCGTTACGGAGCCGTATGGCGTGACCGATCAGGATGAGTTTCTCAACGGCTGCCTGAAGCTGGAGACCCTGCTCACTCCGCACGAGCTGCTGGAGGTGCTGCATGAGGGCGAGCAGCAAGCAGGGCGCAAACGTCTGCGCCATTGGGGACCGCGCACGCTGGATTTGGATATCTTATTTTATGATGATATTGTTCTGTGGGAGGATGATTTGGTTCTCCCTCATCCGGAGATTGCGAAGCGTCGCTTTGTGTTGGAGCCGATGGTACAGCTGGCTCCGCATTTTGTCCATCCGCTGACACGATATACTATGACCCAAATGCTGGAGAGGCTGTGGAAAACCGAAGAAAAATGATTGACAGTCCGCAATGGGCGCGGTAGTATTATACTGTCGGGTTTTGTCACGTACACTCATAAAATGTCATAGAAACGGACAGAGGGAGGATGAAGAAAGAATGGGTTGGAGTAGACGAAAGAAAGGCTCTATCCTCAAGGCCGGTGCGAATAATATCTGGAGAATTTTGTTCTGGGGAACGCTGCTCGGCATGCTTGCCATGCTGTATTGTATCTTTTTCCGGCCGACAGCATACCGTTCGGAAGCGACAATCTATGTGTCAGACGCAGCGGCGGAGCAGCCGGCTGCGATAGGAAGCGCGGCCGGAAGTGCTGCGGAGATTTCCGACAATTATGCGCAGTCGTATATTGAAGTGATGACCAGTGAAAAAGCTCTGAAGCGCGTGCGCAAGACGTTGTCCAGCAGCATGACGCCAGAGCAGCTTGGTCAGCATATTACCATTGAGCAAAAGGGAAAAACAGCGATTTTCCGCATCATTGTGACCTATCACGATGCATCGTCGGCACAGATGCTGGCGGATGCCGAGGCGAAGGCTGCGGTCAAGACGCTGGAGTCGGTCGGTGTAGCGGCGGATACGCTGGACGGAGCGTCGCTGCCGGAAGTGCCGATTCAGTCCAATATTCTTCTATGCACGTTGGGCGCATTGCTGATCGGCGTGCTCGTTCGTTGGCTGATTGCCGTGATTGCCATGTGGAGTGATCGGACACTGCAGGGCAAAGAAGATTGGGAAGCTGTGCTGGACATTCCGGTTCTCGCCGAAATTCCGGAACGCGAGTGCTGAGAAGGAGGGAGTATCATGGCGAAAAAATCTGAGCTGAAAAAAGAGGCAAAGCAGACTGCACGCCGTATGCTGTCTCGCCGCATGCCGCAGGAGGTATGGGACGCCTATGGAACTGCCTGCGAAGCGCTGTCTTACCTGCGGGGCGGAGAAGCCTGCCAGACGCTGATGGTCACCAGTGCCATGCCGCACGAGGCCAAAACGATCACGGTGGCCAACATGGCAATCGCGTTGGCTGCAGAAGGCAAGCGCGTCCTGCTGATGGATGCAGATCTGCACGCTCCGCGCATCAACCGATTGTTTGGTTTGGATGTGGGACGCGGACTGTCCGAGCTGCTCGCACGCATACAGGATGAAATTGTTATCAAGCGTTCTTCCTATGAAAATTTATTTGTTTTGACGGCGGGCAATATCGCACCCAATATACAGGAACTGCTGGCCAGCGGCCAGCTGAAAAAGCTGATTCAGCTTCTGTCCCGTGAGTTTGATGTCATTTTGCTGGATACGCCGTCGGTGCATATCGCGTCGGACGCCGCGATCATCGGTCAGCAGGTGGACGGTTGTATCCTGGTCGCCCGCCGGGGATACTCCCGCCGGGAGCCGGTGGAGCAGGCCATTGCGATTTTGCAGGAGGCCGGAGTAAAAATCGTTGGCACGATCATTTCCGGATATGATTCGGACAGCGGAAAGTCCAGAAGGGGAGGCGGCGAACGATGATAAAAAAACCAACCGGTATTTTGACCAAGATATTGACGATTCTGTTTGCTCTGGTTATCGTGGCCGGACTCGCGTGGTCTCTGCTCAGCAGAAGTCAGGAATCACAGGAGCTGGAGGAGAATACCAAATCGACATTCGTGGATAAAGTTGAGGTTTCAGATACCGAGGACGAAGGCAACGAAAGCCAATCGACAGAAGACAAGAAAACAAAAAAAGAAGAAACGCAGACGTTGTATACCAAACTCTCCAAGGGAAACGCAGTTAAGATTGCCGTTATTGGTGACACGTTTGGTGCCAGTGTCGGTGCAACACCGGGAGAAGAGTGGTATGTGAAGCTGAAGGAAAAGCTGCAGGAGACGTACCAGTCAGAAGTTACGGTCGACAATTATTCGGTTGCTGTCACCACAGCGTATCAGGGTTACTGCACCGTGAAGCAAAACGAGTGGGATTCCTATGATATGGTGCTGGTGTGCTTTGGCTCGATGGATCAGAACGGAGAACTAAGTTACTTCCAGCGCGACTATGAGAGCATTATTCGTGGCCTGCGGGCGAAAAACGATACCATGGTTATCATGCCGATGATTTCCACCTATGTCAATGACAGCAATTTTTCTGGTACCGTTCGGGATATTGCCGATCAGTATCAGTTGGACTGCCTGAACATGAACAACGCCTTTGTGGATTCCGGAATGGATGAAGAGGAACTGACGACAGACGGCACGTATCCGAATGACACCGGTTACCAGCTGTATGCGGACGCAGTGGTCAAGAAGATTGAGGAAAATATCCAGAACAATGCGGAAATCTACAACGGGAAGGTCAGTGCACAGTATGACGGCGTGCGCGAGATGGATGATCTTACGTTTATCAGCGCAGACGATCTGGTGTATGTCTCGGACAACGAGTACAGCTACACCGGTGAGGCGACCGTACTGGGCGTCAGCTATCAGCCGACTTCGACCGGTTCGGATACCTTGACCATTTTGGTCAACGGTTATCCGGTCAATACGATTGACTGTGTGACCAGCTATGATCTGGACAAGGCGCATTATGCCATCGGTGCATCCGACCTGTCTGAGGATGACACTGTGACCATTCAGGTGAACAACTACAGCGGTATGGAGTTCAACGGAATTATGGTCTCTGAGTAAATGCAATAGAATATGCCGGAAAACGGGGGATGTCCCGGATTCCGGCATATTTTTATGCTTTTATGGAGTTGTTCAGCGTGCCATTGTATAAATAGCCGCCATGTCCTCCGTGTGCAGGACACGGATTTTTCCCTGTGCGCCGCCGCAGGCAATGCTGCATTTTTCCGCCAGCTCCTGAATCTGCTCGTCAGTCACCGTGATGCCCATGTCTGCGATGCTGGTCGGCATGCCGATGGAACGGAAGAACTGCTCCATGGCTTCAATGCCCTTGTGGATGATGGTTTCGTCGTCGCCGTCCGCCGTAATCCCCATGACCCTGCGGGCAAAGGATACAAAGCGTTTGGGATGCTCCGCATATACATAGCGTGCCCAGCTGCCCCAAACAGCGGCCAGACCGGCGCCGTGTGCCACATCAAACATGCCGCCCAATTCATGCTCCAGCTTGTGGCAGGACCAGTCACCGCCATCTGAGCCGCATCCGGTCAGACCGTTGTGCGACAGACTGCCTGCCCACATGATCTCTGCACGCGCGTCGTAATTCTGCGGATCGTCCTTCAAGATCAGAGCGTTGGACATAACCGTCCAGAGCAGGGTCTCTGCAATGCCGTCGGTGATCTGCATGGTCTCACTGTGTGCGAAGTAACGCTCCATCGTGTGCATCAGGATATCCGTGCAGCCGCACGCCGTTTGATAATCCGGCAGCGTCATGGTCAGCTCCGGGTTCATGACAGCGAAACGAGGGCGAGAGAGATTGCTGCTGTAGCCGCGCTTAATGCCGCCTTCTTCCTTTGTGATGACGGAGGAGTTGCTCATCTCGCTGCCGGTCGCCGCGATGGTCAGCACAACACCGATCGGAAGGCAGGCTGTCGCCTGGCGTTTGCGGTCGTACAGCTCCCACACGTCTTTGTCCTCTGCGGCACCGTATCCAATCGCCTTGGCGGAATCAATCACACTGCCGCCGCCGACTGCCAGAATGAAATCCACACCCTCCTGGCGGCACAGGTCAATGCCTTGATATACCAGCGACAGATGCGGATTGGGAACAACACCGCCCAACTCTACATAGGCAATCTGCTCCTCCTCCAGCGCTGCCTTCATGCGATCCAGCAGTCCGGAACGCTTTGCGCTCTGGCTTCCGTAATGAAGCAGTACCTTTTTGCAATTCTGTTCCTTCACCAGTTTGCCAACCTGTTCTTCGGTTTTTCGTCCAAAAACGCCTTTCGTCGGGGTATAATAAGTAAAATTCATGGTAGTATCCTTATCGTATCACATAATGGTTTGTAAAGCGGATTCCAAATTCCGAGCGGAGAGGATGCTCATTCCGCTGTGCCGAACTTCTCCAGGTACACCAGCTTCAGCTCATCTGTCACCTGCTTTTCGCCGAAAACACGATACCCCAGCCTCTCGTACAGTGCGATGTTTCTGCGGCTCCGTGTGCTGGTAAACAGCTCATATCGTTTGTTCGGATATTCCTGCTCTATGCGGCGCAAAAGCATTGTGCCGATTCCTTTTCCCTGCATCGCTGGATCAACCATCAGCTTTCCCACATACACAGTGCCGTCACATGTATGTGCGCGCACAGAACCTATGATTCTGTTTTCATCGTTGATTGCTTTCAAAATGATGCCATTTTGATATTCCAGCTCCAGATCATCCAACGTCTGTTTCAGAGGAGGAATTTCATGGTTTGGGAAAAGGCGTGCCTCGCTCTGATATGCGAGGTATTGCAGACGAAGTATGTCCTGCAAATCTTCTTTTTTGGCCCGAATGATAATCGTTTCATTTCCTCCTTTCGTTATTTGCTCATTGCCTTCGACTTTTTACAGCACACATCTACAGCGTCAATGACCGCCGCCCGAAGTCCGCTGCGTTCCAACGAAGCGATCGCTTCAATCGTCGTGCCGCCCGGGGAACAGACGTTATCCTTGAGTACGCCGGGATGAGAACCGGTCTCCAGTATCATTTTTGCGGTTCCGAGTACCGCCTGTGCGGCAAAGGTATACGCCTGTGCACGCGGCATGCCGTGCAGGACGGCTCCGTCCGCCATCGCTTCGATGAAAACATCGACATACGCCGGCGAGGAACCGCTGACTGCCGTAACCACATCCATCATATGCTCCGGAACAATCTCGGCTTTGCCAAAGCTGCGCAGCATATCCAGCACAAGCGTGTGGTCGGTCTCATTTAGACCCTCCGAGAAGGTAACCGCGCTCATGGCTTCTCCGACCAGCGCCGGCGTATTGGGCAAAACCCGAACCAGCTTGACCGGACGTCCAAAGCGCTCTGCATTGACGGCCAGAGTCTGGCCGGCTGCGATCATGACAACAAGTGTGGAGTCCGTTATGACATCACGAATTTCTGCAATGACTGATTCATATAAATACGGCTTGACCGCCAGAATGACCAGATCCGCCTTGGCGGCCGCGCAGTTGTCGTGCGTCGTTTGGATGCCGTACTGTTCCTGCATGGCATCCAGCTTGGGCTGGGACGGGTTGCTGGCGATGACGTCGGACGGCTGAGCCAGACCGGACTGGACGATGCCGCCAATCATCGCCTGCGCCATGTTTCCGCAGCCGATAAAGCCGTAGGTAATACTCATAGGAAAATCCTCCTTGGACAGGTTTGTTCATATTTAGTATACGCTTGATGGGAGAAAAAGCAAAGGGGTTTTTCGGGAAAAACAATCCGAAGGGGAGATGGCGGAACGCTTGAGGAACAAATAAAACGGAGGACAGGAGATGTTGTTGAAAAACGGATAAAAATGTGAAAATTGTTTTAATTCTCAACACATCCACCTTGCAGTGTTATCTGAAATGATGCTATACTTACTATGATTTCTGATCGAGAGACGAGGGAAATACATGATAAAAACAAGTGTGAAAAAGCCGTTTACCGTGTTAGTCGGCATCATATTGGTCATTGTACTTGGCGTGGTGGCCTTTACCAAAATGACCACGGATCTATTGCCGAACATGGAACTGCCCTATATGGTAGTATACACAACCTATCCGGGTGCCAGCCCGGAACAGGTCGAAACCTCGATTTCACAGCCGTTGGAAGAGGCATTGGGCACTACAACGGATCTGAAAGAAATTGATTCCATTTCCAGCGAAAATCTTAGCCTTGTGGTGATGGAGTTCAGTCAGACCTCGGACATGAACGCCATCAGCATCGAAGTGAGCAACACGCTGGACCAGATCAAGGGTTCACTGCCGGATTCAGCCCAGTCGCCGATTATGATGCAGATCTCGCCGGACATGATGCCGGTTATGATCGCAACGGTGGATATGGATGATATGGAAACCGAAGAACTGTCCTCCTATCTGGAGGAGGAGCTGCTGTCCGAGTTTGAGCGCCTGAATGGCGTTGCGTCCGTCAGCTCCAGCGGCACAATATCGGACCAGGTGCGCGTCACACTGGTGCAGGATAAGATTGATGATTTGAATGACCGCATTTTGCGTGAAGTCAACTCGGAATTGGCGGATGCCAAAGAGAAAATCGACGATGGCCAGGCGGAGCTGGATTCGGCCAGAAAGCAGCTGGATGCTGCGGAGAAGCAGCTCAGTTCCGGAACGTCAGAAGCAGCGGCACAGCTGGGACAGGCTGCCGCTGAGGTGGATTCGGCCAGTGCGCAGCTCAATGCGCTGCTCAGTGAGGAAACCACACTGACCGCCAATCAGGCAGCCTTCCAGGCAGAACGTGAGGCGTGGGCACCGTACGCGGAGATGAACGACAACATTCAATCGCTTGCCAAGCTGATTGCGGTGTATGGAACGACCGGTTCCTTACCCGATTTGAGCGGCATCACGGCGGATGATCTCTCGGAAGAGCTGTTGCAGCAGCTGCTGGGCGACATGGTAAATTCCGTCAGCGGACTGGCGGAGGCGCTGAAGGATCCAGCTTCGTACATTCAGAAGATGTCGGATGAGAGCTTCGAGGCAGCGCGGGATGCGATCATGGCGGCGCTCAGCAAGATACCTACCGAAGACGGTGAAATGAACGTTTCGGAAATGGGTTCGGTTTCCCGTGCGGATTTCATCACACTTTGTACGACCACTGCGCAGGCGGCGACCCGTCTGGAAGAGATTGACGCAGAGCTGAATAATATCAATACCGAGCTTATGACCATAAAGGCGATGAAGCCGGAGCTGGAAAAGGGATTGGAGCAGGCCAAGGAGGGCTACGCTCAGCTGCAGGCCGCTCAGTTGGAGACTTCGGTAGAGATTGCTTCCGGTTCCGCACAGATTACCGTAAGCAAGTCCTCGCTGGAAAGCGCGCAGGCGCAGCTGGACAGCGCGATGGAGGAGTTCGAAGAAGCGCGGGATAAAGCCTACGAGTCGGCAGACATCAGCGGCATTGTCACTGCGGATATGATCAGCAATATCCTGATGGCGGAGAACTTTGAGATGCCGGCGGGATACATAAGGAGCGGAGATGAGGAATACACCCTTAAGGTCGGAACCAAGTACAGCTCGCTCAAACAGCTGAAAAATACTCTGCTGTTCTCCATGGACAGCATCGGAGATGTCCGGCTGAAGGATGTGGCCAAGGTCAAATATACCACATCCGAGGATAATGAGGATTCGTATGCGTTGGTTAACGGCAATCCTGCCATTCTTCTGTCGTTCTCCAAGACCTCAACGGCTTCCACATCCGAGGTCTCTAAACTGATCAATAAAAAGATTACGCAGTTACAGGAGGAAAATCCAAAGCTGCATATTACGCCTCTGATGGATCAGGGCGATTATATCAAGCTGATTGTAAACAGCGTGCTGCAGAATCTGCTGCTTGGCGGTCTGCTGGCTGTTCTGGTGCTGATGCTGTTCCTGCGTGATGTGCGCCCAACGATAGTTATCGCGTTCAGCATACCGCTGAGTGTACTGTTCGCCATCGTGTTGATGTATTTCTCCAACATCACGCTGAACATGATCTCCCTGTCCGGTTTGGCGTTAGGCATCGGCATGCTGGTGGACAACTCGATTGTCGTCATTGAGAACATTTACCGCCTGCGCAATCTTGGGGTGCCGCCGCACAAGGCAGCCGTACAGGGTGCGCGTCAGGTCGGCGCAGCGATTGCGGCTTCGACCCTGACAACGATTTGTGTCTTCTTGCCGATTGTATTTACGGAAGGATTGACCCGCCAGTTGTTTACCGATATGGGTCTGACCATTGCCTACTCGCTGCTTGCGTCCTTGGTTGTGGCGTTGACAGTCGTTCCGTCCATGAGTTCGACTGTGCTGAAAAAGACATCCGAGCGCCCGCATCCGCTGTTTGACCGTCTTGTTGCCGGTTATCAAAAGGTGTTGCGCTGGTGTCTGCATCATCGGGCCGTTACGCTGGCAGCAGTATTTGCACTGTTCCTGTTTGCCTGCTTTGAGACAACGCAGATGGGTATGGAATTCATACCGGATATGTCATCCTCCGGCCAGATGACAGCTACCATGACCATGCCGGAGGACTCTACGGATGAGGAGACGGAGGCGATGGTTCTCAAGGTTTCCGACCTGATGGAGAGCGTGGATGGTGTCAATACCGTCGGTGCGATTTCCGGAAGCAGCATGTCGCTGACTTCCAGCGGAGATACATCCATCAGCTTTTATATCCTGACGGATGAAAAGGCAGACGGCAATGAGATCAAAGCACAGATGGAGGAAAAGGCCGAAGGCCTGCCCTGTGAACTGGCGGTTTCTGCTTCCGCAATGGATGTGTCCTCGATGCTGTCTACAGGCGTTCAGATTGACATATACGGCAAGGATCTGGATACCTTGCAGGATATAGGCAAGGAGCTGGCGGAAAAGCTGGAGAGTGTTGAGGGCTTGGAGAATATTTCGGACGGCAATGACGATCCGGAATTGGAAAAGGTTCTGACCGTAGACAAGGATGCGGCAATGCGCAAGGGACTGACCGTGGCGCAGGTATATACCTCGCTGGCGTCCGATCTTCAGGACGAAATCCAGGCGACAACGCTGACGGTTGGCAACGATGACCTCCCGGTTTATGTGGTGAAACCGAGCACAGTATCTACCAGCAATCTGATGCGGCAGACGGTTGAGACAACCGATTCCCAGACCGGTGAGAAAGAGGACGTCCGGTTGGACGATATTGCCTCTCTGTCGGATTCCACGACATTGGCATCTATCAATCGCCAGAACAATCAGCGCATGCTGTCTGTCACGGCGGCAGTGGATGATGATCACAATATCACACTGGTCAGCCGCGAGATTGAAAAGGTGTTGGCGGATTACGACGTGCCGGAGGGATACAGCATTGAGATGAACGGCGAAAATGAGAGCATTATGGAGGCCATGGGCGATCTGATTCTGATGCTCCTGCTGGCGATTATCTTTATCTATCTGATCATGGTCGCACAGTTCCAGAGCCTGCTCAGTCCGTTTATCGTACTGTTTACCATGCCGCTGGCCTTTACAGGAGGACTGCTGGCGCTGCTGATTACCCGGCAGAACTTGTCTGTTATCGCGATGTTGGGCTTTGTCATGCTGGCCGGCATTGTCGTCAACAACGGTATCGTGTTCGTCGACTATGTCAATCAGCTCCGACTGGAGGGAATGGAGAAACGAGAAGCTCTGCTGATGACCGGCAAACTGCGTATTCGTCCGATCCTGATGACTGCCTTGACGACCATCTTGGCTATGTCCACGATGGCGCTGGGAATGGGATCCGGCGCAGAGATCGGCCAGGGTATGGCGATTGTCATTATCGGTGGTCTGTCGTATGCGACGATCCTGACCCTGATTGTCATTCCGATTATGTATGATATCCTCTTCCGCCGCAAGATCAAGAAGATCGACATCGGCGAGGAAAAGAAGGACGAGTTTGATAACTAACAGGGCGCGGCTGCTGATCGCGGAAAATATGGATTTGCAATAGGATGGTATCTGCCGATCGGACTGGGGAAGTCTTTTCCCGGCTCGATCGGCAGAGCTGCATGGTTCAAAAATAGACACTTTTATATATTGTGTAGAATAACGCTGCAAATGATGTTCAAACGGGTCATACTGTGCTAAAATAATATATTATGCAAATCTGTTATAAGCTAGATAAGGAAAATGAGGAAGATGAGGAAGTAGAGTATGCAGGATAAAATTGCGATTATTACAGACTCCTGTGCGGATCTTCGTCCGGAGTGCATAGAAGGAAAACCGATTTTTGTCATTCCGTTTATTTTGAATTTTTCTGACGGGATTTATTACGATGGTGTGACGATTCAGCCGGACGAAGTATACCGTCGGCTGCCGCAGGAAATGCCCAAAACCTCGCTGCCCAGCGGAGAGGAATTCAATGAGGTCATGGATCGTGTCCACGCGGCCGGCTACAATAAGGCGGTTGCGATCTTGCTGTCCAGTGGCCTGAGCGGCAGCTTTCAGATGCTCCGCCTGATGGCGCAGGAGAGAGAAGATTTGGAGATCTTCGCGTACGATTCTCTGACCGGAAGCCTGGGTGAAGCGGCGATTGTACTGACTCTTTGCCGCCTGATTGAAGAAGGCCGAAGCTGGGAGGAAATCAAGGAGATCACCCCGCGTGTGTGCAACAATACAACGGTATTTTTCAGCGTCGATACGTTGGAATACCTGAAAAAGGGCGGCCGTATTGGAAAGATTACCGCGATGGCGGGAACCGCTCTGAACATCAAACCCATCCTGTCGTTTGCGGAGAATGGACAGCTGGAAAGTGTAGCTAAGGTTCGCGGACGCGCCGCAGCGATGAAAAAGGTGGTGGAGCTGGCCGTCTCCTGCATCCAGCCCGGAAAGCGCTACAACATCATGTGGGCGCACGGTGGTTGTCCGGAAGAGGGACGGAAGGTGGCAGGGATGCTGCGTGAAGCAGCGCCGGATTTCGTGGAGGAATTCTGGGGAGTCATCGACTGTACACTTGGTTCCTATACCGGTCCGAAGCTGTTGGGTGCAGCGGTTCAGGTACTGGATGACGACATGTGAGGAAATGATATGAAGTTTTTGCATCTGGCAGATCTGCACATCGGAAAGCGCGTGCATGGCTTTTCCATGCTGGAAGATCAGAACCATATTCTGCAAAAAATTCACGCAATGGCCTGCGAGCACAGGGTGGATGCTGTGCTGATCGCCGGAGATGTATACGATAAAACGGTACCCGTTTGTGAAGCTGTCGGCTTGTTCGACAGCTTTCTTACGTCTTTGCGCGAAGCGGGGATTGCTGTGCTTGCGATCAGTGGAAACCATGATTCTCCGGAGCGACTGGATTTTGGAAGCCGGCTGTTTCAACAGCAGAACATCCATATCGCCGGTGTGCTGCGCAATCCGGTTTCCATCGTTTCCATGCAGGACGAGTATGGAACAGTGCGGTTCCATCTGCTTCCGTTTGTGAAACCGGCTACCGTGTCTGCCTTCGCTGCATTAGAGGAACATACCAGCCAGTGCGCGATGCAGGCCGTGTTGCAGCAGCTGGACATCAATACGTCGGAGCGCAATGTCCTGCTGGCCCATCAATTTGTCACAGCGGGCAGCGTGCTTCCGGAACAGTCTGATTCGGAAATTGTCCCGGTGGGAGGTCTGGACACAGTGGACGCCGCGTTGTTTGACCGCTTTGACTATGTTGCCTTGGGGCATCTGCATCGTCCGCAGAGAGTTGGTCGGGATACGGTTCGGTACGCGGGTTCACCGCTCAAGTATTCATTTTCAGAAGCGCGTTTTCCCAAGTCCGTCCCGCTGGTCACGCTGCGGGAAAAAGGCAGCGTAGAAATCGAACTGCTTCCGCTGGCGCCGCTGCATGAAATGCGGGAGATCCGCGGAAGGCTGGAAGACGTCCTTTCGGATGCTGCCGTTCACTTGGGCAATCCGGATGATTATGTTCATGTCACGCTGACCGATGAAGACGAGCTGTTTGACGCCATCGGTGCCGTCAGTCGCGTATATCCCAATCTGATGAAGCTGGATTTTGACAACGCACGTACCAATGCGGAGGAAGTGCAGGAACAGAGCGCAGCGGCGCGCCAGCGATCCGTGTTGGAACAGTTCGCGGAATTCTTCGAGCAGGTCAATGGCAAGCCCATGACCCACCAGCAGGCGGAATGGATGCAGGAACTGTGCCGAAAGGAGGAACCGGATGAAACCGATTGAGATCACGGTCAGTGCATTTGGACCGTTTGCCGGACAGATGACCATTCCGGTTTCCGCGCTGGGAGACCGCGGTTTATTCCTGATTTCCGGCGATACCGGTGCTGGGAAGACAAGTATTTTTGACGCGATTTGCTTTGCGTTATTTGGCAAAACCAGCGGCAGCATGCGGTCAGAGGACTCACTGCGGTCGGATTTTGCGTCACCGGACAGCAAAACGTTTGTCCGTCTGCGCTTTTCGCATCGAGGCGAACTCTATGAAATAGAACGCAATCCGCGTTATCTGCGCCCCAAAAAACGCGGCAGCGGCATGGTGGAGGAAAAGCCAAACGCCAGCATGAAACTGCCGGACGGAACCATTCTGGCCGGAAGCAAAGAGGTTACCGCGCGGACGACGGATGTTTTGGGCGTGGATGTCGATCAGTTTAAGCAGATTTCCATGATTGCGCAGGGAGAATTTTTGCGCCTGCTGACAGCGGACAGCAAATCTCGTGCCGAGATCATCCGCAAAGTATTTGACACAGGTCATCTGCTGCATCTGGAACGCTCGCTCAAGGATATGCTGTCACAGCAGCAGCAAAAACACCGCGATTTGGAGCGCGCGATCCTGCTACAGGAAGAAGGACTGCAGCTGCCGGAAAACAGTGCGCTGTGTGATCTGTGCGGGACGGTGGACCAGCTGCCGCAGCTGCTGGAATTGCTGAAAGAGCAGAACGAACAGCAGCTGGAGCAACAGAGCAAACTACAGGAGGAAGAACAACGCATGAAGATGGAAGAAACCCGTCTGCATGCGTTGGAGGTCCAGGCAGAGCGATGCAATGCATTGTTGGACCGCCGGGAGCAGTGCCGGCAGGAATGCATCGCTTTGCAGGCGCAGCAGGATGTTGTGCGCCGTCAGGAACGGGAGCTGGAACAGGCCGAGCGCGCAGAGCGCATTGTCGGAGAGTATCAGAAATGGATGCAGGCGGAACAGAGCCTTGTGCGGCAGAGACAGGATGTTCAGACAATGCAGGAAGCGCTGGCGGAATTGGAACAAAAAGAGCCGGTCTATGCAGCGGCACAAAAACGTGCGGAACAGCGTGAGCAGGAGGCGAAAAGGGATCTGGAGCCGCAGATTATCCGTCTGACCTCGCTACAAGAGCAGTATCAGAAGCTGGAGGAACTGGCTCGTGTGCACCGGTTGGCGAAACAGGAGCAGGAAGAACGGCAGGCGGCTTTGTCTGCGGCACAGCAGAGACTGCAAACCGTACAGGAGAGGATCGCACAGCTGCAAGCCGTGTTGGAGCAAACCTCCGGCGCGCAGGCAGAGTGGGTACGGCTGCAGGCAGAATGTAAACGGCAGGCCGAACGAATGGAGCGGATGGAGCGCCTTCTTCCGCTGCTGCATGCGGAGATGGAGCAACAGAAGCGCTTGTCGCAGCTGCAGCAGGAATATGCTGATTCGGAACAGGAATTTGTACAGGCGGATGCAGCGTGCGCTCAGGCCGAACGTCTGTGGAGCCGGGCGCAGGCAGGTATTTTGGCGCAGGGATTGACAGACGGCGTACCTTGTCCGGTCTGCGGTTCGGTTCATCATCCAGCGCCGGCGTCCTTTTCCGGAGAGAGTGTGAACGAAGAACAGCTGAATCATCTGCGTCAGCAGCGTGAGGACTGCCAGAGACGGATGCAGGAGCAGGCAGCTGCCTGTGCGGAGCAGCGCGGTATCTGTGACAGCCAGCATCGTCAGAATCGTTTGGAATCAGAACATCTGTTTGGAACTGTTTTATCCGAACAGGAAGTATCCCAGCAGATTTTGCAGGAACAGTCGGTATTTGCTGAGTGGAAAGCCCGCGCCTCCGAAGCGGAGCAGGCATGCGGCCGCCGAACCAGTGCAGAGCAGTCGCTTCGGAACGCATTGCAACTTCAGCAGGAGGATCAGAAACGCTGGGAAGAATGTCGGGAGCAGGCGGAACAGGCCAAAGCGGTATTGATGCAGGCAGAAGCAAACTGGAATGCCTGCCGAAACAATTTGCAGGAAGCCAGCTGGTCAGAAGCGGAGCAGCATCGAAACCAGCTACAAACCGAACGAGATCGCATTCACGAAGAGTATGTTCGTGCGCGAGAGGACTATCAACAGGTACAGTTAGATCTTCGGGCGAAACGGGAACGATTAGAAGGTCAACAGCAATATTGCGTGGAGGCAGAACAGGCTGCCCGGGAAGCGCAGCAAAGCTGGCAATCCAGCCGCACGAAGGAGAACTTCCGCTCGGATGATGATTGGCAGCAGGCACGCCGCACTGCCGAGCAGCGGGAGGAACTGCGGAACGCCAGGGAACAGTATCGGGAGGAATGTACGAAAAGACGCGCTGCTTTGAATGAGCTGGAGCAGCAGACCGAAGGCATGACGTATATGCAGCTGGATGCCGTGACGCAGCAGCGAGAACAGGCAGCGCGGCAGCGTGTGGCATGCAGTGAGCAGGCATTTGCAATGCGGAAGACGCAGGAGATCAATGAGCGCGTGCGGCACAAGCTGATTCGGCAGCAGAAGGAACTGACCGAACAGAGAGAGCATGTGGCGGCGCTGCGCGAGCTGGCGAATACCGCAGCAGGTGATGTCAGCGGAAAGGCAAAAATTTCATTTGAAAAATACGTACAGGCGGCTTATTTTGTCGAGGTACTGGAAAAAGCCAATGTCCGTCTGCGCTCCATGACCGGCGGACGATACGAGCTGAAACGGCGGGAACAGGTACTCGATCTTCGGTCACAGACCGGACTGGATATGGACGTACTGGATCACCATACCGGACGGAGGCGAGACGTCAAGACGCTGTCCGGAGGAGAATCCTTCCTTGGGGCGCTGTCGCTGGCGTTGGGGTTGTCCGATGTCATTCAAAGCCATGCGGGTGGCATTGCGGTCGAGACTGTGTTTATTGACGAGGGATTCGGTTCGCTGGACAGCGCATCGTTGGAGCAGGTGTTATCGGTACTGACCGCTCTGAGCGGAGACCAGCGGCAAATTGGCATTATCTCGCATGTGGCAGAGCTTCAGGAACGAATTGGACGACAGATTGTTGTTCATCGCTCCCGCACCGGAAGTACCGCACAGATTTTGATCGAATAACGCAGAAACAGCATCTGGATCACAAGAAATCCAGATGCTGTTTTTTATCATCAGGAGCATTTTGCTTCCACAAACCACCGATTTCCTTCCAGAAATAGATAGCAGGCTTTGCCCCGGATGCCGCAGGTGTACCGGATGCCGGCTCCTCCGGCTTTCAGGGACGCGGCGGGACGGATGTCAAATACTTGATCTACGTCAAACTTTTTTCCATCTTTCCAGATCACACGAAGCGGACGGATATGGCCTTCGGGATCAAACATGGCATATACCGTAACATATACTTTTTTCATCCTGCAAATCCTCCTTGTGTTGTATGAAATCCGACTGGGTGAATCACATGGTCTGTCTTCGGGTCAAAACCGGTTAGAACGGGATCCAATAAAACGGAAGCGCGCAGGACACTGGACGTTCCAAACCGTTGCCGTACCCGATCTACCGCACGGTCCAGCTGATTGTACCGTACGGGATCGGAAAACAGATCCAGCTGTACCGGCTCCGAGGCGCTGGACAAGCCTGTGAGCTGAATCCCCAACGAGCGCAGCGCACAGTCCCACTGGAAATGCTCCTGAAACAGTTCCAGAGCCGCATGTAAAATAAATTGTGTCTCGTCTGAGGGATGGGGGAGCGTGTGCTGAAATTCGGACCGGTGGAGAGCGGTTGTGCGCAAGGAGACCGATACCGTCCGGCACAGAAGATTTTGCTCCCGAAGGCGTGCGCATACGCTCTCTGCCAATACGGTCAGTACCAGTTTGGCGTCCTCCGGTGTGTTGATATCCCGTGCGGTGGTGGTACTGTTGCTGATGGATTTTACCGGCCCGCGGGCATCGTTTTGCGCGACGGGAGAGTGTTCGATTCCGTTGGCATACGCCCACAAAGCATCGCCGGCCTTTCCCAGCTGTTTTGCCAGCAGTTCGTGCGGTGTCTGCGCCAACTCTCCAATGGTCTGAATTCCCAGACGGGAGAGCCGTTTCTGCGTTGCGCGACCGACTCCCAATAAATAGTTTGCCGGCAAGGGCCAAATCATTTGGCGAAAGTTGTCCGGAGTGATCACAGAGACTGCATTGGGCTTTTTTAGATCAGATCCCAGTTTGGCAAATATCTTATTCCAACTGACGCCGACAGACACCGTGATGCCGAGTTCCTCTTGGATGCGACGCCGTATTTTGTGTGCAATTTCTTCTCCGCTTCCAAATAAGGAAATGGAACCGGTCACATCCAGCCACGCTTCGTCAATACCAAAACTTTCAATCTGGTCGGTGTAGCAGGCGAGTATGCGCTTGACACGGCGGGAAAAGTCCAGATAGCGGGGGAAATTAGGCGGTAAGACCAGTAGATCGGGACATTTTTGATAGGCAAGCCAGAGAGCCTCTCCGGTGCTCACGCCGCATCGTTTGGCCGGATCGTTTTTTGCCAGAATGATGCCGTGGCGGGCCTGGGCGTCGCCGCCGACCGCCATCGGATGATTTCGGGTTTCCGGATGATACAGCATTTCCACTGAAGCGTAAAAGCAGTTGCAGTCCACATGAAGAATACAGCGATCCATTCGACACCTCCAGATAACGAACAAATGTTCTTTATTAAGTATAGTACAAGAACATTTGTTCGTCAATAGAAAAATGGCTAAATCCGTGGAAATCGAATGAAAAAAATGGTATACTACAGATAGTAACTACGGAAGGAAGTGCAGTGGAATGAGTGCTGTTTACCAAAAGCTGGTACGTTGTTATGAAGCGATCCGCCGTCAGACAGATTTTTGTCCCAGACTGGCGGTTGTGCTGGGAAGCGGATTGGGAAATTTTGCGGACACGATCCAGATCGTGGACACCGTGGAGTACAGTGCGATAGATGACTTTCCGACCTCGACCGTACAGGGACACCGCGGGCGATATGTATTTGGCTACGTGGGTGCGGTTCCGATTGTGGCCATGCAGGGACGCGTGCACTATTATGAGGGCTATTCCATGCAGGATGTGGTGCTGCCGATCCGGCTGATGAAGCTGTTGGGAGCAGAAGTGCTGATGGTGACCAATGCTTCCGGCGGCATCAATACGAGCTTTCGCGCGGGCGATCTCATGTTAATTGAGGACCAGATCGCCTCGTTTGTTCCGTCTCCGCTGATCGGAGCAAATATACCAGAGCTGGGCACCCGATTCCCGGACATGACTGAAGCCTACGACAGCCAGCTGCGGGAAATCATTTTCCGGACGGCGCGCCGCGAAGGGATTGAACTGAAAAAGGGCGTTTATATCCAGTTCACGGGACCGCAGTTTGAAACGCCGGCGGAGATCCGCATGGCCCGCGCATTGGGCGCGGATGCAGTTGGCATGAGCACAGCCTGTGAAGTGATCGCGGCGCGGCATATGGGAATGCGTGTCTGCGGCATTTCCTGCGTATCCAATCCGGCGGCTGGCATAACGGGAGAACCGCTTTTGCATGAAGACGTTCAAAAATATGCAGATGAAGCAGCTCCGCGGTTCCAGCGTCTGGTGATGCAGTCCATTCAGGAAATTGCGGGATGCATCCATTGATGCCATGAAAAAAGCAGCCGGCAAGGCTGCTTTTCCGCTTGGGTCTGATATTAGAGAGGGGGCTCACAGTCGGGGAAAAAGGAGGTAAAAACCGAACGAGGGGAGGTCCGGACACCGACTGCGAGCCGTTAGGGAATAGGCATGTTGACTTAGTCAGCGATCATCGCCTGTCGCAGTTTTGAGCGCACGGAAGCGGCCGTACGTAAAACGCCGGACAGTTCCTGCGCGGTTTCCAATGGGGTTTGTTCGGTCAACTGACTATTGCATTTGCGGGACATTGTGTCCAGCGCGAAGACCATGTTGATGATTTCGTCGTGGTGAAAATCGTCAAACACATTGTCAGTAATTTTCTTCTTTGCAGACTGAAGAGCGAGCATATTCTTTTTTGATGCTGACGAGTTCTTTACCACGGCGTCTTTTTTCTGTGCCTCCAGCTGGGAGATACAGTGCATCAACACTTCGGCCTCGCTCGGGGAAAACGAGACTTTCAATTGAAGCATAATGACACCTCCGGTATGAAATTTAGCGAGAAGATATATTGTGGAGAGTTTCAGTACATTGTATGGGGGTGGGGAAAATATACGGAAACGGTATATATCTTCTATTACAGCTAATTGTAGCACATTCTCCAAAAAAGTGCAAGAAAAAAACAAAAATATAATGATGACAAAGATCTAAATCATTTTTTGGCGAAAAATTACAAAGAATCACCAAAATCGAGGGGAAGCGCTTGTTTTCCCACTTATGAAATAAAATATGAAATGTATATGAAACGAAAGAAGGGACAACGTGACTACAATTTTTTTGGGAGATAGCATTACGGAAGGTTATGGAGTGGAAGCCAGCGAGTGTTGGGTGAGCGGAATGCCGGAGGATGCGATCAATCGAGGGATCAGCGGAGACACAACGGCGGGAATGCTGCGCCGCTTTCCTGCCCACGTGCTGGCTGCAAAACCGGACCGTGTTGTCATCATGGGAGGACTAAACGATCTGGGGGAGGGAGTCCACTGGAGTCAGGCCGCGAATCATCTTCGTGTTATGTGCGAATGGGCCAGGCGAGAGGGCATTGAGCCGGTACTGGCAGTGTGCGTCCAGCCGGATTACGATGAATTCCTTTCCAGCGGTTGGTCGTATGTCTTACCCGCCATACACACGCTGCCGGAACAATTCGACGCTCTGGCAGATTGGATTCGCCGGTATACAAAACAGGAGCATATTCTCTGTCTGGATTTTGCGCAGGAATTTCCCAAACGGATCACACGGGAGTATTGCCGCTATTTCTTGGACGGGGAGCATCCCAATCGGTTTGGACACGCGATCCTGCGGGACATTGCAAGGGACATACTTGGATAAAACAGAAAAGCACAGGCCGCCGGAGATTGGAATCCGACGGCCTGTGCCATATGGGAAGGAATGTGTTGGTGAAAGTTATTTGTCAGAATCTTGCATAACCTGCTGCATTTGCAGATCCACCGACAGCGGCATGTACCATGCCGTGTGATCGGTGTGAAGGATCTCCTCGGCAAGTTCGGACAGAGGCTCTCCCAGGAAGTTGTGATACAGTGCCTTGATTTCGGCGTTCTCGTGGGAGAAGCGGAGCGGGCTGAGGCGATCCAGCTTGTACAGCAGATCCGCACGGACATCCTGTAATTCCTCCTGATTGAAGGAAACGGGCTGACCGCCGCCGCCGACGCAGCCGCCCGGGCAGGCCATTACTTCGACGAAGTCGTAATGAACACGTCCGGCGAGCAGCTCTTCAATGAGATGACGGGTGTTGCCCAGTCCGCTGACAATCGCGCAGCGAACCGTCACATCGCCCATCTGGAATTCTGCTTCGCGCCAGCCTTCGACGCCGCGAACCGCGCGGAACGCATCCGGCTTGGGATTGACACCCATAACCTTGTAATACGCGGTGCGGAGAGCGGCTTCCATAACGCCACCGGTCGCGCCGAAGATGACACCGGCACCCGAGCCAATGCCAAGCGGGGAATCGAACTCTGCATCCGGCAGGGTCTTGATGTTGATATCCAGAGAACGGATCAGGCGGTTGACCTCGCGGGTCGTCAGAACCAGATCAACATCCGGAATGCCATACGTAGTCTGCGATTTGCCGAACTTCTCGTCCTTTTTCGCAAGGCAGGGCATGATGGAAACGCAGCAGATCTTTTTGGGATCTACATCCAGCAGCTTGGCAAAATAAGTTTTGGTGATTGCGCCAAACATCTGCTGCGGGCTCTTGGCGGTGGACAGATACGGAACCAACTGCGGATACTGCGACTTGACAAAACGCAGCCAGCCCGGACAGCAGGAAGTGAACATCGGCAGCTCGGACAACTCACCGCTCTGGAAGCGATGCAGGAACTCATTGGCTTCCTCCATGATGGTCAGGTCGGCAGAGAATGCCGTGTCAAAAATATAGTCAAAGCCAATAGAGCGCAGCGTAGCCGCCAGACGGCGAACCGTAGCCTGCTCGCGCGGCAGATCCAAATGCTCTGCCCATGCAGCGCGGACAGCCGGTGCGATCTGGACAACCGTGATCTTGTCCGGATCCTCCAGCGCGTCCAGAACCTCCAGCAAGTCGTCGCGTTCGCGCAGCGCGCCGACCGGACAGTGGGTGATGCACTGACCGCACAGAGCGCAGTCGGATTCCTTGATGCGGCGGTTGTACGAAATATCAATGGTCGCGCGGCTGCCGGAGCCGGTCAGCTCCCAGACACCGAGGCCCTGAATCTTTTCGCAATACTGCACGCAGCGCATGCACTTGATACATTTCTTGGAATCCCGATACAGCGGGAAAGTAGTGGTCCACTTGCCGACCGGGAGATCCTGCTGATAGGGATTGCGCAAGATGCCGAGATCGTTGGCAACCGACTGCAAGCGGCAGTTGCCGGAACGAACACAGGTAGAGCAAGTGCCGTCATGCTGAGACAGGATCAGTTCCACATTGATGCGGCGGGCCTGACGGGCGCGCGGGGAATTGGTATGTACGACCATACCCTCGTAGACGAGGTTGTTGCAGGACGAGACCAGACGGCTCTCTCCCTCGACCTCGACGCAGCAGACGCGGCAGGCGCCGATTTCATTGATGTTTTTTAAATAGCACAGGGAAGGAATGGTGATGCCGGCGCGGGCAGCGGCTTCCATGATTGTGGTGCCTTCCGGAACACGGACGGCGATATTATTGATAATTACGTTTACCATTGTCTCATTCTACCTCCCCGGAAATTGCCGTAACCGTAGTGGTCGCAGCGCAGGCAGCGGGATGCCTCCTGCATGGCTTCTTCGGTTGTCATCGGTTCCTTGATGTCGTCGAAGTTGTCGATGCATTCACAGGCCGGACGGGTTTTGAGGTTGACACGTCCGCAGGCCTGTGCCGGCGACAGCGGAGCCTCCGGAATATCATCAATCACTGCGTGAATGATATGGTTGTAGCCAAGGAAGTTGTCGATGTTGGCAGCGGCAACCTTGCCTGCGGCGATCGCGCGGATGACAGTGGACGGACCGGTAACGGCATCGCCGCCGGCGAATACCTTCGGGCTGCCCTGTACAAAGCTGTCGTCCAGAGCGGAAATACGTCCGTGGCTGGTAGCGATGCCGGCTTCGGTAAAGGTCTTGGTATCAATACCCTGGCCGATTGCCACGATGACAATGTCGCAGGGGATGACGTTTTCTTCCTTGCTGACTGCCGTGATCGGCTTGGGACGGCCGCGGTCAAACGGGCCGATCTGCTGTGGAGTGGTAACCAGAGCCTTGACACGGCCATTTTCGTCTGCGTCAATGCGAAGCGGAGCCTCCAACGGCAAAATGGTTGCGCCTTCTGCGGCGGCCTCTTCGATCTCTTCCTGCAGCGCCGTCATATCCTGAACACGGCGGCGATAGACGGTTGTAACGCTTTCTGCACCCAGACGGATAGCCGTACGGGTGGCGTCCATGGAGACGTTGCCGCCGCCAATGACGCAGACGCGTTTGCCGGTGAAGTCCGGCGGATTGCCTTCGCCCATATCACGCAGCATTTCCACGGCGGCGATGACGCCGATACTGGTCTCGCCCGGAATGCCGATTTTCTTATCGACATGTGCGCCGATGCAGATAAAGACGGCGTCGTACTGCGATTCGATTTCCTGGAACGTGATGTCACGTCCTACCGAAACGTTGGTGTGGTATTCCACACCGGTGTCCAGAATGACTTCGATGTCGTTGTCCAGCATTTCCTCCGGCAGGCGATAGCGCGGGATGCCGTAACGCAGCATGCCGCCCAGCTTGGGACGCTGCTCATAGACAACCGTCTGATGTCCCATCAGCTGGAGATAGAACGCCGCAGACAGACCGCCCGGGCCGCCGCCGATGATGGCAATGCGCTTTCCGGTGGATGGATGCGGCTTGATTGCCGGAACATGCATCGCGTTGTTGACGGCGAAGTGCTTCAGACCGCAGATGTTGACCGCATCATCAATCATGTTGCGGCGGCAGCGTGCTTCACATGGATGCTCGCAGACATATGCGCAGGCCGTCGGGAACGGATTGTCCTTGCGGATCAGCTTGACTGCGTCGGCGTATCGGCCGGCGCGGACCAGTGCGATATAGCCCGGAATATCGACGTGAGCCGGACAGAGAGCAACACATGGTACCGGCTGGGTCAGTCCGCTGGTACAGCGGTTGTTCATCACGTGCTCTACATAATCGTCCCGGAAGCCCTGCACACCGCGCAGTACCATGGATGCAGCTTCGTATCCGATGGCGCAGTCTGCGGAATCCGCGATGGACTGTGCGGTCAGTTCGATACGGCGGATGGTGTCCAAGGTTGCGCGTTCGCTCAGGACATCATCCATCAGGCGGGCAAGCTGTCCCAAACCAATGCGGCATGGCGCGCACTTGCCGCAGGTCTGTGCGTGGCACAGCTTTAAAAAGCCCAGAGAGATGTCCACCGGACATAGTCCGGGGGGGCTGGCCGCAATGCGCCGCTCCAAATCCTGATACAGGCTCTCAACAACTTTTTGGGCTTGATTAGGGGTTTCTAAGCTAAGTCGGCTCAATGTGTTCACTCCTCTTTATCTTCTATTATACATGATTTTGCTTTCGGTTTGTCTTGTTCCAGCAGTACAAAGAGTTTACCAGAAAGATTACAAGTTATCATCATTCTATCAGGAAATGAAAAAAAATCAATGGTTTTGAAGGAATAGATGTGAAATATTCCGAAAGAATTACAAATGACTGAGAAACTGCAAAAATTGCCGAAAAAATGTCAATAAAATGTGAAAATATTCACAAAAATCTATCAAAACAGCTATTTGGGTGCAAAAAAGTACAAAAAAACCGCAAACCGCTGCAAAACAACGGTTTGCGGTGGATGTTACTTGCAAAAACAGCGAGATAAGATCACAGGCCGGACTGATCCAGGGAAATCCAACGATAGTCTTCCTGAGACAGCTCCTGTTCGTGCTCTCCGAAATCGTCTACGGTCAGTTCCGGATTCTTGATGCTGACGCGGGAGAACGGGGGGATGGAGGACGTGATGAATGCGTTGCCGCCGATGGTGGAGCCTTCTCCGATGACCGTACGTCCGCCAAGAATGGACGCGCCGGAGTAAATGGTGACGTTGTTTTCAATCGTCGGGTGGCGCTTTTTGCCGGCCAATTTGAGTCCGGCGCGGGTGGACAGCGCACCCAGAGTGACACTCTGATAGATTTTTACGTTGTCGCCGATCTCCGTTGTTTCACCGATGACGACGCCGGTTCCGTGGTCGATAAAGAAATATTCTCCGATGGTTGCACCGGGGTTGATGTCGATGCCGGTCAAACCGTGTACATATTCGCTCATGATGCGCGGGATATAGGGAATCTGGCGCAAATAGAGCTCATGTGCGATGCGGTGGACAAAAATCGCGTGCAGTCCGGGGTAGGAAAAAATAACCTGCTCTCGGCTTCCGGCAGCGGGATCACCGTTCAGCGCCGCTTCCACGTCAATCAGAAGCAGTTTTTGCAGGCGCGGAAGTTCCAGAAACAGCTCGGTCGCGGCCTCCTTGGCACGAAGGGAAACGTCCTCCGTCCGTCCGCCTTCCTGATAGGCCAGTGCCAGTTCGATCTGCGGCCACAGCTTATCGTACAGTGAGGACAGCGTGTAACCGGCATAGTATGGTGCGGCGGAGCGCTCCGGAATTTCTGCACCGTAATATCCCGGGAAAATCAAACGGCGGAAGTCCGAAAGAATATCAATGATCACCTTTCGGTTCGGCCGCGGCAGTCCATGACGATTAAAAAACAGTTCGCTGGACTGGTATCCGTCATTGAGCTGACGGACAATCTCGTCCAGATGATAGTTAAATGTGTGACTTTGATGGTTCATACGAAACTCCTTTACAGGTTTGTCAGAACCCAACTGACAAACGGAAGTGTAATAATCGAAAAGAGGGTGGTCATCATGACACCGCCTGCGGTGTATTCCGCGTCCGTGCCATGCGCCTGAGAGAACATGGCGATGGTGGACATGCAGGGGAGAGCGGACAACATGGTCAATGCCGTGACCATCTCCAAGTCGGCAAAGAACAGCCGCAGGATACAGTAGAAACCGATGGGCAGCGCAATCATTTTGATCAGACCGATGACATAGAACTCCGCCTTGCGGACAAAACGCGGAATGTCGCAATAGCAGAACAGACCGCCGAGGTAAATGAGGGCCAGCGGAGAGGAACACGCACCGACTTTCGTCAGTGGTGTGTCAATGGCTGCCGGAAGATGTACGCCAAGCAGAATGCCGATGACACCCAAAACGACACCGACGGAAGCCGGATTAACCATGCTCTTGATGCTGTTCCAGACAGACTTGCCGTTGCTTTGCAGCGGGGAGGTCAGCTGAACACCCACCGTCCAGAGCAGCAGCTGATCAATAATCGTGTACAACGCGATATACAGCATGCCGCGCTCCGGGAACAGAGCGGAAACAATCGGGATACCGATAAATCCGACATTGCCGAACATGGTCAGAGCCTGCAGCAGCCGGCCGTGTTCACAGGGCAGTCGGAACAATTTTGCCAGCAGCACACCGACGACAGCCAGCAGGAGAAACAGCGCGGCGACCGCGATCAGCATGGGAAGTGCGGCAATCAGCTGAGCGCGGTTGGCTCCATTGATGGTGTTGGTAAAGATCAGAAGCGGCAGACACAGCTTCATAACAACACGGGAAACAACCGGCAGTGTTTGTTCGGTCAATATCCCTGTTTTTACACAAATAACGCCAATCAAAATCAATACCGCAAAGGAAATTGACTGATTGACGACAATTGGAAACAAATCCACGGATAGTACATCCTTTCTGCGTTAATATTCCTACCAAATTAGTATAACATACATTGCGAAAAAAGCAATCCCATTATAAGTCCATTTTATGATCGTGCCGCACTGGTGTTGTATGCTGCGGCACAGGGGATCATATTGCAGCTCTGCGCATCAGCGATCTCACAGCTTTTGCAAAATAAATGAAAAAAACGTTTTTCATTGGCTGAAAAGTATGGTATACTAACAGCAATAATAGTGAAATGAGTGAAGAATTTTTTGACGGAATCACGGAATCGAGGAAAAATACATGCAATGTCCAAAATGCGGCCATCCGGAAAGTAAAGTCATTGATTCACGCCCGACCCAGACGGGAAACAGCATCCGACGCCGGCGGGAATGTCTGGGATGCGGAAGACGATTTACCACCTATGAAACAATCGAATATGCGCCGCTGATGGTGATCAAAAAGGACGGTTCCCGTCAGCCCTTTGATCGGGAAAAGTTGATGTGCGGTCTGATGAACGCGTGCAAAAAACGTCCGGTAACCCGTGCGCAGATGGAAGGGGTAATTAACCGGATTGAACGGATTCTGTCCTCCAAACCGGATCAGGAAGTGCCGTCTTCTGTGATCGGCGAGTTGGTGCTGGAACAGCTGCGCGAGGTGGACGAGGTGGCGTATGTGCGCTTTGCTTCTGTCTATCAGGAGTTCAGTGATGTCAATTCGTTCATGCGTGCCTTGAACAATCTGCACCCCTGAAGAACAATCCATGAAACGATAACAGCAGCCCGGAAACAGGTTCCGGACTGCTGTTCTTGCTTCTGTTTATCATCGTATCGCGTGTCAGAAAAGTATGTACTGTTTAAACCAATACCTCTGTCGCTTCGTTGATTGCCGCCATCAAGGGAGAAATCATCTGCTTTTTCCGGCTGACAACACCGGGCAGAACAACACGGTTCTTGTCGCATTCGCAGTGAAATGCGTTGGAGACAATTTCCTGCGTGTTGTTGCCTACAAACAGCAGTTCGGTGGTCTCTGAGATGATATTGGTCATCATCAGGAACAGCATATCCAGACCGGAGGTCGGGAGAAGCTCCTGCAAATAGGTCAGCATGCGATCGCGCAGGTTGTCCAGTTCACTCTGGCTGACAGTAGTGATCTGCGCGACGGCGATGGAGGTTGTGGATGTGTTGAAGCATTTGTAATCCATGTGGAAGATTTCATCCGGTGAGCGGTTGCCCAGCTGCGATCCGGCGTTGAACATCGCGGTGGCGTGCTCCTGGATATTGATCCCGGCAACTTCTGCCAGTCCCTGTGCCACCTGCTGGTCGATGAGCGTGCAGGTTGGGGAACGGAACATCAGCGTATCCGACAGGATGGCGGAACAGAGCAGACCGGCGATCGTCGGTTCGATCGTGATGTTGTGCTCCTCATAAATCAGCGCGATGATGGTTGCTGTGCAGCCCAGCGGCTGGTTGCGGAAATAAATCGGGTTCTGTGTTTCCACCGCGTCGATGCGATGATGGTCAATGACTTCGATCACTTCGGCGGAGCGGATGCCGTCAACGGCCTGATCCTTTTCGTTGTGATCCACCAGAATGACCTTTTGCCGCTCGATGTCCAGCAGGTTGCGCTGTGAAATCAGACCCACAAAATTATTGGCATTGTCCAGAATCGGGAAATAACGAACACGCTTTTTGGATACCTGTGCCTTGACATCCGAGACCAGATCGTCATCGCGGAATGTAATGAGGCCGTTGGTACGCATGACGTGCCGCACCGGAACTGCCTGATTGATGACTTTGGAGCAGGCATAGGTGTCCAGCGGGGTGGCGATGACGGCACAGTTGGATTCGCGTGCCAGTTTCTGGATGGTACGTGAGACCTTGGAGCCCAGTCCGATGACGATGCAGTCTGCGCTCATTTCAATGGAACACAACTGGGATTCATAACGGTTGCCCATGATGACCATGTCGTGTTCGTTGATGTAGTCCTCCATGACATCCGGATTGGCGGCAGCGACAACTACCTTGCCCTGAGAGAAATTGCTGTCCAGATCACCCACGACTAACTCGCCGTTGAGTGCGTCCACAATATTGCGATAGCTGGTGTTGGCTTCGGCCAGAGCGTGCGCATCCTGATCTTCCATATAGAAGCGGGCTACGTCGCCGAGGGTCAAAATACCGGTCAGGTGGTTGCAGCAGTCCAGAACGGGAATGGTCTGGATGTTGTGGTCGCGCATATATTCCCAAGCTCTCTTCAGAGACAGGTCCGGGCTGACGCCGTCCACCTTGCGGTACTGGACGTCTGTCAGTTTTGGCTCCAGCGATTCCAGATATTTGGGAGCCTCTACTCCGAAGCGCTCTAAAACATACTTTGTCTCGGCGTTGACTGCGCCGGCGCGGCAGGGAACATAGTCCTGACCGGTTAAAATATGTTTCAGATTGGCGTAACAGATTGCGGAACAGATAGAATCTGTATCGGGATTTTTGTGTCCGATCACGATGATTGGTTTTGAAACGTTGGAATTCATCGAAATCCCCCTTGTGGTCAATTTCAGATCATGAATTTCCCTTGATATTGTTGGAAATTCAGGTGTGTTACTATTATAAACAGACTGCACAGGAAAAGTCAATTGGAATACACCAATTTACAAATGCTTGACAGGATAGGGAGTATAGTGGTTAAATAAAAACATAGTATGGAAGCGTTATTCTTTTTGAAAGATAGCGAAGAACGGAGGGAGCAGCATGAAAACGGTACGGACACAGGATGCGATTGGCATGCCGTTAGCGCATGACGTGACGCAGATTATTCCCGGACAATTCAAGGGAGCGCGATTTAAAAAGGGTCATATTGTGGCGGAAGAGGATGTACCGGTGCTGCTTTCCATCGGCAAGGAAAACCTCTATGTGCTGGAGCTTGCGGAAGATGACGTTCATGAGGACGAAGCGGGACTGCGCATTGCCACGGCCGCAGCCGGAGCCAACACGCAGCTGAACATAAAAGGAGAGGGCAAGGTCGAGCTGGTGGCAGGCTGCCGCGGAGTTCTGCGTGTGGATGAGGACAAGCTGCTGGAACTGATTGACGACGACGAGGTCATGTTCGCCACCATTCATGGCAATCAGCTGGTCGAGCAGGGACAGGTTGTCGCCGGTACGCGCGTGATCCCTCTGTACGTCAAGCAAGCGACTGTCGCACGCGCCGAAAAAATAACGGATGTCATTCATATTGACCCGATGCGTCCGGCGAAAGTGGGCATTGTCACAACTGGAAGCGAAATTTACAATGGACTGATTGAAGATAAATTCGGAGATGTTCTGCGGAAAAAATTTGCCGCCTTGGACTGTACGGTGCTGGATCAGCTGTTCTCGGATGATAATGAGCAGATGATTGCAGACTGCATTCACGAGCTGGTTGACCGCGGCGCGGATTTTATCGCCGTCACGGGCGGCATGTCTGTTGATCCGGACGACCGCACTCCGGCGGGCATCCGGCAGGCGGGAACAGAGATCATCACGTATGGTGCGCCGGTTTTGCCGGGAGCCATGTTCCTACTGGGATACTTGGGCGAGGTGCCGGTGGTCGGACTGCCGGGCTGCGTGATGTATCACGGCAGCAGTATTTTTGAGTTGGTTGTCCCGCGCTTGCTGGCGGGCGAGCGGATGAGCCGCCGGGACATTAAGCGTCTGGGTCACGGCGGTATGTGCCGGAATTGTCCGGTATGTACCTATCCCAACTGTGGCTTCGGAAAGGGGTAACTATGCACGACTGGATGGGGCGCGAATTGAATTATCTGCGCCTGTCCCTGACGGAGCGCTGTAATTTGCACTGCCTGTATTGCAGGGACGGGGAAGAGGGCTGTCCCATTCGGTCCGAACTGACGTTGGAGGAGTTGAAAACTCTGACAGCGTGCTTTGTCCGTCTGGGTGTGACCAAAGTGCGACTGACCGGAGGGGAGCCGCTGCTGCGGGATGATTTGGAGCAGATTGTACAGATGCTGTCCGGCTTTCCGCAGATTGCTGATCTCGCAATGACAACCAACGCACAGGGGCTGGCAGAGCGCTTGCCGGCGTTGCAGCGCGCCGGTCTGCGGCGTGTCAACATCAGCTTGGATTCGCTGGACGAAGCGACCTATCGCCGTATTACACGCGGCGGACAGCTTCATCAGGTGTGGGATGGCATCCATGCGGCGCTGCGGGCAGGCATGCCGGTCAAACTGAACACGGTACTGATGCAGGGTGTCAACGACGGCGAAGTCGATGACTTTCTTCGCCTGGCAAAGGAATATCCATTGGAGATTCGGTTTATCGAATTGATGCCGTTTTCTCATGCTGGACAACAGACCACCTATCAGATGGATGGGGAGGTCATTTTGTCCAGGCATCCGGAATTGCGCCCGATCCCATGCTCCGCTGCCGCCGGTCCGGCGCAGCGATACTGTGCGGAAGGATATTGCGGTACGGTTGGACTGATTCGTCCGATTTCCCATGCATTCTGCCGACAGTGCAACCGCATTCGCGTGACCAGCACCGGAAAGCTCCGGATGTGTCTGGGACAGGACGAGGAGACGGATTTGCGGTCGTTGTTACATGGCTCCGAGGAAGAACTGGAGCAAGCGCTGCGCACTGCGGTATACCGTAAACCGGAGCAGCATTGTTTTGCGTCCGGACAGGCGATGAGGCGCAGTATGAATCAAATTGGAGGATAGCAATGGCTGTCATTAAAGCGATCAATATCAGCAAAGAGCGCGGCACGGTCAAGAAATCGGTGCCGTCGGCGGAACTTTTGGTGGATTACGGTATTGTTGGTGACGCGCATGCCGGGCATTGGCATCGGCAGATCAGCCTGTTGGGACAGGAAAGCATTGATAAGATGACGGCACTGGGCGTATCCGGCTTGGAAGCGGGACGGTTTGCAGAAAACATCACCACGGAAGGGATTTGTCTGTATCATCTTCCGGTGGGAACCCGGCTGCGGCTGGGAAACTGCCTGACCGAAGTGACGCAGATCGGCAAGGAGTGTCACCACCACTGTGAAATATATCAGCAGATCGGGCGGTGCATTATGCCGGAAGAAGGGATTTTTGTAAAAGTATTGCGCGGCGGGACGATTCGTCCCGGCGATGCGGTTACCATTGAGGAGTGAGAACATGAAGATTGGTGTGGCGATTTTGACCGTGAGCGATAAGGCCAGTATGGGACTGCGGGAAGACGCCAGCGGTCCGGCGATTGCGGAGTGCCTGAAGGATATCCAACACGAGGTCATCTGGTCCGGGATCGTGCCGGATGAACGAACGGAGATTTCGGCACGGCTGCTTGCTTTGTGCGACCAGATGGGTGCAGATGTGATCCTGACGACGGGCGGCACCGGTCTGGCTCCGCGTGATGTCACTCCGGAAGCCACGATGGATGTCGCGGAAAAAACCGTTCCCGGCATTGCCGAGGCGATGCGCGTACAGAGCGCCGCCAAAGCGCCGAGATCCATGCTGTCCCGCGGCGTGACGGTCGTCCGCGGAAGCACGCTGATCGTCAATTTGCCGGGCAGTCCCAAGGCAGTACGAGAGTGCATGGAGGTTATTTTGCCCGTTCTGGAGCATGCCGTCGAGGTGATGAAGGGCGACGTGACCGAGTGTGCGCGGCCGGAGCACTGACGAATGTATTCGTCAGCAATGCGTTATTCTGAAAAAAGAATAACGATAATCGTGATGTCCGACACAATTCTGTGTTTGACAGATATATATATTTCATCTATCCTAAAGGAGGACACACAGTATGAAGAAACGGAATTTTGCAGCGATTGCGCTGGCGATGACATTGACGCTGGCAGGCTGCGGATCGTCGTCCGGCGGAGCGCAGTCCAGCAATGACACTGCGGAGGCAAATGGTTCGGCGGCAGCGGCATCCACCGAAGAAACGGTCGAACTGAATGTCTTTGCGGCTGCTTCCATGCAGGAGACGCTGGAGCAGATCGTGGAGGACTACAAGAGCGTCGATCCGAGCGTAGAGATTACGCTGAATCTGGATTCGTCCGGCACGCTGAAGACCCAGATTGAAGAGGGTGCAGAGTGTGATATTTTCATCTCGGCCGCACAGCTGCAGATGAACCAGCTGGACGCTGCAGCAGATGAGTCGGTCAATACGGATGGTCTGGACTTTGTCGATTCGGATTCCCGCGTCGATCTGCTGGAAAACAAGGTCGTTCTGGTTGTTCCGGAAGGAAATCCGAAGGATATCCAGTCCTTTGAAGACATCGCTGAGAAGGCAGACCTGATCGCTCTGGGCAACGACGATGTTCCGGTTGGACAGTATTCCAAGGAAATCCTGAACAATTTGGGCGTAATGGATGAGCTGGAGGCGGACTCCAAGATCACCTATGGTTCTAACGTCAAGGAAGTTACCACGCAGGTTACAGAGGGCACGGTTGACTGTGGTATCGTATACGAGACCGACGCATTCTCTGCCGGCTTGGAGAGCGTCGATTCCGCGGACGCAGATCAGTGCAGCCAGGCAATCTATCCGGCAGCAGTCATGAAGAATTCGGCCAATCCGGACAAGGCGCAGGCCTTTCTGGACTATCTGAAGACCGACGATGCAGGCGCTGTCTTTGAGAGTGTTGGATTTCAGACGCTGAGCTGAGCAGTTTGACATGACAAGGAAGGGAGGAAACGGCATATGGACTGGTACCCGCTGCTGAATTCGCTGCGCATTGCACTGCTGGCGACGGTTTTGGTGTTTTTTGCGGGCATTGGGGCAGCCTATTATATCTCTCGGCTGCCGCGGCTGGCAAAGGGATTCCTGGACGTGATTTTGACACTTCCGCTGGTCCTGCCGCCCACAGTTGTTGGCTATTTTCTGCTGTGCCTGTTCGGCCCGCGTCGTATGATCGGCGCATGGCTGCTGCAGTTTGGCATTCAGTTTTCCATGCGGTGGTATGGTGCGGTACTCGCGTCCGCTGTCGTTTCCTTCCCGCTGATGTACCGCACCGCGCGCGGAGCCTTTGAGTCGTTTGATTCCTCCCTCCGTTATGCGGGGCAGACATTGGGACTCAGCAATACCTATATTTTCTGGCGAATCGTCATGCCGGTGTGCAGGAATGGCATCTTGGCCGGTACTGTGCTGGCCTTTGCCCGCGCGCTGGGCGAATACGGCGCAACCAGTATGATTTCCGGATATATTCCGGGAAAGACCGCAACCATTTCGACAACCGTCTACCAGCTCTGGAGGATTGGTGACGACAGCGGTGCGATGAAGTGGGTGTTGATTAACATCGCGATTTCCATGGTGGTGCTGCTGGCAGTCAACCTGCTGGAAAACAAAAAGAACCGCGGAGCGGAGAGGTGAACGATGAGACTTTCGGTTGATATTGTCAAGCGGTTTCCGAACTTTACCTTGCAGACCGCGTTTGAAGCGGATATGGAGACTCTAGGGTTGCTGGGAGGTTCCGGATCCGGTAAAAGTATGACGCTCAAGTGCATCGCCGGTGTCGTGCGCCCGGATGAGGGGAAAATTGTGCTAAACGGCAAGGTTTTGTTTGATTCGGCGGCCCGCATAGATCTCCCTCCGCAGAAACGGCAGGTTGGATACCTGTTTCAGCAGTACGCGCTGTTTCCCAACATGACAGTGGAGCAGAACATCCGCTGTGGATTGCCCAAAGAGCGCAAAAAGCAGCCGATTGCGGATATTTTGAAGCAGTTCTATCTGGACGGCCTGGAACGACGGTATCCGGCCCAGCTGTCCGGCGGACAGCAGCAGCGTACCGCGCTGGCGCGCATACTGGTTTCCAATCCGGCGGTTCTGCTGTTGGACGAGCCCTTTTCTGCGCTGGACACCTATCTGCGCGGCGAAATGGAATTGATGCTTGCAGGGCTGCTGCGGGAATTTGACGGTCCGGCTCTGCTGGTGTCGCACAATCGTGATGAGATCTATCATCTGTGTGATCGGATCGCGGTCTATCACAACGGCAGTTTGGATGTGATCGGAGAGAAAAAGCAGGTTTTTGCGCAGCCGATGACACGGACAGCCGCAATTTTGACCGGCTGCCGCAATGTGCTGGCAGCAGAGAGACAGGGGGAGTATGTACTGTATGTACCCGAGTGGGGCGTCTCTCTTGGCACGTCCGAAGCTTTGGCGGAAACGATCCAGGCAGTCGGTGTGCGTGCGCATTTCTTCCGCATGGTGGAAGGTGCCGGAGAGAATACAATCGAATGCCAGGTGGAGTCGGTGGTGGAAAGCCCGTTTGAAACAATCGTTTATCTGCGTCCGGTGCATGGCACAGCGCGTTTGTGCTGGAAGACGGAAAAGGAAATAGCATTGTCAGCGGTGAAGCAGGGGACCATTTTACTGGAGGTTCGTCCGGACGATGTTCTCCCTCTGACGGATTCCCAAAATGCCTGACGTGTGGTACAATGTCCGCAGGAGGGGAGTGCAGTGAAGGAAACATTTCAGAAGATTGTGCAGGCTGTGCGGTCCGGAGAGACGGCCGCATTGGAACTGGATATCGAAGGCGAATCCTATGTCCGCCGTTTCAGTCCAAAAGAACGGCTGATTTTACTGGGTGGAGGTCATGTCGCGCAGCCGTTGTGCACGATCGCCGCGATGATGGGATTTTCCGTCATTGTAGCAGATGACCGTCCGTCGTTTGTCAACCGGCAGCGCTTTCCGGAGGCGGATCAGCTGGTTTGCGATGCGTTTCCCGATGCAATTCGCTCTCTGGAACTGCAGCCAACGGATTATGTCGCAGTAATTACACGTGGACACCGGTATGACGCGGACTGCCTGCGGACCATATTGGGCGGAACCATGCCCAAATATCTGGGTATGATCGGGTCGCGCCGGAGAACCGCAGCGCTGCTGGATTTGTTGGAAGAGGAAGGGTTTCCGCGCCCGCTGCTCGATCAGATTCACACGCCGATCGGTTTGCCCATCGGTGCGCTCACGGTGCAGGAAATCGCGGTGTCCATTGTTGCGGAGCTGATTCAGTGCCGCCGTGCCGGAACGGATCGCCGTGCAAAAGGTACCTTGCTGACCAATGAAGATATTGATTTGTCCCTGTTGGAATTTCTGGCGGATGGAACACCGAAGGCATTGTTGCTTGTTTATGAGACCAGTGGCTCGACACCGGTCAAATCCGGTGCATATATGGCGGTGGATCAAGATTTTCGCCAAAAGGGAACGGTCGGCGGAGGCTGTGGTGAGAGTGCGGTTCTGCGCGATGCCTATTATCTCATTGGTACGGGAGAGCACAAATGCGTCACGGTAAATATGAGCAACAGCGTTGCCGAAGACGAGGGAATGGTCTGCGGAGGACAGATGAAGCTGCTGCTGGCAGATGTAGTGTAGAGGTTTGAGAAACAACGGTGCGGGATAAAAACTGCACCGTATTTTTTTGCGGTATTGGAAAACGAGATGGACAGATGATTCAATTCATGCTACAATCATAATAGAGGAATATTTGCCATGACAGGCGATTTTTATGTGTAATTAATAAATGATTGGAGATAGACTATGGGCGGTTTTTTTGGTGTAGCATCCAGACAGGATTGTGTATTGGATTTGTTTTACGGTGTGGATTATCATTCCCACCTCGGCACACGTCGGGGAGGAATGGCAACACACGGGCCGAACGGATTCAACCGGGCAATCCACAACATTGAGAACTCTCCGTTTCGGACGAAATTTGAGCGGGATGTCGGCGAGATGGAAGGCAATCTGGGCATCGGATGTATTTCGGATTTTGAGCCGCAGCCGCTGCTGATTCAGTCCCATCTGGGCAGTTTTGCCATCACCACCGTTGGCAAGATCAATAATTTTGATGAGCTGCTGCAGGAGGTCTATAAAGACGGTCCGGCACATTTTCAGGAGATGTCCAGCGGACAGATCAATGCCACTGAACTGGTCGCTGCGCTGATCTGCAAGCAGGACAGCATTGTGGAGGGCATCCGATATATCCAGAAGGTGATCGACGGCTCCATGACCCTGCTGCTGATGACCAGGGATGGTATTTATGCAGCACGTGACCGGCTGGGACGCACACCGGTTGTCATCGGACAGAAAGAGGGTGCCTACTGCGTCTCGTTTGAGAGCTTTGCATATCTCAACCTGGGCTACAGTGATTACCGGGAACTTGGGCCGTCGGAGATTGTTTACGTCACGCCGGACGGTGTGGAAACCGTCAGTCCAGCGGGACAGGAAATGAAGATTTGTTCGTTCCTGTGGGTGTATTACGGCTACCCAACCTCTTCCTATGAGGGCGTCAATGTAGAGGAAATGCGGTATCGCTGCGGCAGTATGCTGGCCAAGCGTGACGGAGATTCGATCCAGCCGGATCTTGTTGCCGGCGTCCCGGACTCCGGCATTGCGCATGCCATCGGATATTCCAACGAAGCGAGAATTCCGTTTGCCCGTCCGTTTATCAAGTATACCCCGACTTGGCCGCGTTCGTTCATGCCGACCAGCCAGAACCAGCGCAATCTGATTGCCCGCATGAAGCTCATTCCGGTGCAGGCCCTGATCCAGGACAAAAAGCTGCTGCTGATTGATGATTCCATCGTCCGCGGAACACAGCTGCGTGAGACGACCGAATTCCTGTATCAGAGCGGTGCCAAAGAGGTTCATATCCGACCGGCCTGCCCACCGCTGATCTACGGCTGTAAGTATCTGAATTTCTCCCGCTCGAAGTCGGAGATGGAACTGATCACCCGTCAGGTCATCAAGGCACGCGAGGGAGAGTCGTATTCGCAGGAAGTTTTGGACGAGTATTCCAATCCATGCAGCTGCCGGTACGCGCAGATGCTGGAAGACATCTGCAAGCTTCAGAATTTCACCACGCTTCGGTACCACCGGCTGGACGATCTTCTGGAATCCATCGGTATTGAGCCTTGCAAGGTTTGCACCTATTGCTTTAACGGAAAAGAATAACTGCGTACACAGCGTGAACGGATTTTCTGTTCACGCTGTTTTTTACGTGGAGAAAGGGAAAAATTTACTTTGAAAATATGAGGATATTCTGGAAAAATTTATGTGAAATGATAGTGAAAATATCGTTATAAAATTAACAACCAGATTTTCGGTAAAATAATCCGATAAACTGCAAATAATTTTGTTATTTTTCACAAAAATTGTTTGACAAAGAGAGGGATAACCGGTACAATATAGGAACAAAAGAAAAAAATTCGTTAAGAATAAAACAAACTTGAGAAGATGAGGAACTGGGTTATGAAGAAATGGGTATATGAGTTTGCGGAAGGCAATGCGAACATGCGAGAGCTTCTGGGCGGCAAGGGAGCAAACCTGGCTGAGATGACCAATCTTGGTCTGCCGATCCCGAACGGCTTTACGGTGACAACGGAAGCATGTACGGATTACTACACGCAGGGAAAGATGATTTCGGATGAAATCAAGGATCAGATTTTTGAAGCGTTGGGCAAGCTGGAGCAGAAGCAGGGCAAGCGGTTTGGCGATCCGTCGGATCCGCTGCTGGTTTCTGTCCGCTCGGGCGCGCGTGCCTCCATGCCAGGCATGATGGATACCATTTTGAATCTCGGTTTGAACGATATTTCGGTGGAAGGTTTTGCACAGAAGACCGGAAACCCGCGGTTTGCGTATGATTCCTACCGCCGCTTCATTCAGATGTTCTCGGACGTTGTTATGGAAATGAGCAAGACCTTTTTTGAGGGCATTCTGGATGAGATTAAGACGGCCAAGGGCGCAAAATATGACACCGATCTGACCGCGGATGACCTCAAGGAAGTCATTGCACGCTATAAAGCGATCTACGCTCAGAAGATGGGAGAGGAGTTCCCGCAGGATCCGAAGGTACAGCTGATGGAAGCGGTCAAGGCGGTCTTCCGTTCGTGGGATAACCCGCGTGCAATCGTCTATCGCCGCATGAATGACATCCCGGGTGACTGGGGCACAGCGGTCAATGTGCAGGCGATGGTATTTGGCAACATGGGCGATACTTCCGGCACCGGCGTTGCATTCACTCGCGACCCGTCCACCGGCGAGAAGGGTATTTTTGGCGAATACTTAATCAATGCACAGGGCGAGGACGTCGTAGCCGGCATTCGCACCCCGCAGAAGATTTCCCGTCTGGCGGAAGATATGCCGGAATGCTATCAGCAGTTTATGGATATTGCGGCTCGTTTGGAAGAGCATTACCGCGACATGCAGGATATGGAATTCACCATTCAGGAAGGCCGCCTGTTCTTCCTGCAGACCAGAAACGGCAAGCGCACGGCTCCGGCAGCGATCAAGATTGCCTGTGATCTGGTTGATGAAGGCAAGATCACGCCGGAGGAAGCGGTTCAGCGCATTGAGGCCAAGAGCCTGGATCAGCTGCTGCACCCGACCTTTGTGGCCGATGCGCTGAAGAATGGCGAAGTGATTGGTCAGGCTCTTCCGGCGTCTCCCGGAGCGGCTGCCGGTAAGGTTTACTTCACGGCAGAGGATGCCAAGAGCGCGCACGAGGATCGCGGTGAGGCAGTCATCCTCGTCCGACTGGAGACCTCTCCGGAGGATATCGAAGGAATGCACGCGGCAGAGGGCATCCTGACGGTTCGCGGAGGCATGACGTCTCACGCCGCAGTTGTTGCCCGCGGCATGGGTACCTGCTGTGTTTCCGGCTGTGGTGAAATCACGATTGATGAGGAAGCAAAGGTATTCTCGCTCGGCGGCTATACCTTCCACGAAGGCGACACCATTTCGCTCGACGGCTCCACCGGTAAGATCTACAAGGGTCTCATCGAGACGCAGGAGGCTTCGGTTGGCGGCGACTTTGGCCGCATTATGGCATGGGCCGACCAGTTCCGCCGTCTGCAGGTTCGTACAAATGCGGATACACCGGCGGATACCCGCAATGCGGTTCGTCTGGGTGCAGAAGGCATCGGACTGTGCCGCACGGAGCATATGTTCTTTGAGCCAGAGCGCATTCCGAAGATTCGCAAGATGATTCTGTCTGACACAGCTGAGCAGAGAGAAGCCGCGCTGAACGAACTGCTGCCGTTCCAGAAGTCGGACTTTAAGGCGATGTACGAAGCGCTGGATGGCCGTCCGATGACGGTACGTTATCTGGATCCGCCGCTGCATGAGTTTGTTCCGAACGATCCGGAGGATATCGCAGCGCTGGCAGCGGAAATGGGCATGACATCCGAGCAGGTTCAGCAGAAGTGCGATGACTTACACGAGTTCAACCCGATGATGGGTCATCGTGGTTGCCGTCTGGCAGTTACTTATCCGGAAATTGCCAAGATGCAGACCCGTGCGGTTATGGAAGCGGCGATTGAGGTACAGCGCGAAACCGGTAAGACCATCACTCCGGAGATCATGATTCCGTTGGTTGGTGATAAAAAGGAATTGGCGTATGTCAAGAACGTTGTTGTCGAAATGGCGGAACAGGTCAAGGCAGAGATGGGCAGCGATATGCAGTATCACATCGGCACGATGATTGAAATTCCGCGTGCTGCTCTGCTGGCAAACGAGATTGCGGAAGAAGCAGAGTTCTTCTCCTTTGGCACGAACGACCTGACGCAGATGACCTTTGGTTTCTCGCGCGATGACGCTGGAAAATTCCTGGATTCTTATTATGGTGCGAAGATTTATGAATCCGATCCGTTTGCCCGCCTGGATCAGAACGGCGTGGGCAAGCTGATTCAGTACGCAGCAGAGAATGGACGCAAGACTCGCCCGGGCATCAAGATGGGCATCTGCGGCGAGCACGGCGGAGATCCGTCTTCGGTAGAATTCTGCCATAAGGTCGGTCTGACCTATGTGTCCTGTTCGCCGTTCCGCGTACCGATTGCGCGTCTGGCGGCAGCACAGGCAGCGTTGGCTAACCCGTAAATCAAGGATTGATATAACAGAGCAGGCGTATCGCGGCAACAGCGGTACGCCTGTTCGTGCTTGGCGCGGGGATGCAGTAAAGCGGGAAAAGTTTGTAAAGTACGGTTCCTGTGTCGATTTCTGTGGTAAACAGTAAATGTAAAAAATGTGCGCAAAAAATGGTGATTGTGTTGTAAATGATGGTGATAGTGTATGATAAAAGCTAAGATTTTTGCAAACTCCTTGACATAGTATTATGATTAGTGTAGAGTTAATTCAACAACAGGCGCAGCAGAATCGGCATTCGATGGTAATTCTTTGCCGAGGATGCGCCAGATACACCCGTTTGTATTGGAATGCCTCTGCATACAGGAATCCGGGCAGCCGGAACGCAGTAATTTGTGGAAGCAGAAGGAGTAATTATGCTGAGAAGAACGAAAATTATTTGCACGCTTGGTCCCTCGACAGACAATCCGGATACGATTCGAAGCATGATCGAAGCCGGCATGAACGTGGCGCGGCTTAATTTCAGCCACGGCACACATGAGGAGCAGAAAAAGCGCATTGAAATGGTGCGCCAGGTGCGTGACGATATGGGAGCACCGCTTGGTATTTTGCTGGATACCAAGGGACCGGAGATCCGCATTAAAACCTTCCGCGATGATAAAATTATGCTGGAAGAAGGGCAGTTGTTCACCCTGACTACCCGTGAGACAGAAGGAACAAATGAAATCGTTTCCATTACTTATGCTGGACTGCCGAAAGATGTGCAGGTCGGCACACGTATTCTGATCGACGATGGCCTGATTGAGATGGTTGTCGAAGAGTTAAACGATACAGACATTGTCTGCCGCGTTCAAAACAGCGGCCCTCTGTCCAATCGCAAGTCCATCAATGTACCGGGAGTCTCGCTCAATATGCCCTATGTCAGCGAGCAGGATGAAAAGGACATCGAATTTGGCTGTGATCTGAAGGTGGATTTCATTGCTGCGTCGTTCGTGCGCACAGCTGCGGATGTAAAGGAACTGAAGAAGATTCTCCGCCGCAAAAAAATGCTGGGCAAGACCCGTATCATTGCGAAAATTGAAAACCGTGAGGGCTTTGAGAATCTGGATAAGATCATCAAGGAAGTAGACGGCATCATGGTTGCGCGCGGTGATATGGGTGTCGAGGTTCCGTTTGATGAACTGCCAAAGATCCAGAAAAAGATCATTCGGAAATGTATGTACAACGGTAAGATTTCCATTACTGCGACGCAGATGCTGGATTCTATGACGCATAACCCGCGTCCGACGAGAGCGGAAGTATCCGATGTAGCCAATGCAGTGTACGATGGAACCGGTGCGGTCATGCTGTCCGGAGAGACCTCTGTCGGCAAGTATCCGATTGAAACCGTTCGGGCTATGGCAAATATTTGTGTCAACTCGGAAGCGGATATTGATTATCCCAAGCGGCGCAGCCAGCTGCTGGATCATGCAAAGTTTGTCGGTGACGCTATGACAATCGGTATTGCAGGTGCGACGGTAACGACTTCGGAACTGCTGGACAGCAGCGCGATTGTAGCTCTGACCAATTCCGGACATTCCGCCAATGCAGTTGCCCGTTTCCGCCCGGTCAAACCGATCATCGGAGCAACATATACTGAAGAGACGTATCACCGTCTCTCGCTTTCCTGGGGTGTCATCCCGCGTCTGTGTCATGAACAGCCGACGGATGTGATGCTGTATGCAGAAGCAGTTCGCGCGGCCATTCTCGCAGACTGCTGCAAACCGGGGGATACGCTGGTACTGACCGCGGGACTTCCGGTTGGTGCAACGCCGTTTACCAATACGCTGCGCATTATGCATATCACGCAGGCAGAGTATGATGCCTATAAGTCGTGGGTGGAACCGGCAAAATAAGACGCAATACGAGCAAAAACAGACAGAAATGGAAATGTACTGCATCTGACGAGGGTGCGGTACGTTTGTCTGTCGGGATATATCGTCAGGTGTCAGGAAACAGAAAGAATATATGGAAAATACCTTCCATTTTTCACGAGAAAGTGGTATAATACCAGCGTTTCCTTTTGTAAAAAAAGAATTGTGAATAATCGTGTTGGGAGGTATAGAATGCCAAAAAAGACAGAATTCTGGAACAGGCTGTGCTGCAGTGTTCTGGTAGGCACTCTTTTGTGCACACCATTGACAGCACTTGCCTATGAAACGTCAAAGGAAGAGGTTTCCATAACGGTTGCGGACAGCGAGAGCGAGGAGAGCTCTGACCAGCCGGGTATGGGAACTGCAACAGATGACATACAGGATCAGCCCGGTGAGGGAACGGAGGAATTACCGGTGGATATGGAAGAGGAGACCGTTGCTGTTTCTTCCATTTCTGTTCCGGACAGCCTTACCATGTCCGTTGGCAAAACAAGGACGATCACACCGACGATTACTCCGCCGGACGCAACTGACCAGCAGGTAACCTTTCAGTCTTCCAGTCCCTCGGTTGTCTCTGTGAATAAAAACGGAGTGCTGACGGCCAAGAAGATTGGCAAAGCAACCATTACGGTTCAGTCAAGCTCCAATACACAAGTTACAGCGAAAATTGCTGTAACGGTTCGTCTTGCCAAGCCGCAGGATGTATATGCGTACAGCTCCGATGCAGGCAATGCCTATCTGCACGTTCGCTGGTCGAAAGTAGATGGAGCGAAAACGTATCGGGTGTACCGCAAGATCAAGGGCGGCGATTGGAAGAGAATTGCCACTGTGAGCAGCACTTCGTACACGGATAAGGATACCAGCGGAGGAAAGACACACTATTATCGTGTTGCAGCGGTTCCATCGGATAGTACCTATAAGAGCGCAGTAAGTGACAGCTATAAAATTAAGATCCCAGTAAAACCATATGGTGTAAAGATATCCAGCATTACGGATCAGGGAATTGAAGTGTACTGGAAAAAGCCGGACAGCATTAACGGATTTGAGGTATATCGCGCGTATTCCAAAAACGGAACCTATACCCGAATCACCCGTATTAATGACGAAACACAGGGTACATATATCGATTCCAAGTTCAATCATAATGCGTCGAGCGTCTATTATAAGGTGCGGAGCTTTTACACGGACGAGAACGGAAAGCGAATCTACAGCAAGTTTTCGGCTGTCAGGGAAGCAAAGTACCGTTCTTTGCTCAAATTGGAGAGAACAAAGATTTTCCTGCGTTCCGGCGCATCGCGTACACTCGGCGTGTACTATGGCTGGGGCGATGCAACCAGCCTGAGCTGGTCCACCAGCGACAGCAGCGTCGCGACAGTGAGCTCTAAGGGAAAAATCAAAGGTGTATCCGCCGGAACGTGTACGATCACCTGCTATTCCCGTGCACTGAAAATCACGCGCAAGTGCACTGTCGTCGTGGACCGCAAACCGTTGTCTGCGCTGACGGAAATCACATCTATTTATAAACAAAATTCGAAGGGCGTCTGGTATAATCCAAGCAGCTCGGACAGTGATCAGGACAATGCTCTGATTATGATGACTGGCGACATGATGTGTACCGGTGCTCAGCAGGCGGTTCAGGGCTATGATACCGGTAATTACAACTTTAATGAAAGCTTCTCCGAGGTGAAAAAGCTGATTTCCGGAGCGGATTTTGCGATCGGCAACCTGGAAACGACGCTCTCCTCTACCTGGCCGTATATGCATGAAGAAGCATATGTGAACAATAAACCCAATTGCAACGCACCCAATCGGTATTTGGATGCGCTCAAATATGCGGGATTTGATGGTGTTGTCATGGCCAACAACCACAATGCGGATGCAGGTATTCAGGGTATCAAGGAGACCAATGAACAGGTGGATCGTTATCTGCTCGCCCGCACGGGTGTGTTCTCTTCCAAGAGCGACCCGCGCACCCTTCTGGTCAACGTAAACGGCATCAAGGTCGGTTTCCTGTCGTATGTCTCGGATGTAACCGGCTATAATGGCAAGGATGACGACTGGTCGCAGAGCAGTAAGGATACCTATCTCAATTATTATACGCAGGAAAAGGCGGAAAAGGATCTCAAGGAACTCCGCGAACGCGGTGCAGAGTATGTCATTGTATACATGCACTGGGGCATCAAAAACGCCGCGACCCTCAAGCCCAGCCAGCTGCAGGCGGCTCAGGAGCTGGCAGACATCGGTGTGGATTACATCGTTGGCTCGCACTGCCATCTGATCCAGCCATATAAGGTCATCCAGGCTGCCGACGGAAGAGAGGTTCCGTGTTTCTACTCTTTAGGAGACTTCCAGGCGAGTGTCGATCAGATCACCGGCAACCGCGATTCTGTTATCCTGCGAATCCGCCTGAAGCGGAATGAAGACGGCAGCATCCGTCTGGCGCAGAATAATTACATCTCTTGCTATACATATACTCAATATAACGGCAAGAATTACGTGACGATTCCGATTTCGTCAAAATTGAACAGCGGAAAAACGATTTCTTCGTATAATACAATTCATGATCGTATCGTCAAATCAGTTGGCAATCAGATCGATGAGTACACCGGATAAAGGGCAGTAGGATAGCTGCCATACAGAATATGAAAAGACGAGTGAAAAGCGATTGCTTTTTGCCCGTCTTTTTCTTTCTGCAATGACGCAGACTTTCCTTATTGATGCGCATTCTCGTATGCCTGCCGGATTTCCGTTGGCATATCCTCCGGTTTCATGGCGTTGAGACGATCCTCATTGCCGTCCTGTATGGCCTGTTCGTAGTACCAGCATTTGAACGTCAGCATATCGAGGACCTGATTCATTCGTTGTATTTCCGCTTCAACATGTTCTTTTTGTTTCAGGAGCAGTTCTCTGCGCTGCGGGTATGTCGCGCTGCCCTCCGCGCACCATTTCATGAAACGCTTGATGTCCTTGATTTCCAAGCCGGATTTTTTCAAACATTCGATGATCCGTAGCGCTTCCAGTTCCTTTTCGCCAAATTTGCGGATCCCAGACGTCCGCTCGAGGCCGGGAAACAGTCCCTCTTTGTCATAATATCGCAAGGTGGAAATCGGCAAACCAAACAGTTCCGATACTTGACCAATCGTATACATGATGTTCTCTCCCAAAGTTTTTGAAAAATGTTCAATATAAGCTTGACCTAAAGTTAAGTTCAGGTGATACAATCATTGTACCAGTCACGGATGGGACTGTCAACAAATCTTTGGAGGTTTAAAAATGTCAAAAAACGTCCTGGTTATCAGCACGAGTTTACGTAGTCGAAGCAATTCCGAAGTTCTGGCGGATTCTTTTCTGGAGGGAGCCAAAGCCGCCGGACATCGCGTAGAAAAGGTCACATTAAAAGAGAAGACGATTGCTTTCTGCAAAGGATGTTTGGTCTGTCAGAGAACGCAGCGGTGCGTCATTGAGGATGACGCTGTAGAGATTGCGGAGAAAATGTGTCATGCGGATGTCATTGTGTTTGCCACTCCTATTTATTACTACGAAATGAGTGGACAGCTGAAAACCCTGCTCGACCGAGCGAATCCGCTGTTTGCGTCAGATTACGCCTTCCGCGACATCTATATGCTGACAACAGCAGCAGAAAATGAAGCATCCGTACCGGAAAAGGCGGTCAGCGGTCTCAATGGCTGGATTGACTGCTTTGAACGAGCAACATTGGCGGGGACGGTATTTGCCGGAGGAGTGAATGACGTTGGCGAAATAGATGGGCATCCTGCATTGCAGAAAGCCTATGATATGGGAAGATCAATTTAAGGAGGATGTAAGTCATGTTTGGAAATTTTGTTTACTGCAATCCGACGAAGCTCTACTTTGGAGAGGATTCTTTGAATTACCTGAATACAGAGCTGTCGAACTATGGGGATAATGTAGTACTGATCTATGGCAGCGGTTCTGTTAAGAAAAACGGCATTTACGACGCTGTCGTGGAACTCTTGAAAAAGAATGGAAAAAATATTGCGGAAATCGCCGGCGTTATGCCGAATCCGACGCTTGCCAAGCTGTACGAAGGCATTGAGATTGCAAGAAACCATCGCGCTGATCTGCTGCTGGCGGTCGGCGGCGGTTCTGTCTGCGATTACGCCAAAGCGGTATCGGTATCGGTAAACTGTCAGGAGGATCCGTGGGAGAAATACTATCTGCGTTTTGAGGAACCGGACTGTGAATTGGTTCCGGTGGGCTGTGTTCTGACGATGGTGGGAACCGGGTCTGAAATGAACTCCGGCGCGGTGATTACCAATCAGGAAACCAAGCAGAAAATTGGACATGTGTTTGCGAGCGAAGACGTAATGCCGAAATTTTCTATTTTGAACCCTCAATTTACGCTGACATTGCCGCGCTATCAAATGGTCTCCGGTATTTACGATATTTTCAACCACATTTGCGAGCAGTATTTTTCCGGCGAGGATGATAATACCAGCGATTATATCAGTGAAGGATTAATGCGCTCTCTGCTTCACTCCAGCCGCATTGCCAACCAGGATCCGCAGAATTACGAAGCGAGAAGCAATATTATGTGGACAGCAACGTGGGCGCTGAATACGCTGGTTTCCAGAGGCAAATCCACGGATTGGATGGTACACATGTTGGGACAGGCGGTTGGCGGATATACCAATGCGACGCATGGAATGACACTGTCAGCCGTTTCGCTGCCGTATTATCGCTACATCATGCCGTATGGGCTTGCGAAATTTAAGCGTTTTGCAATCAACGTGTGGGGTGTTATGCCGGAAGGAAAGAGTGACCAGCAGATTGCGGAAGAAGGACTGGCAGAAATGGAAAGCTGGATGAAAGAGCTTGGTCTGGTCATGAATATTACCGAACTCGGAGCAACCGAGGATATGATAGAAGGGATCGCAGATGTCACAATCGTGCTGACGGGTGGATACAAACCCCTTGAGCGCGAGGAAATCGTCCACATTTTGAAAGAAAGCTTATAGTAAAAAACAAACAGGGCAGACCATATGTCTGCCCTGTCATGTTATTTGTTCTTGTTGCGCTTCTGCTTGGAACGGAGCCTCCTCCTGCGGCGGCGGTTTCTGGAACGAATAATCTTAAGAATCACCAAAATCAGAACGAGAATGATGAGAAGAATCAGAAACAGCGGGGAAAGGATGAAATTTTTGATCTGATCCAGATAGAACAGAATCTGAGAGCGTTCCACACCAGTCAGCGCAATGAGGTTCGCCGAAGCCAACTCTGTGCCGTGATAGGAATACGTGACCGTTCCCAGCGTTTGGCCTTTTTCAATCGGAGCATCGTAGCTTTCCTCCGCCTGAATGTTGACATCTAACATGGAAATGTCAGCATCTTTGGGAAGCAGAACCGAAACATCTTCTCCGGTGACCAGCGTGACGTTGTCCTTGTTTTTGCCCAAGCGGACATGACACTCGGTAACCGGTTCCTGCGCAGAGGTTGCCGTGCGCATAGAGAAGTTCTGGAACGCCCAGTCAAACAGCTCGCGGGTTTCCACAAAGCTGCCTGCGGTGGAGGCCTTGTCGTCGTACTGACAGCCTAACACAACCGTATAGTAGGACAGTCCGAGATCTGCATTTTTGGCGTACGAAACCAAACAATATCCGGCTGGGGTTGTATGACCGGTTTTGATGCCGTAGCAGTTGGCGTAATACAGCGGAGAATAGGTGCTGAAGATCAGTTCGTTGGTCGTATAGATGATGCGCTCCTCCTGCATGTTGGATGCAGGCAGCTTTTTCTGAGCGGTATTGACAATCGTCTGGAAGCTTTCATACTTCATGGCGGCCTGCGCAATCAGATACAGATCATAGGCACAGGTGTAATGGTTGTCGTCGTGCAGACCATTTGTGTTGACAAAGTTGCTGTTCACGCAGCCAAGTTCGTCGGCTGTATCATTCATCATCTGAACAAAGGTTGCAACGTCACCGCCGATGTACCGTGCCAGCGCATTGGCCGCTTCGTTGCCGGACGGTAGCAGCAGGCAGTACAGCAGGCTCTCAACAGTGACCGTTTCGCCCTCCAGCAATCCTGCCGTGCTGGCGCCGTTTTCCACATCGGTGAAGTCGGAGTGTTCCATCGTCACAGTCTCGCTCAGATCCTCACAGTTGTCCAGTACCACCAGAGCGGTCAGGATCTTGGTCGTCGAAGCCGGATACATGGGCTCTTTCGAATTGTACTCGTGAATAATGTCGCCCGTCTCCGCACTGACACAGATGGAGGCGCCGGCGTCCAGGGAAATGGTTGGATCGAGATCTTCCGTTTCCTCTTCCTCTTTGGCCGTCTCCGCTTGATCGGATGCACCCTGTTCTGCGCTGTCCTCATCGGACGGTTCGTCCGAGTTGTTGTTGGTATCTGCATTGCTGTCCGAGCTGCTGTCTGCTGCCTGTGTTGTCTCTGACGGTGTACCTTCCGTGTCCTCCGCCGCTGCGGCAGGCATCAGCGGAACCGCAGTCAGCATCAGAGCAAGAAGCAGAGAGAGCAGCTTCTTTT
>JBJEZE010000028.1:52049-59145 GCA_051887235.1 Butyricicoccus sp.
ATCAGCGGAACCGCAGTCAGCATCAGAGCAAGAAGCAGAGAGAGCAGCTTCTTTTTGGTAGTCATTCGTTATGAACCTCCTTGCTTTTGTTTTCCTCCGGGAGTGGTTCAGACGGAGTCGGATCGGTTTCCTCCAGTTCCTCCTCCTCCGGCTGGCGCGCCTCAAAGAAAAAGTCCTCGTCCGTAAACCGGCCGCGAATACGCGCGGGTTTGGGCGGAATACGCATCAGTGGGTTATAGACAAATTTCTTGCACTGTCCGGCCAGCGCGACAATGCCGCGAAGATCACAAACACCCTGATGTTCGTTGTCTTTCGTACAATGGGCGCAATAGGCGCAGTGCGGATCAATCGATTTGCTGTATAAATAGTTTTTCCGGAAAAAGCGGAACATGATTGGTCTCCTTCCTGTTTGATGGATGAACGACTTTATTATAGCGTATTTGTTCCGCAGTTTCCACCCAATTTTTCAGAGATACGTCAGAAAAGACAGAATTCACAGCCCGGAGAGCGGGAGCAGCACCGCAGTGAGCGCAATCGCGACCCCTGCATGCAGTAGTTTTCCGAGAAAGATGCGGGAAAATTTCAGCTGCGGCGCGGCTGCTGCGGACTGAAATAACACACAGAGGCCGCCGAACGCGCATAACCCGGAGCAGCACAGCAGCTCCGCCGGGGGAGGAAGAGAAGCGCTGGCGAGGAGCGACAGCCCGGAGGTCAGTTCCATACTTCCGACCAGCAGCGCCTGTATGCCGCTTGAGGAAAGGGGAAGCAGCGTTCCAAGACCTGCGGTCATATGAGACAGAAGCCCCGTCTCGGACAGCAGCGAAAGCAGGACATGGAAGTATAAGATAAACGAGGTCACCGTCAGAGTAATGATTCCGGCCTGTCGAATGGAATGAGTCAGACACTCGGTCAGGCGGACGGGAGAAACAGAGGGATTCAAATCGGAGTCTGTTTCCTGCGTCCGGCCGAACAACAGACCGATCAGGCAGGCGGATGCAATGTGTACTGCGTACAGAAACAGTCCGGCGCGTACCGATTGGAACAGCGTACTGCCGCACATGCCGATTAAGAAGGCCGGTCCGGTATTGTTGCAGAATAAAATCAGACGATTGGCGTCTTTTTTACTGCACTGCCCGCTGTTCAGAAGCTCGGAAACCGTCTGTGCGCCGGTGGGATAGCCGCCCAGGAAGCCGAGCAGAAGGGCGGCGCTGCTGCAGGACGGAAGGCGCAGGCGCCGAAGAAGCGGCGAAAACAGATGGGACAGTGCGGATGCCAGACCGGAATGGATGGTCAGACAGGAAGCGACGAAAAAGGGAAACAGCGATGGAATCGCACGGGTCAGGCACAGCGTCATACCTTGCTGAACAGCTTGCGCACAGGCAGCGGGGTACCGCGTAGTTAAGACCAGAAGTATGGCGGCAGCGGCGATAGAAAACAATGGGGCATTCCTCCTTTGGTTTTTGCATAAACATCAACGGGGGGCGAGGGCATGGAACACAGTCCGTTTGGAATACCGGCGTTGGAATTGGACGGCAACCGGAAGATTGTCATCAGCGGACGGTGTGTGATCACCGTGTACAGTCCGGAAGAAATGCGGATTCGATGCGGGAAGCTGGAAATTGGGATTACAGGAGATGGACTGGAGCTGGAGACACTGGACAGCAACGAATTGTCCATCTGCGGAACGATTTCCGGCGTTGGATTTGTCACGGAGGGCTGAAAGATGATAAACCGGGTGCTTCGCTGGCTGGCGGGTGAGATAGAACTGCGCATTCATGGCGCAGAGCTGGAACGGTTTCTGAATCGCTGTGCGGCAGCTGGAGTACAGCCTGCGCGGATACACCGAACCGATCTTGACGAGATGACGGCACGGATTACCGTTCGGGAATGGTATCAGCTGTATGCCGTGCATCGCAGAACACGCTGTCGGGTGCATATTGTACGGCGTATGGGACTGCCGTTTGTGTGGAAACGATGGCGGAGTCGGTACGGAATTTGGCTCGGTTTGGTGTTGATCGCGGCAGTCTGTGTCCAGTTGAATACGCGGATCTGGGTGATTCAGACGGAATTTCCGGACGGGGTAGATGGAATGGCGGTGATGCAGGAGCTGGAGCAAATGGGTGTACACACTGGCATCCGCTCGGACAGCATTGACGCGAAGCAGCTCAAAGCGTATATGATGCAAACACGGGAGGATCTGTCGTTTTTTGCTGTCAATGTGGACGGATGCATTCTGTCTGTTGTGACCGGCGCCGCTAAAGATGCTCCCGAGCTGGAAAACCGAGCGACCATCCGGAGCGTTGTGGCCACAAAGGACGGCGTGATCCAAAAGCAGATCGTCCACCGCGGCACACCCGAGCACAAAACCAACGATGCCGTGGTGCGGGGAGAGATACTGGTAGACGCATTGGTCGAGCCGCATACCGAGTGGGGAGAGCGGTATCTGGTCAGCGCTGCGGCGGAAATCTGGGCGGAGACCAAACAAAACCAGACCTATGTGATGACGGATTGCGTGCAGAAAAAACAGTACACCGGACAGGTTTCGACGCGGTATGCGCTCTGTCTCGGAAAGACGCGGATAAATTTCTATCAAAAGCGGTGTCCAAGCGAAGAAAAATGTGATAGAATATCATTGGTTCGTTATGTCCGGCTCAACGACTGGCTGACACTCCCGATTGCACTGTATTCAGAAACCTGCCGGTATTATACCGTCCGAACCGAGACGGTGCAGGAAAATCGCCTGCTGGCCCGCATCCGATCCGCGGCACGGCGGGACGCGTTGGCGCAGATAGAAGAGGGAAGTTTGATTTCCTCTGAAATCACCTGGGAGCAGCAGGATGGACGTCTGACTGCACAGACAAGCGTATGGTGCTATGAACAGATCGGCGCGGAAGTTGAGGATGGACGGACACAAAGCGAAATTACACAGGAATCCAACGAGAACGAGGAGAGCGAAACGTAAATGGCAGAACTGTCCATGCACGTCGAGGCCATCGAACTGCTGATTGGCATTTTTGGTGCTTTTGACGAGAATATGAAGGTATTGGAAAAAGAGCTGGATGTCACCGTGGTCAACCGTGACAGCGAATTGAAGATTTCCGGCGCAGATGCGGAGAATGTATCTCTTGCGCAGCGTACCATTCAGTCGCTGATCACCTTGGCCTCCCGTGGAGAGAGCATTGGTACACAGACGGTTCAGTATGTTCTTGGACTGGTGCGGGACGGACGGGAAAATCAGGTCACGGAGATCGGCAAAGATGTGGTTTGCATCACTTCAAAGGGTAAACCCATCAAGGCCAAAACGCTGGGACAGAAACGCTATATGGAAGCGATTCGAAACAATACCATCACGATGGGCATAGGGCCGGCGGGCACCGGCAAGACCTATCTGGCGGTTGCGGCCGCGGTAGCCGCATTCCGGGACAAAAAGGTCAGCCGCATTATTCTGACCCGTCCGGCGGTCGAAGCCGGCGAAAAGCTGGGCTTTCTGCCGGGCGATCTGCAGAGTAAGGTGGATCCGTATCTTCGTCCGCTGTATGATGGACTGTACGATATGTTTGGAGCGGAGAGCTTCTCCAAGCTTCTGGAGCGCGGCAGCATCGAAGTTGCGCCTTTGGCGTATATGCGCGGCCGGACGCTGGATGACAGCTTTATTATTCTGGATGAAGCTCAGAATACCACACCGGAGCAGATGAAAATGTTCCTGACGCGTATCGGCTTTGGGTCGCAGGCGATTGTGACCGGCGACATCACGCAGATTGACCTGCCGGGTGAGCGCGTCAGCGGATTGAAGGAAGCGATGAAGGTTTTGAAAAATGTCGACGGCATCGCGCAGTGTATCCTGACGGACCGGGATGTCGTCCGCCATGAGCTGGTACAGCGCATTGTCCGCGCGTATGACAACTACGAAAAGCAGAAGGAACTGCGCCGCAATAAGGCGGAGGCGGATCGTCGTCGTTCGGTGAGAAAGTGAGGAACGGCATGAACTATCGGATTCGCATTACGCCGGAAGTCGAGCTGGACAACTTGGCGGAGGTTTCGGAATTGATTACCCGCTGTGCCTGTGCCGCACTGGAGCAGGAAGAAGCGCCGGAAAACAGCTTTGTCGATGTCACAATCGTGGATAACGAGACCATTCGGCAGATTAACGCCGAGCAGCGGGACAAGGACATGGTTACGGATGTATTGTCCTTCCCGATGCTGGATTTTTATAATGGAGAATGGCCGGAGGATGTGGAGTTTGACCGCAATCCGGAGGATCAGTCGCTGTTTTTAGGCGATATGATATTGAATTATGACCGCGCGTGTATGCAGGCGGAAGAATACGGACATTCCGTGGAACGGGAATGCGGCTTCCTGACCGTGCATTCCATGCTGCATCTGGTGGGATATGACCACGAGCGCAGTGAACAGGAGCGCTGCTTGCAGCGGGAGCATGAGGAAGCGGTGCTGAGCCGTCTGGGACTGAACCGCGGAGAGGAAGAGGAAAACGTATGAGTGTAACCAAAAGTGCTATTATTTCAATCGTGGGACAGCCGAATGTCGGCAAATCCACTTTGCTGAATCACCTGGTCGGCGCGAAGATCGCGATTGTTTCCAATAAGCCGCAGACGACGCGCACCCGTATCACCGGTGTGCTGACCCGCGGAAACTGCCAGTTTATCTTTCAGGATACGCCGGGTCTGCACAAGCCGCGCTCTCGTCTGGGCGATTATATGGTAAAGGTTGTGCGGGATACGGTATCCGATGTGGATATCGCCGCGCTGGTGGTTGATCCGACCCCAAAGATCAGCGCTGCGGAGGAAGAATTGATTGCGCGGATCAAGGAGTTCCACATGCCGTCTGTCCTGATTATTAACAAGATTGATACGGTGAAAAACGAGGATCTGCTGGCAGTCATCGCGGCGTATTCGCAGCGGCACGAATTTGACGCAGTTGTCCCGATTTCTGCCCTGACCGGACAGAATACGGACATCCTGTTTGAAGAATTTGAGAAGTTTGCCATCGAAGGTCCGCAGCTGTTTCCGGATGATATGCTGTGCGATCAGCCAGAGCGGCAGTTGGCGGCGGAGATTATCCGCGAGAAAATGCTGCTGCTTTTGGACAAGGAAGTGCCGCACGGCACAGCGGTTGCAGTGGAGCGCATGAAAGAGCGTAAGGACGGCCTGATTGAGATCAACGCCACGATCTACTGTGAGAAAAAGAGCCACAAGGGCATCATCATCGGCAAAGGCGGCTCTATGCTGAAGAAAATCGGCGCACAGGCGCGCGTGGATATTCAGGAACTGCTGGATGCCAAGGTGTTTTTGGAGCTGTGGGTCAAGGTCAAGGAAGATTGGCGCAACAACCAGTACCAGATGCGCAATTTCGGTTATGAGGACGAATAATCTGCCATGCAGCACATCACGGTAAAAGGTCTGGTCATCCGGGAGACCGATTTCGGAGAGGCCGATCGGTTTATCACGGTTTTGACCGAAGAAATGGGCAAAATCGAGGTGCTGTGCCGCGGCATCCGCCGAAAGCGGGGATCGCTGGCAAACGCTGTGCGGTTGTTCTGTTACAGCGAGTTCACGCTGTATGCCTCTGGCAGCCGATATACACTGAACGATGCGTCGGTGGAGATGTCTTTTTGGGCGATTACCAGCCACATTGAACGTTATGCGCTCTGCTGCTATCTGGCAGAGCTGTCCGGTATTGCCTCGGAAGAGGACAGTATTTCCCCGGAGCTGCTGCCGATGTTTCTCCGGGCGCTGTACGCTATGGATAAGCAGAACCGTCCGGTACAGATCGTCAAGCCGGCGTTTGAACTGCGCTTGGCGGCGATCATGGGCTTTATGCCGGATCTTCTGCAGTGCGGTGCATGCGGGACGACGGAGTTCGACGACGGCGTATCTTTCCTGATCGAAGAGGGGAATCTGCTGTGCAGCCAATGCCGCAGCCGGATTGGCGGAACCTACCACACAGTGACCAGCGGGATGCTGGCGGCCATGCGGCATATTTTGTTCTGCGACGGCAAAAAATTATTTTCATTTCAATTAAATGAAACAACGGCTTCGGCGTTGGGAAAGCTGTGCGAGCAGTATCTGCTGTATCATCTGGACGAGCACTTTCCGACGCTGGATTTTTATCATTCGCTGTTTCCTGATATAAAATAATATGATACAGCGAAAATCAGCTGTGAGTATGAAGAAAATAGACGTGAAGGCGAAAAATCAGAAAATGATACTGCGGAACATGTACTTTATTACACAGAGATTTCAATGACTGGGAAAGTATGTGGAGAAGATAGAAAAATGAGTAAATTGTCAGAAAAGAGTTTAAAAACATTAGAATATTACACGATCCTGCAGGAGCTGGAAGACCTGTGTGTCAGCCGCATGGCAAAACAGCAGGCGCGGGAGCTTCGGCCGCTGCACGATGCAGAAGATGTTCGCCTGCTGCTGCAGCAGACGCAGGACGCAAAGGATATGATGACGACCAGCGGCACTCCGGCGTTTGGAGGAATCCGCGAGGTGGGAGCGTCGTTGAGCCGCGCAGAGCGGGGCGGCGTTTTGAGCACACGTGAGTTGCTGGATGTGGCTTCTTTGCTGCATGCGGCAAACCAGGTGAGCAAATACGGTGCGGAACAGGCGGAGAAGGGGGAGAAAACGTCGCTGGACGAGGACTTCGCCCGCATTCAGACCAACCGTTATTTGCAGCAGAAGATCAACCGTGCGATTATCAGCGAAGAAGAGGTCGCAGACGCTGCATCGGCAGAGTTGGCCAACATTCGCCGTGCGATGCGCCAACAGAATGCACGCGTGCGCGAGACGTTGAACCATATCGTCTCATCGCCGTCGTATTCCAAGTATTTGCAGGAAAGTTTGATTACCCAGCGCGATGGACGGTTTGTTATCCCGGTCAAAAGCGAACACCGCGGCGACATGCCCGGTATGGTGCATGATGTCTCGTCGTCGGGTGCAACGCTGTTCATCGAACCGGCGCAGGTCGTGGACGCCAACAACCAGATCAAGGTATTGCAGGGAAAAGAAAAGGCGGAGGTTGAGCGTATTTTGGCAGAATTGAGTGCTGATGTCGCGGACAACGCGGATGGCAT
>JBJEZE010000029.1:0-4773 GCA_051887235.1 Butyricicoccus sp.
CACGCCGTAAACGGGAGTTCGATTCTCCCACGGGTCACCAAATTTTCTCTTGACATAGCATAGTGAGTATGCTATATTAATTGTGGTTTCTTTTTAAGGAAAAGAAATGCTGGAAGAAAGAAAAACGAACATTTTTCTTTTGCCTACTTTTCTTTTTCTGCAAAAAGAAAAGTAGGTGTTATTTGTGATGAGGGTACACCCGTTCCCATTCCGAACACGGTAGTTAAGCTCATTTACGCCGACAATACTTGGCTGGCGACGGCCCGGGAAGATAGGTCGATGCCTACACAATAGAGAAGCAGTGTGACTGCTGTCTCACAATAGTCATTGCAAAAAAGACCGGTTTTCCGGTCTTTTTTGTATTATCCGGAATTGAAGTCGTTGTTTTATGAAATTCTTGCATTTCGCCCGATATATGATATAATATTCCCAATATACAAAAGAGGTGTGACGATGATTTCTTTTTCTTGCAAGTAAATTGATACATATTGGCAGTAATCCGTCGATGCTGGATTGTTGCTGTCCTTTGCAAGAAAGTACATTGTCTTCCTTCTTTCATAATACAGAATGTATCACTTTGTATCAGTGATTGATTTGTGCTGTGATGAGCTGCGGAAAGGTTCTTTCTTGCAGCTCATTTTTTTGACAGCATCTTTCGAAAGGAGGAAATTACATCCTATGTCAATGATCAAAGCAACCGATTTAACGTTTTCCTACCCAGGGAGCTATGATACAATCTTTAAACATTGCAGCTTTCAGATTGATACGGACTGGAAACTTGGATTGATTGGGAGGAATGGACGTGGGAAAACAACGCTGCTGCGTTTGCTGCTCCATGAGTACGAGTATAGCGGAACGATTGTCAGCGGAGTCCCATTTGAGTATTTCCCCTATCCTGTCTGCGATAAAAGTTGTATGACAATCGAAGTCCTGAACGAAATATGCCCTGACGCACAGGATTGGGAATTTTTGCGGGAGTGTTCTTATCTGGATGTGGAAGCGGAGGTATTGTGGCAGCCGTTTGAAACGCTTTCTAACGGCGAACAAACCAAGGTCTTACTTGCAGCATTTTTTCTCAAAGAGGGCCATTTCCCGCTGATTGATGAACCAACCAATCATCTGGACGCGAAGGCGCGACAAGTGGTGTCAGATTATCTGAAGAGAAAGAACGGTTATATTCTTGTCTCTCATGACCGCTGTTTTCTGGACGGCTGTGTGGATCATATTTTATCCATCAACCGGACAACGGTGGATGTGCAGAGCGGAAATTTTTCGACGTGGATGACGAATTTCGAACGTCAACAGTTGTTTGAACAGATGCAAAATCGGAAATTGCAGAAAGATATTCGTCAGTTGCAGCAGGCAGCACAGCGAACAACGGTGTGGTCAGATCGCATCGAACAGACCAAGCATGGGAATGGACCGGTTGATCGGGGATACATTGGGCACAAGGCTTCCAAGATGATGAAACGGGCCAAAGTGCTGGAAACACGTAAGATGCAGGCTGTAGAGAAAAAAGCAGCGTTGCTTCAAAATACAGAATCAGCAGACAAACTGCGGATGCATGCATTGCCGCATCACAGCAAAAGGATAGCATCTGTCTCACAGGTTTCCATAACATATGAGGACAGCGCGATTTGCGAACCGATCTCCTTTGAAGTAAAGCAGGGAGACCGTATTGTACTGGATGGAAAAAACGGGAGCGGAAAAAGCAGTCTGTTGAAATTGTTGATTGGTGAGCCGATCCATCATTCCGGGACAGTTTCGCTTGCCTCCGGTCTTCAGATCTCCTATGTCCCGCAGGATACCTCTTGGTTGAGCGGGACACCAACCGAATTTGCAAGGGAGCATTCGTTAGAAGAACCATTGTTTCGGGCGATTCTCAGAAAGATGGGGTTTGAACGGATACAGTTTGAAAAAAGGATGGAGGACTATTCAGCAGGCCAGAAGAAAAAGATTTTCCTGGCCAAGAGTTTGTGTGAAAAGGCGCATCTCTACGTGTGGGATGAGCCGCTCAATTATATTGATATCTATTCACGGATGCAGATAGAACAGCTTGTTCAGGAGGCTGCCCCGACAATGATTTTTGTAGAGCATGACAGGAAATTTCAGGAATTGATCGCAACCAGACGGATCTGCCTGTAACACAGCAGAGGACACAGGTTCTGCATACATGAAACAAGGCTGCCACACATGTGCGGCAGCCTTGTTCAGAGAATACGTGATATTGATTTATTTACGATACAAAATACGGATGGAATTCAGCAGGCAGAGCACCGCAACGCCGGTATCCGCGAACACTGCAATCCACATGTTTGCATAGCCGAACAGACCCATCAGCATGACGATGATCTTAACCGCGAGGGCAAAGTATACATTCTGCCAGGAAATACGTCCGGTTGCACGGGCGAGCTCGATCGCCTGCGGGATGGCAGAGACCTCAGAGGTCATGAACACGACGTCAGCGGCTTCAATCGCAGCGTCTGCACCGCTGCCCATGGCTGCACCGACATCCGCGCCAGCCAGAACCGGAGCGTCGTTGATGCCGTCACCGACGAACATGACACTGCCGTGCTTCTCACGGATTTTTTTCAGCTCGCTGAACTTATCCTGCGGCAGAAGTTTTGCATGCACCTCATCAATTCCGGTTTCCGTTGCAACCGCCTGTGCGCTGTCCTCTGCGTCGCCAGTCAGCATCGCCGTGACAATGCCCAGTTTTTTGGTACGGGCAATCGCCTCAACGGCATCTCCCTTGATGGTATCAGAAATGATGATATGACCGATAAACGTTCCGTTCAATGCGGTCAAAACCTCAGCACCGAAGTCCTGTTTTTCATATGCAGACAGATCAATGTGGAAACGCTCCATCAGCTTGCGGTTGCCGCAGAGCACTTCGCCTCTGCTGGTGACGGCACGGATGCCGTGGCCGGCAATTTCCTCGACCTCAGACGGACGCTCGATGTCCAGCCCCTTTTCTTCGGAAGCGGAGACAATGCTGTTGCCGATCGGATGGGTGGAGGACAGCTCGCAGCTTGCGCTGATGGCCAGAAGCTCGTCCGGAGAGAGGCTGCTGTCTGCGGGAACAGCGCGCTGAACGACAAAATTGCCTTTGGTGATGGTGCCGGTTTTGTCCATGACGACTGCCTTGACGTTTTTCAGCGCCTCAATGGCAACGCCGCCCTTGAACAGGATGCCTTTCTTGGAGCCGGCACCGATGCCGGAGAAGAAGGCCAGCGGGACGCTCAGTACCAGAGCGCACGGACAGCTGATGACCAGGAAGGTCAGAGCGGTGAAGACCGAAGCGGTACCGGACGTACCGTACAGGACGCCGATTTCACCGGTGTATGCCGGATCTACGAAGTAATGCCAGCTCGGAATGATAAACGGCAGTACAATCGCAACGAACAGGGCGAAGAACACAACAAACGGGGTGTAAACACGGGAGAACCGGGTGATGAACTTGTCGATGTTCGGCTTGCTGGCCGCTGCGTTTTCCACAGAATCCAGAATACGGGTGACCATGGATTCTTCCAAAACCTTTTCGACGCGGATCTTGAGCTGGCCGGAGGTGTTGACACAACCGGAAGTGACCAGATCCCCGGAAGAAACCTTGACCGGAACCGGTTCACCGGTGACCGGAGAGGTATCAATGCGGGATTCGCCTTCCAGAACGACGCCGTCCAGAGGGATGCGGTCGCCCGGACGAACCATCAGAATATCACCAATGACCGCTTCTTCTGCGTCGATGACGCGAATGTCCTCGCCGACAACCAGATTGACGACCTCCGGACGCATGTCGATGGCATCCATAATCTGTGCGCGGCTCTTTTCCACCGCACGTTCCTCAAAGAACTCGCCGATACGGTAGAACAGCATGACACCGACCGCTTCCGGCCAATCTCCAATGGCAAACGCACCGAGGGTGGCAATACCCATCAGGAAATTTTCATCGAAGACCTGGCCTTTTCGGATATTGCGCAGCGCCGTCATAAGGACGCGGCCGCCGAGAATGAGATACGCCACAACCAGTACTGCAAGCATAGCCAGAGAGGGTGCGCCGACGTGTTCCATGATCTCACCGATGACAAGCAGGACGGCACCGACCGCGATGCTGACCAGCGGATTGTCAAGCAGTCCCGGTTTCTTTTCTTCCTTATTTTCCTCACGCTTTGCGGTTTCCTTTGGAATGATGGTAATGCCGTCTTCCATGGAATCAATCGTGGTTTTGATGGTGGGAATGAGTGCATCCGGATCTTTGGCAGACAGCTTCATCTGTTTGGTGGCAAAGGTGATGGAGACATCATCGACGCCGTCCAGCGATTTCAGACGGGTTTCAATCTTTGCCGCGCAGTTGGCGCAGTCCAGACCCTCTAATACGTATAGTTTGGTTTTGGAAACCGACGAGATTTTTTTCCGATTTCGTGGGATCAGCGTGACACCATCTTCAATCGCGTCAATGGCCTGCTGCATTTTTTCCATCAGGCCGGTGTGATCCGGTGCGGCGACGCGAAGCTGTTTGGTTGCGAAGGTCACAGTTGCGTATTCGACTTCCGGCATCTGACGGATCTTGGCTTCAATTTTTGCCGCACAGTTTGCGCAGTCAATGCCATCCAGAATGTAAACACGCTTTTCCATCTTCTCATCCGGCATAACGCAGGTGCACTTGGCCAGTGATTCGCCGCAGATGTCGCAATACTCGGTGTGAGGATTGCAGATAGGACAGTCGCAGTCGTCCGGATGGCCCGGAGTGTGGACATGTTCGGTGACAAAGTG